>DATJII010000171.1:0-16471 GCA_035493435.1 Candidatus Limnocylindria bacterium | reverse complement strand
TACCCGGTTCGGGGAACGGGGTGTTTTGTTTATGGGCGATTGCGGCGTCATTCCCGAACCCAACGTCGAGCAACTCTCTGACATTGCCGTGTCCACTGCGCGACTGGCCA
Organism: Candidatus Limnocylindria bacterium; assembly: GCA_035493435.1. GTDB lineage: Bacteria > Verrucomicrobiota > Verrucomicrobiia > Limisphaerales > UBA9464 > DATJII01. The sequence goes on along the minus strand of DATJII010000171.1, from coordinate 16,361 downwards.
GGCAGCTTTTAGGCATCCGTCCCCGGGTCGCCATGCTCTCCTACTCCACCAAGGGGAGTGCAACGCATCCGAGCATAGGAAAGGTTCAGGCGGCCACCGCGCTGGCTCACCAAAAAGCTGAGGAAGTCGGTTTGGAAGCGGATTTCGATGGCGAATTGCAAGTGGATGCCGCGCTCATACCGGAGATTGCCGCCCGCAAGCTGCCCGACAGCAAAGTCGCCGGCCGGGCCAATGTATTGATATTCCCCGATCTTAACTCGGGTAATATCGCCAGCAAACTGATCCAGCACATTGCCCGCGCTAATGCTTACGGGCAGATCTTGCTGGGGCTGGACCGTCCGGCCTCGGATGTGTCCCGCGGTAGCAATGCCCACGATATCCTGGGTGTTGCCGCGATTGTCGGATTGCAGAGCATCGAATATCAGAAGCTCTATCCCGGGGCAGGGGAGTCGCTCCCGGGCGACCTCTAATTTCTCCTTGGCACGCGACAAGACTGCCTCCGGCCCATTCTCGATCCTATGCTGCTCAACAAAATAACGCCGCGGATGTTTATCGCGGCGACTCGCCAGAACGACGGAAAAACGACCACCTCCCTGGGACTCCTGGCCGCTTTGCAACGCCGTTACGGGAGCGTTGGATATATCAAACCGGTCGGCCAACGTTTCGTGGAGATCGACGAGCAAAAGATCGACGAAGATTCGGTACTGATGGATCGAGTTTTCCGTCTCAACTGTCCCTTGGTGGACATGAGCCCCATCGCCGTTGAGCCTGATTTCACGCGGAAGTACCTGCAATCATCCAACTTCGATTCCCTCGTCCGTCGAATTGAAAAGGCTTTTGATCGCGTGGCATGGGAAAAGGAGTTCGTCCTCTGTGAAGGCACCGGCCATGCTGGTGTGGGCAGCGTATTTGATTTGTCTAACGCGACGGTCGCCAAAGTGCTGGCTTCGAAGGTCGTTATCGTTACCCAAGGCGGGATTGGCAAGCCTATCGACGAAGCCGTGATGAATCATGCCCTTTTCGAGAAGGAAGGGGTGGAAGTCATCGGGGTCATTCTCAATAAGGTGTTGCCAGAAAAACTCGACTATATCACCGAATTTGCCCGGCGCGGTTTGAAGCGCAAGGGGCTTGAATTACTTGGTGTCGTTCCCTATCAGCCTATTCTGTCCCGGCCAACCATCGAATTGATCCGGGAAGAGCTGAAAGCCGAGGTCATCAGCAGTGCGCTTTCCCTGAACCAAATCGTCGATAGCGTGGTGATTGGAGCCATGGGAGCAGTACGCGCCCGCAGCCTGTTCAAGTCAGGTGTTCTCCTTATTGCCCCGGCGGATCGTGAAGATATCTTGTCTGCGGCGGCAGAATGGACCCGCCAGGGAAGTGGATCGCTCTCGGGTATTGTCCTTTCCGATGATGTCAAACCCACTGACGCTTCGCTGAAACTGCTTCGCACGCTGTCATGTCCGGTACTGATGGTTCCCTCGGACAGCTATTCAGTAGCGTCAAGAGTCCATGATTTGATCGTAAAAACCAGGCCAGAGGATGCGCAAAAGATTCGGGTCATCCAGGATATCATCGCCACCCACGTGCGGCTTGATCGGATACTGGACCGACTTTCATAGTACCGGCGGCGGCGTTGCACTCTTGCCCTGTTCTATTCTAGGGAAGAGAAGCCCCGGTTCCAATAGATGGTCGAACGCGAGCCGTTGGCTCGATTTTGGAGGAACCGGGCAGTTCGGCGTTAAGACCCGGGATTGGTTTTACCGTGGGTGAATGGCATTTTTCCTCTGGGGATTTCATAACGAAGTTGCAAAATCCCGTGTCGGAGGGCTCTGGGATCGCTGGGAGGTTTCGTCCGGTAAGAGTTTCGTTAGTATCCCTTCTTCGTGTAACAATCTCATCGGTCCAGGCGTATTGTCGGTCCTGCCGGATCTTGGGGCGTTTGGGCCTGGCTGGGGCACTTGATACTCCGTGGTAGAAAAGGGGCCGATTCAATCGTCTATTCGTCTTGTAAAAATCTGAAAAAGTGCCTTGCTGGATATCCAGACCCACCATGAAAACTTCCCGGCCGCACACGGTTTTGTTTCGTATCGCTTGCCTGTGGATTTGGATGGCAGGCGTGACGGGCCTTTATTCATGGGCGCAAGGCATTCGCCAGGACGACCTGATTGCCCAGTTTCTGATCCAGCCCGCCACCAACTTCACGCCTGGATTCGATTTGTCGGGCTGGAAGTTCGACGACCGGGATAATCCCGCGCGCCAAGCCCAAACCGCGCCGTCGTTCTTCCGGATTTATCACCTGCACGAGAACCATCACTCGATGCACCTGAATAGCGACCGCAATCTGGGCACCAATTTCCTGTTTTTCCATCAGGCCTATATCAATGCGTACAATTCCTGGCGGCTGGAACGTGGCTATGACCGGCTGACGTCCTACGTTTCGTGCAATCCGATGTCGGAGGGCCATGTGGAGTTTAATAACGGCCTGATTCGGGCTCCGAATTCGCCCATGCGGCCCGAGTGCCAGCCGATGCCGGTCTCGTTTCGTGTTCCTCCCGCCGGCACTTTAGGTTCTATTGCCGCTTCCCCAGCCTTGCCGACCCTTAACGCAGTGGGGGAATCGGTGAACCTGACGTGGCATTCCACCACCCATTTTGCCCTGGGCTACGCCGACTTCCTTCCCGATGGCCGGAACGGCGATATGGGTAGTACGGACAAAAGCCCCTTGGATCCGGCATTTTGGATGTGGCACTCGGCGATTACCGACATATCGGATTCCTGGCTGAGGACCCAACCGGTCGATCTGGTGCTGGCGTTGGATCGTTCCGGTAGTATGAATCATTCCATTACCCAAACCGACGCCACGAGCCGCTTGAATGCGGCGAAAGAGGGCCTGGATTTCCTGGTTCACCTGTTGCCGCAAACCATTCCGGGAGCTCCTAACAGTCACCGAGTTGGATTAGTGTCGTTTGCGAGTGACGTGGTCACCAACCTGCCGCTGACTTCCATCACGGACCCTGATTTTTTTGCGAATTTCACCGCTGCCTTGGCCAATATTTCAGCGAACGGGGAGACCTCCATCGAGGCGGGGCGCGAGGCGGCCCGCAACCTCGTACGATCTGGGACCAACACCAATCCGCTGATCCTTACGCTAACCGACGGCGCGCAGAATACCGATCCAGGTCTGTGTATCTGTGGGCCGGCTTGCAGTTGTGGCGATGCCTGTAGCTGCCATGATGATGAAATGGACATGGCCGATATGGGCCACTCCTTCCAAAATTTGCCGGAACACTATCTGGGTCTCGGAACTGCCTGGTGGCTGACGCCGTCGGTTCTCGCGCGGACGGCGGCGCATCACTCGGGATTCTATTTAAGTACCGAGGGCGGAGCCTTCGAGGTTAAGCAACAGTTGGCCCTCCAATTCGCCAATACCTTTGAAGGTGCGTTGGGGATGACCGGCAAGGGCTCGCTCACTGCTGGAGTTAACACTTCGAGCGATGGCCACTATGCCTCCTATGGAGACGTGGCGGTCACCTTCGTGGCCATTTGGGACAAGGCCGTGACCCAAGGCGCGCTAGGCTTGGAAATCGTTTCCCCAGCGGGGACGGTGTTGAATCTCAACAATCCAGCGATCTCGAGCGTCAAAGGTACGACCTGGCATATTGTCCGGATTGGAGTGCCGCCCAGCGGCGGCAACGACGGCCTGTGGACGTTTCGTCTCCGGCGGGCACTGGGTGGCGTGGGACAAAACGAGAACTATTTTGTGGCGGCTTTGGGCAATGGATTGGGCCGCGTCGAACCCGCGCCACCTAGTCCTTACGCCTATACCGGGGAATTGTTGCGCCCGACTTTCAGGATTCGTGATTCATATTGGCCAACCAACGGCTTTGACACGGTGACGGGTTCCGTGGAAATCGTCGCTAGTGGCCTGGATGCTGGCGAAATCGATGCCAGCGCCACGCCCGTCCTGGAATCTACCATCGCTGGAGATTCCATTTCGTCTCGGCAAGCCACGCTCGACAGCTTGGCTGCCTCTGGCACCGGCCCCTCATCCCGGGTGATCACCAATGCTTTGACCCTGCGGGATGATGGCTCCGGTGGGGATGCAGTGGCGAACGATCACTATTATGCCACGTCCCTGATGCCGCCTGCGGAGGGTGAATACCAAATCCACGCCCGATTCACCTTCGTGAAGGAGGGGCATACGTTTACCCGGGAAGCTCGCTATGCGGTTCGAGTTGAGACCGGGATTTCATCCCTTTCCACGGTGGACATGATCACACTGCTCGGAATGCCTTCCAACGGCATCAGCCAGTGGGCGTATGAATTCACCCCGCGCGACAGTTTCAATCAGCGTTTGGGACCCGGCCGGGCGACCGACATGGCCGTGAGTTTTGATGGCGATGGTGTGCGCCAAGGGGCAGTGACGGATTTGGGGCAGGGTCGCTACCGGGCGACGGTGGCTTCGTCGGCATCCAATGCACCCGGTTTGCTCCTCAAACAGGCTGGACGTCCGGCAGTGTTGTTGGGGACGACTTTGGGAAACGCCATTGTGGCCGGACCCGAATCGTACAGTATGCGGCCCGACCGGGTGGTGATCACCTGGAAAACAAGCATGCCCTCCGATTCCCGGGTGGAGTTTTCGCTGGGAGACTCGTTGCCCTTCAGCCACCTGGCAATCGATACGAATCTAACCACCGAGCATCGAGTGGAGGTCGTCGGCTTCCATTCGTTGGATACCGACTCGTACCGGGTCCGTTCGCGATCGCCAGCAGGCATCGAGGCACTCAGCCAGCCAGCACTCTATCAAACAGCGCCCAACTCGGTCGCCCGGATTGTCACTGATCGGTTAGGCTATAATGGTTCCACCACCAACCTGTTGGCAGGCAAAGCGTATCTTTACGAACCCGCCGCAGCCGAAGTCACAGTGGCCCTATCGACAGCCCAGACTTTCACCCGCGACAATCCCTTTACCAATGCAGTCTTTAGCGTGGTGATTCACCCCGGGGACACCGAGATCCCGTGGAGCATCCCAACTGCGCCGGTCGGCAGCGAAGTCGAGGTCCACGTCAGCGTCATCTACGGTGACTATCCTTCACATGCGATCTTCAAGTTGCTGCCTGGATCGCTCCAACTATTGAGCACCACGAATCTTGTGACTTCGCTGACAGCCGATCCGAACGCCGTGTTTGACCCCTATTCCCGATTGATACGTGTACCGCTGGTCTCCAATCCGGCGCAATTCTTCCAACTGCAAGATGAGAGCCAACCTGTATTGCATGTTGGCGGCGTGACCAACGGGCAGATGGTACTCACTTATTAGCGGTTTAAGGTAGTCGGGCAGAGTGGGAGCCTGGGGGGCTTCGGTAAACAAAAAACGCGCCGACCGTAAGGTGGGCGCGTTTTCGTGGGCGGGGAAAGGATCAGGCCTTGCGGCGCAAACGACGCCAAGCAGTTCCACCACCGATGGCAGCAACAGCGAGGATGGCTGCCACGGTGTCGGTTTCCGGAACCGCAGTCAGGCAGATGTCGACATCATCGATAGCCAAACCGCTGTCGGTGCCGCTGTTATCCGTGTCACGCCAGCGCAGGAAAATGAAGTCCCCGTTGGCTAAGCCCAAGTTGCTGAGAGTGAACGAAATCAGGGTGGAATTCACGGCGGCGTTTCCGTTTAGGGCACCGGCAGTGCTGGAAACTGTCGGGGCGTTAAATGTTCCGTCACTGACGCCGACCCAGTTGGCGTAGGTGTCGGAGGTCGAGGCGCGTTGCGTTCCAGTTCCGGTTGCTACATCCGGAGAGAGCATACCCGGATAGTGCTGGCTGGAATTGTTGACGAAGAAGCTGCCGGTGTCGGAGGAGATCGCGTAGCTAACGCCCAATGACTGCCCCACATTCGATCCACCGTTGCGCCATTGTTCGCCACGGTAGCTCACGTAAATATTGTTCAGCGTGGCACCCGTGGTATTGCGGAGCAGGATGCCGTAAACTTGGTTGCCCGGCGCGGTGCTGACGGGAGCCACGCTGCCCAAGGCGCGGTCGGAGGAGTTGCCGAAGCTAAAGAGGGACTTGGACGTCGAACTGCCATCAGAGGCAATGATCGCTTGAGAACCAGTGGAAGCGTTTTGTGAGCTGTAATCGGCGAACCAGCCTTGCAAGCCCTTGGCCGTGTCATCGTTGATCCACGTTCCCGTCCCCGAAGAAGCCAGTTGGTTAAAGTCCCAAGTTTGGCAGAACGACGAATCCGTCATGCTGACCCAAGTCGCACTGGCCTTTTGGGCCAAAATGGCGCTGACCGCGCCTAAAATCAGTACTCGCTTCATTGAATTGAAAAATCTTGGAACGCCTCCCTCAAACCGTCCCGCATTGCATACGCAAGATTTTGTTCAGAGGCAAGCAGTTTCAAAGCTTGGAGAAGAGGATGATATTGCGTTACCTATTTTGGCGTGAGTCACGATGCACCTCCTCATTCATCGCCCCCTAGCGAACAGGATCCTCCCGGGCCGGAGACTGCGGTTTTTGAGGACCGTTCGCGGTGGTTGTGGATCGTGACATTGCTGGCAGTGCTCTTGGCTGTAGGAGCCTACGTCGCCTCGCGCCCCGCTTATCGAGCATTCAAATCCTGGCGAGCCCAAGGTCTTGTCAGTGAGGGGTATAAGGCGTTGGAGAATCGTCGGATTAAAGACGCCTCGCGAAGTGTTCGTTCGGCCTTGGGGCTGGCGCCCCGGGACGCCGCAGTGCTCCGGTTTGCGGCCCGGTATTGTGCCGAAATCGGTTCTCCACAGGGTCTTAACTACTGGCAACAATTGATGGCCACGGGTTCCGCCACCGACGCGGATCGGCAGGCATTTGCCCGTTTTGCCCAAGACGTGGGCCGATTTGACCTGGCCGGAGAACAGATCCAGAGCTTAATCGCGCACGACGCCAACGATCCGACCAATCAACTGCTGGTGATCGATCAGCATGTGTTGCTGCGAAATTGGGGGCCGGCGATTCGCGGAGCCGAGATCTATCTCCAAAGACATCCGAATGATCCGCTGGCGTCCTATCTTCTTGCGCGGGCCGTTATGCTCGGGGGAGATGTGCCTCGGGCGGTGTCCGCCAAGGCGATTCTCGACCAGCTCGCCCGTGGCTCGAGTCCCCAGAGAAGGCCTGCCCTCCGTACGTTGGCAGGCATACAAGGACTTCCCAAGGAGGAGCTAAACTGGATTGCCAAACAACTGAAAGACACTCCCGGAATGACTGTCGCCGATCAATTGCAGGTCATTGATCTAGGACTGCGGGCGGAACCCGCCAGTGTGGCGCAGCGGTTACACGAAGTTGGAGGGCTTCTGGAAAAACCCGAAAACATCATCGATACCCAAGCCCTGGTCGGGTGGCTACGGGTTCATCGAGGGCAGAGTAACATCTTGGCGTCCATCCCGTTGGAACGAGCCAAGACCAACGAGACTCTGTCGATGCATCGAATCGAAGCCTTGGCCGATTTAAGCCGTTGGAAAGAGGTGGCCAGCATGGTGAGCGATCCGGGTGTTCCGCTTTCACCAGTAGCGCGACACTGCGCCGAAGCGATGCTTTCCGGCGCACGCGGGGATTCTGCGGCGGTAGCCAAGGCGCTTCAGGAAGCGAGTAGTGCTGCGGCGAATAATCCCGAACAGCTTCAACAGGTGGCGATGCTTGCCCTGTCGCAGAATCTTCCGGCGATTGCCATCGAAGCTGCCGAGCGTCTTCTCACAAATCCACGTTCGGTCTTTTGGGCGGCGGATCTACTGTTACGCCTCGCCAAGCGCCGTGATGACATGGTCTTGGAGCGGGCCGTTTATGGGAGTCTCGAACCACACATTGGATCGGAAATGGTGGTGACGGCGGAGAAGGCCTACCTCGACGTACTGTTCGAGGACAATGTCAGCCAAGCCCGTTCGCGCTTGGCAGCACTGTTCGCGAAAAACCCCGGTAGCTTGGCCATACGAAGTATCCTGGCGTTGGCCGAATTACGCTCCGGCCATTCGGTGGAGGCCCTGTCTCTCGTTGATGGCGCGAACGTGGATTGGACCAAGGAGGAAACTCGATGGCAGGTTATTGCCGTCGTGGTATGGGAAGCCAATCAGCAACGGGAAGCCGCCCGACGCCTCTCCACCAAAATCGACCAGCGGCTACTAAAAGCGCCTGAACGGCACCTGTTGGAAAAAAGCATTAACGCGTTGTGATATCGAAAGGCTGACGACTCGCGCGCTTATTCCCCTGTCCGGGTGTCCGGCACACACCAGAGCAAACCCGGCTTATTCTGGTTCTGCTCACGCTGGAAATCGCCAAAGGAAATGAAGTTAACGTGGCCATCGAATGCCGCGACCACCGCGCCGCGCTTGTGCCGTTTGCCAATGCCTTCCTCCAGGCTTGGATATTGGCTCGCGTCATGCCCTTTGTTCGCGTCCCACACTGTGCCGAATTGTTTGATGTCGGGCTCCCAATGCACGTAGGCCGAGGGGTTGAATTGGCCCAGGCGGTATTTGGGGCGGCTCAGCCGGCCGAAAGCGCATACGGCCCCGTTCATGATATAACTGGACACCCGCTGGCCCCGCTTCACGAAGCTGACATGGTTGCTCCGGTCCAGCGGACAATAGTAGACATTTCGATTCTTGAGATAGTTGTAGTAAAGACCCATCTCGATATAAGGGGCCTCATTCGTCTTATAGGGATCCGGCGCGTGCCCATTCACCGGGGTGTACAGCCAGCCGGGACCGTAGGTGTTTTCCCAGTTGGGCCACGGCACGGCATCCTGGTTATCACTCGCGTACATGTGCAACGCCAGACCCAGCTGGCGGTTGTTTCCGATGCACTGCATGCGATGCGCCTTTTCCTTGGCGCTGGCCAGTGCCGGAAGCAGCAGGGAAGCCAGGATCGCGATGATGGCTATAACTACCAGCAGTTCGATGAGTGTGAAGGCGGAGACCGGGTATGGACCGCGGGCAAGGGGGAGCGGCTCCCGGTTGGCGACGCGCCTGGACGTGGGGCGTCGGTCATTCGGGCTGGGCGGGGAAGCAATGGGACTGACAACGTTCACCCTGCGAACAGTGCGCCATTGTTCGCCTGAATGTGCAAACGTTTTCGCAACGATGGGTTACGAGATTGAGACAGATTTTGGCGAAACATTTGGGGTCCTCTTGCGTTGGTAACTGGGAGCCCTGGCTCCACCCCTATGCAAGACATTCTCCGAGACCTGCAATTCGCCTGGCGGCAACTCCGCAAAAATCCAGGATTTACCTGGGTGGCCATCCTTTCACTGGCTTTGGGTATTGGGGCCAATACCGCCCTTTTCAGTGTGGTGTACGGGGTGTTGATAAGCCCTTACCCCTATGCCAGGCCGGAAACGATGTGGACACCGCAAGTGAAAGGTCTCCAACCGAACCAGGGCCGGACATTTTATCCGCTGCCCCAATATCGGCAACTGGCCCAATCACCGGTTTTTGCGGAGACCATGGCGACTTCTCCAGGCCGGGTCTTGTTGACGGGCCAGTTTGCGCCGGAAACCCTTACGGGTGTCTATCTGACGGATGGCGCTTTCCGTTTCCTGGGTGTGGCCCCGGTGTTGGGACGGACCTTTGGACCGGCGGATATCCAACCCGGTGGGGAGCCGGAACACGTCACGGTTTTGAGTTATCGCCTGTGGCAAAGATTGTTCGCAGGGGATTCTTCCGCGCTCGGCAAGTCCCTGCGGATCAACGATGAATCTTATACGGTCATTGGCGTTATGCCGCCCCGATTTGGGTGGTACACGAGCGACGGTGTGTGGTTGCCGTTGGGCAACGATAGCCGTGATACTCGGTGGGTTGGACCTTTGGTCCGATTGAAACCGGGAGTGAGCCGTCAAGCCGCCGAGCAGGAACTGCATGCCTTGCATACGCGACTGGCAGCGGAATATCCCAAGGAGTTCCCCAAGGACGGTTTCACCTCCGATCTGCTTAACTATCTCGACATCACGGTGGCCAGCGGGGAAATGGAACATACCCTGAAGTTGCTGTTTGGCGCGGTCGCGTTCCTGTTGCTGATCGCCTGCGCCAACGTCGCCAATCTGCAATTGGCGCGGGCTTCGGCCCGGGTCCGCGAGATGGCGATCCGGCTGTCCATCGGGGCGCGGCGATCGCGCATCTTGCGCCAATTGCTCACGGAGAGTTTGTTGCTCTCGGTCATGGGTGGCGTATTGGGGCTCCTCGTCGCTGGCGGCCTGATCCGTCTCATGGTGGCCCTGATGCCGGATTATTATGTCCCGAATGAGTCGCGGGTGGAGCTCAATGGATACGCGCTACTTTTTTGCGCCGGCGTTTCCATGCTCACGGGCATTGTCTTCGGTTTGGCGCCAGCGATTGGCAGTTCCCGGTCCGATTTGACCGAGGCCTTGAAAGACGCGGGCAAAGATGCCGGTTCGGGAGGGCAGGGAGGAGTCATGCGCCAGATTCTGGTAGTATCAGAAGTGGCTTTGGCGGTGGTCTTGCTGGTCAGCGCGGGACTAACCTTGAGGAGCTTTTTGGCGCAACAACAGGTGACCTTGGGCTTCAATCCGGAGCATGTTACCCGGTTGGATGTGCCGCTGCCTGCCAAACGATATGCCACCGCCGAAGGACGCAATCATTTTGCGCGGGATTTGCTGACTCGCATCAAAGCCATTCCCGGCGTGGAAGCCGCCACCATCGGGAATTTCATTTCGCCTCTAGGTGGCGCGGATTCGAAATACTCGATTGATGGAACGGCTCCGGAGGAATCGCGCCGGATGCTGGTCCATTTGGGGAGCGCCGATTATCTCCGGACGTTGGGCATTGCGCTGTTACGCGGTGAAATGCTGGCGCCCCACCAAGTCGAAGATGGGGCGGCGGTGGCGGTCATCAATGAGGCGGCCGCCGCCCTTTGGCCCCCGGAGCAAAACCCCATTGGCTCCCGGCTGCGTCTGGACGTCCTAGAAAGGAGCGACCGCGAAAACGTGTTTCGCCGCGAGGGACTGGAACCTTATGTCACCGTGATTGGCGTGGTGGGCAATACCAAGAACGATGGACTGCGGAACAAACCCCGTCCGGAAGTGATCATGCCCTACACGCTATTGGTTCCGCCCACCCGCACTTTGGCCATACGGAGCCGGGGAGATTCCGGGCTCTTGCTCGCAGCGATCAGGCGTCAGGTAGCCGAAATGGACCGGGAACAACCTCTGGGGCGACCGGAATCGCTGGAAGAAGAACTGGGTTATCAAACCTTGCAGCCGCGCTTTTCGGTGGCTCTTTTTGTCACCTTTGCTGCGGTGGGGCTGACCCTGTCGCTTTCGGGCATTTATAGCCTGCTTTCGTATTGGGTCGCGCGGCGTACCCGCGAAATGGGAGTCCGCATGGCCTTGGGTGCGCGGCAGGCAGATGTCATGCGGCTGGTTATGGGAGGAGGCGGCAAACTGTTGGGATGGGGCTTGCTGGTGGGCATTCCCGCCAGTCTTGCCGCCGCCCGGTTGCTGCAGAGTGAGTTGTTTGAGGTCAATTCCAGCGATCCCTTGTCGCTGGCCGGGGTGGTGGTGTTGCTTTGCCTGGCAGGCGCCGCCGCCTGTTACATCCCAGCGCGGCGGGCTGCGAGCATTCAACCCATGGCGGCGTTGCGCCAGGATTGACCGTTGCCTCCCATCTCAGGGAACGAGGAGCAGGCGGCATTGGCCTTGTCGTGTGAGAAGCGTTTACAAAAATAATCAATTAAAGCAAAAACCCTCCCTTATCGCCTTTGGCGAGACCGGAGCGAGTGGGATTTAGAGACGTGCCGTCAGCCGGCTAGGGCAATACCAGCAGCCGGTAGTAGCGCTGCGTATCAGGAGGCGTGGCAGGAAGGGAGTGCGCGGTTTCGCCTGTGCCATCCACTGGCGTGCCGAAGTCCTGCCAGGCAGTCGATCCGAGGCCGGTGGCAAATTGGACCTGGTATCGGACTCCGGCCATGGTAGGCCAGGAAAATTGAATCGCGGTGTCATCTGCCAGGCGGATGCTCAGGCGAAGGACCGAGGCGGTATCCATCGGGTCGGTGTGAGCCGTGAATTCCGCCAGATTGTTAGCTCCGTCGTGGTCCGGATCGTCATTCGCACCTTGGTTTAGATTGCCGAAATGTGCCAGTTCCCAGGCGTCATCGAGTCCGTCGTGATCGGAGTCGGCCAGGGGCGATGGGAAAGATGCCACAAAGAGCTGGGGAAAGCCGTTGTAAGCCGCCTTCACGAGGTCGGTGGCCACCGAAAGGAAAATGATGGTCGAACCATCGCCGGATATATCGGTCCGCAGGGATCGGTCGGAGGCCGGGAGACCTTCCGGAGTGTGGCTGACCAATTCCGTCGTGCCCAAGAGGCTATCGTGGACAAAGATGTCCTGAGTATTGTTTCCGTCGTTGGTGACCAGGCTCGAAGCTTCACTTTTGAAGGTAATGAAACGGCCGTCTGCACTTATCGCCGGATCACGGGACGTTCCGTTGCCGTAAGCGCCGGCGAGATTGGTCGATATCGGATGGAGGATTCCGGTTTGAGTGTCCAGGAGCACAATCTGGTATACGCTCGAATTGGTGGTGCCCAGGGAGGCATCCAGAGCCACGTATCTGGCATTCGCGTTCATGGCCGCGGAGGCAAAGCCGAAAACGTTGGTGAGGCGAAACGGGGCCACGTGGACTGTTGCGATATCGGCCAGGTAAAATGCTTTTCTTGAGGTATCAGCAAATCCCAGTTGGGTTCCGTCCATGCTCGGCTGAAAAGGTGGTACATAACGGACGCCTGCGGCGGCGGGAATGGCCACGGGAGCTTGGTCCGGGTTGCGTTGGATGAACAACGATGTCGACGTGGAATACGCCACGAAGCCACCATCGGGCGAGAGAACCGACGAGTTTGGGGTAATCACTGCGGAAATACCCACGCGGGTTGAAGTCTTATTGACCAAGTCGCGAAGGATGGCTGCATTGCCGCCAAGTTCGTAAACCACGAACCGTCCGTCCGAGCTGATGCTGGCGTGCGAGGTCGGCAACGAAGTGGCGTCCACCGCGCTACTAGGACTGGCCAGCAGAGTTTCTCCAGACTGCGTATCATATCGGTAGACGTTATATCGCGCTGGCACGGGGGTGGTGACCAGATTCGTGGCATAGCTTTGGAAAAGCACAAACCTGCCGTTGGGAGTGATCTGTGCCTCCAAGGATCCCGCATTACGATTCGTGGTGCCGGGCTGCGAGGAACTAATTTTCCGGAGGGTGTTCAGTTGCCGGTCCGCCAGGAAAACGTCCCATGTCGAATTGAGGTCGGCAGAAAAGAGGTCATCGGCCAAACTGGAGAAGACGACATAGCGACCATCGCCCGACATGCTATTGGCTCCAAAGGTGGTGGTGCCATTGGCTGCCGCCCGGGTCAGGGCGGGTGACGACGCCGAAACCAACGTGAAACCCTGGGTTGCCAAGTCAAACAGATAGACGTCGGGCAATTCGTTGTCGTCGCCTTCAAAGAGCCCCGGGGCGGGAGTCGTCAAAGCCACTTGGCTGTTGTTCGGGCTGAAAATAATAGCGGGCTCGGGATCGGCCAGTATCGGCGTATGCTGTGCATCCTGGCTCACCAAGGTTGCCACACCCGAGATAAGCACCCGCGTGTACAAATGTGGGAGTCCATCATTGACGCCGCTGACGACATTGGTGTCGCTGCTCACAAAGGCCAGGACGGTTCCGTCCGGACTTAGCACGGGTGCCGAGGAATCCGTAGGTTCCATCGACACGAAAGGAACGAAGGAAAGCAATCCATCCATGCCGAAGAGACCCCGTTGCGGGCTCCAGAAGTTGATCTTTCGGATGGTTTGATTGGTGGACAAGGTTTCGAAAGCAACGATGGGTTGATCAGGGAATAGGATCAGTGGGGCAAAGGTTGAATCATCGCCTTGAAAATATCCCGGCATGCCTGCGGTGCAGAACGACTTTTCGTGCGTGTCCAGATCGATCCAATAGATCCCGTGATCCGTGCTGGGAATCGCACCGGTATGACGCACCGCGAGATACTTGGCATCGGCGCTAAGCTCGAGGTTGTAGAGGTCGTTGGGACTCGGAGTGGCGCCTACGGAAATCGTATCCAGGATATTGGTGGAAAGATCATTCACGACTGCCACGGGAGGCTGTCCCGAAGTGACCGCAACGTAGGCGGCGACGTTTCCATCCGCACTGGCGGTGGTGCCGCTCAGGTATCGTGACTCGGCCAGTCCGTTGGCATGGGATTGGTGGCTGACGAGCATGATGGCTCCCTCGTTTTCCAGGTCGGCCCGATAGATTTGCGTCAGGCCACCCGTACTGCCCGAAAACAGGCCGGTAGCGGCAGTTTCGAAAAAGACATAGCGCCCTGATTGGCTCACGACTGCGTAGGTGACGTCTTGCGTAATGGGTTTCCCTGAGCCGAGTTGCTTCGTAAGCAGCCGTCGTGCGCCAGTGGTAAGATCCTGGACATAAAGCTGTTGATACGAATTGGTGGACCCGCTCACAAGATCCGGTGCGTTCCCGAGATACACGATGGAATTCGAGCCAAACCCGACGGCGGTCATTTGTCCAGGCTCTCCAAAACCGCCGTCCAATGGGGCCGTCAGCAATCGCAACGGGACATCCGGCCCCTGAAAATCGTACAAGTCTACCCGGAAAGCGGACTTGGGTGTTTCCGTCAGGTTTTGGGCACCGCTCGAAAAGACCAGATGTTTGCCATCCGCACTGAAAACCTGTCCATACGACACTCCTGACCCAGCTTGGGTGGGGGACAGCGAAGGATCCCGCTGGGAGATCAGGTCGATCGTCGAGGCAGCAGTTGGAAGCAAGAGCGGGCTCAGTATCCAGAGCAGGAGGCTGGTGGCCCAGTTAGCGATGCGGCGAGAGAAGGTATGCATGCTGATTTCCTTTGATTCGGGTAACGAGGAAAGGAATAACCGAAATATTACATGTGTCAACATGTTTTCCGGCTGACCAAAGCTGTTCGAGGGCCTCCTTCGGTCACTGTAAGTTGCTCTGCCTCAACTTTCCGGAGCGTTGAAAATCTGTGTCGATGCGCTTCGGTGATCATGCTTAACTCGTTATCGGCAAGATGGTTGCAAGTAGGCATGGGGCTGTCGCGGATAGGCGACTCCTGCAAGTGTCCGCGTCGCTCCGTCAGAAAAGGGAAGGCAGCCGCGAAAGTTTGTCCGATGACTTCGCCCCCTTTCCATGAAAACGACTTGCTGAGAATAAATGGGCTGCATCGCGGCTGTTGAGGCGGGGGCATTTGCTTCTCAAGAAGGCTACGTTGGGATTGGAATTACAAAGAATGGCGTGTTGCATACGGCTGGGGAAGGCGGGTTTGTGTCTCACGAGAAGGTTTGCTGGAGGATTGGGTGTGCTTGTGAAAAGCCCTGAGGCCGGAATGGCCGGAGAACTTGCGGCGGGATCGGAGGCGATTACAGTGGGTGTGCAAAACGGCGAATTGGCGATATTTGGATCCAGGAATTTTTCCATTACGGTGAGCGATTCGGCGAAGAAGATGGTTCGAGACTATATGCTGAAACAAGCCAAGCAGGCGGCGGAGGCGGCCGCGAAGCGCAAATGAGAATCGTACGCGATGAGGGAGTCCGAATATTGATTACATTGCATATTGCAATCGGACATCTGCAATTCATGAATCTGGGGCGAAAACTTGATCACGAGAGGCCGATGATTCCATTTCGTCAAGTTGATATTATTAATCGGCTGGTCAAGCAACTGCTTGGTTCCTTTCCAAAAGGCGATGAGTGCCGCGGGGTGAAGAAGCCTTGGGAGATGGCATTGCACTGTATAAAAATTATGGAGGCCAGTTCAGACAATGTAGCAATTTGGAGTGCCCAATATGATTTAATCGGTATCTTATACTGTCTGGCTCGCTCGAGCCTCGGTCTCTATGGCGATCAAGAGATGGTGGATCGGGAACGGCTGGTGCAAAACGAAACGCTGAGGGCTTGTGACGATATGGCCCGTGAAAATGCATTTATTGCGGAGAATTGGGAAGGGATGTTGCAGGAATGCGCAAGTAGACTGGTTAGGGTGGATAGGATTTTGAGGGATTATGCCGAGTGACCCAGAAATCCGTTTGCAGAGGTTCTCCTTGAGGTCATTTGCTGTTGTGCCTTCGGAATTGATTCAGCACATGTCGGGATTCTCAGCCATGAAATTGGTGGTACTCGCGCGCGGGCCGGGATTTCATGCGATTAGTTGGATTTCGGTGTTCTAAATCGGTTACCGACAGGATTGGACCGCACACTGTCCTTGGTTGCTTTGCCTGCGATGAAACAGGCATTAATTACAAGTGAGAAAAATCCTATATGCTTCAGCGCCGCCGGGGGCCGACGCCTCCGGGATGTCCG
>DATJII010000170.1:0-18922 GCA_035493435.1 Candidatus Limnocylindria bacterium | reverse complement strand
GGGAAATCATCGTCATACCGTCATATCGTCATGGTTGAGTATGACGATATGACGGTATGACGATAAATCGCTGATGTAGCATTTTGGCTTCAGGGGGACTCGCATGCCAAGGTCTCCATGCAAAATGAACCTGTCACCGCCAGCCAGTACCCGCGAGCAAAGCGGACTGCCGCACTCCGGGACGCTCCGCGTTTCGGCTGGAAACTACTTCGCGCTTCGGAGCCACCGCCTCAAAGTACCGAAGATAAAACGAAAGCGCTTGCCGTCATGGAGTGCGGTGGCAAGCGAAGCGCGACACCGCTTTGCCGGCTGGCACCGGCAGGCAAGCAGGGATTCCTGCCCGTGACGCATCTTGAGCAAAACAGGAAACGCATGGTGCCTGCATCCAAAAAATGGTCGCTAAATTCAGAGCGAAGGGCTCCAACTACACCCCACAAAGTTCAGCGCGACACCTCTTACCAAAGCGGTGTCGTCGCTGCGCTTTGCCACTGCACTCCAAGACGACAAGCGGCCGTCAGCACTACGGATTCGCGATACAGATCACGGTCAGCTTCTTTGGGCCGTGCGCGCCGAGAACCAAGATGCGCTCGATGTCACCGGTACGACTCGGGCCGGTGATCACGGAGATCATGCTGGGATATTTCGGCGCGTAGAGGCGTTGGATCAGGGCGTAGCCTTCGGTGAGATCGCGGACCAGTTGATCTTGACGGGCCAGGACCACGTGGTGCGGCGGCAGGACACTCAACGCCCGCCCGCCCGCGCTTTGGTTGGTCACAATGACGGACCCGGTTTGCGCCACAAGGGCGTCGCAACCGGAGATTCCAGCGTCGCACGTTTCCATTTCGACCGGCGAATAACCGGCGTCGGTAAACAACGTGGGTAGACCGAGCGCAGTGACTGCCGCATCCGTTAGGGGACCATGGTGGGCGGCAATTTTCTTCCATCCGCATCCGTCGCGCAGGGTGGCCAGAACCACATTGGCTACGGCCAGGGAGGGGACGACGTGGAAATCGGTCTTCAGCTCGATGGAAGCGATATTAAAACGTTCCAATTGCTCTGCCACCGTCGCACCGCCGTCCGGCAACCATTGTTGAGCCACCTGAACCGGGCGCCCGTTGAAGGTAAAGGTTGAGGGCTGATGCTCACCGTGGTGGGCTCCCGGCATCGGCGCGGAAAGCGTCAAGGCTTCCCGGACTCGTCCTAATATTTTTTCGCGTTCGGTCATTTCCGATTCCTCCACCACTCCTTGAAGCTTTCATTGGCGACGGGCGGCAGATCGCGGGTGGCCGTCCACGGCTTTATCGGATCCAGCACCGTGCCCTGCACCATCCGGCGCAAAGGATCGAGCAGGCGGCCCATTTCCTTGGCGAATAAATAGAGTCCAGGGCGATTGATCAGGAAGGCGAAACCCCGGTAAGCCAGCCGTTCAATCGCGGACGGTTGCTGGACCGACGCATTGCGACGGTTGTGGAGCAAATGGTGATGCAGGTCGATTTTTACGGGGCACGCTTCCGTGCAGGCGCCACATAAGGAAGATGAACCGCTTAGGTGCTTCCAGTCCTGCAACCCGCGCAGGTGCGGCGTTATCACGCTGCCGATGGGACCGCTATAAGTCGTGCCGTAGGTATGGCCCCCGACGTTGCGGAAGATCGGACAGACATTCAGGCAGGCGCCGCACCGGATGCAATGAAGGGCGTCCCGCTGTTCCGGATCGGCCAGCAACTCCGAGCGGCGGTTGTCCAGCAACACTACGTGCCACTCCTCGGGACCATCGCATTCGCCCGCCTGGCGGGGGCCGCCATACATCGTGTTATAACAAGTGATCGTCTGGCCGGCGCCAGCGGTCGCCAGCATGGGGAGAAACAACGCCAGATCCTCCATCTTTGGCAGGATCTTCTCGATACCCAGCAGGGAGATCATCGTCTTCGGCAGCGCGGCGGTGAGCCGGGCGTTGCCTTCATTTTCGGTGATCGAAACCATGCCCGTTTCGGCCACGGCAAAATTGGCGCCGGTAATACCGATATCCGCCTGGAGATATTTCTGCCGCAGGGCGCGGCGCGCGATCATCGTGAGTTCCTCGGGCTCGTTCGTCGGCTCGCTGCCGAGTTCGCGCTGGAAAAGCTCACTGATATCGCCCCGCGTCAGGTGCATCGCGGGAAAAACGATGTGGTAGGGCGGCTCGTGCCGGAGTTGGACGATATATTCACCGAGGTCGGACTCGACCACCTCGAACCCCGCCTTCTCCATCGCGTCATTCAGGTGGATTTCCTCGGCGGTCATGGCCTTCGATTTGATGATCGAACGGGCCTTCTTGCCTTGGATGATGCCAAGAATGATATTCCGCGCCTGCTCCGCTGTACTCGCCCAGTGGACCTTCGTTCCCCGGGATTCCAGCTTGTCCGCAAACTCGGCGAGATACGTGTCGAGATGATTGATCGCGTCCCATTTGGTTTCCGCCGCAGCTTGCCGGGCGGCTTGCCAATCCTGATAAGCCGACTTCTTGCGGTCGCGGGCGGTCTCGTACTTGCGGAGCGCCGTCTGGATGAGGCCGCGATGCCGGAGATCCTTGGTGATCCGCCGCGCCTGGGAAACGAACTCGCTATAGGCTGAGGTCATTGTTGCACCAGCACTTCCGCGAGGTGGATGGTTTTGACCGCACTAGTCTGGCGGCTGAGCAGCCCTTGCAGGTGCATCAGGCAACTCGAATCGTTGGAGACGATATAATCGGCCCCGGTCGCGGTGGCGTTGGTGCATTTCACTTCACCCATGGCGGTGGAGATCATGGGGAATTTTGCGGCGAAAGTTCCGCCAAAGCCGCAGCACGTTTCGCAATCGGCCATCTCAACGAACTCCAGGCCCTGCACTTTTTCCAACAGCCGTCGCGGCCCGGTCTTGATCCCCAATTCCCGCAATCCGTGGCAACCGTCGTGGAAAGTCACCTTGGCCGGAAAACGCGCACCCAAATCGGTAATGCCGAGCTTGTTCACCAGGAAATCCGAGAACTCCCAGACCTGGTCCGACAGGTGTTTCGCGGCGGCTTCCTGCGGAAGCCCGGCAAACAACTGCGGGTAGAACACCTTCAGCATGGCGCCACAGGAACCCGACGCGATGACCACGGCTTCGGAATCCTTGAGACGGTTGAGGACTGGTTCCGCCACCAGGCGTGCCTCAGGCCAATACCCCGAATTGAACGCCGGCTGGCCGCAACAGGCCACATCTTCCGGGCAGACGACACGGTGTCCCAGTCGCTCCAGGATGCGGACCATGCTGATCCCGACGTTCGGGAACAGCGAGTCGACGAAGCACGGAATGAAAAGTGTGATAGTCATCGAACAAGACCGGGCCTATGAAAGACTTCTCTGAGCGGGAGTGCAACCGGACTGTTGTCCGGATTCGTGGGCATCTGGCTAGAACCGTTGCGGCAGCAGTCCGGCGAGACGTTCGCGTGCGGCGCCCCACATGCCTTGGGTATCCGGGCGAGGTTCAAAGCACTCCACGTCTGCCGATCGTCGCACCGCTTGGCGGATATCGGCCAGCGATCCCAGTTCGCCGAGGGTACGCGCTTGAACCAGGAGATTCCCCAGAATCGTGGCCTCTGCCGGCCCGGCAACAACAGGACATTGACACGCATCTGCCGTCAATTGGTTGAGCAACCGGTTGCGTGAACCACCTCCTACGATGTGAATGACCTCAATCCGTTGCTGGGTGACCTCCTCAATTTGCCCCACGACCACCGCATACTTCAGCGCCAGACTCTCCAAGACGCACCGGATAATGGCCGCCTCGCCGATGGGCACGCGCTGGCCTGTCTCGCCGCAGTAGCCGCGGATCGCTGCGGGCATGTCGGTCGGATTGAGGAAACGGGCGTCATCGGGATCGATAATTGCCCGCAGTGGATTCGCCTGTTCCGCGAGGCTCACAAGGACTCCATAGTCGGCAGTGCCGCCCTGGGCTTCAAAAGCTCGGCGGCATTGCTGGACGAGCCACAACCCCATTACATTCTTTAAGACCCGCCACGTCCCATCTACGCCACCTTCATTGGTGAGGTTGAGTTCCAAGGCACGTTCCGAAAGGTAAGGTTCGGCACTTTCAATCCCCACCAAAGACCAGGTACCTGAACTGATGTAGGCCCAGCCCGCTTTTCCCGTGCGCTCGGTGGGCACGGCAGCCACTGCCGAAGCGGTGTCATGCGTAGCGGGTGCGATCGTTTGCACGTTGGCACCAAGTCCGGTGATGGCCTGCACGGATTCGCGCAAGCTATCCAAGACTGTTCCCGGCAACACCACCTCACGCAAGGGAGCCGACGAAAGGCCCAATCGGCCCAACAATTCGGTCGACCACGTCTTCCGGGTCGGATGATAGAACTGCGTCGTCGTCGCGTTGGTAAACTCGACGGAGGTCGATCCACAAAGACACCAATTCAGGAAATCGGGGATCATGAGGAATCGATCCGCCGCCGCGATGACCTCCGGGCTGGTCCGATGCATGGCCATCCACTGATACAGCGTATTGATCTCCATGAACTGAATGCCGCTGGCCGCAAAGATTTCGGCCCGAGGCACCTTGTTGTCCGCCACTTTGATCAAGCCCTTCGTCCGCGCGTCGCGATAATGATGGGGCAGGCCGAGCATCTCACCCGATTTGGACAGCAACACAAAATCGAGGGCCCAGGTATCGACCCCCACGGCGCGCACTTCCGATCCGAACTCCTTTCCGCCGGCCGTCAGGCCGTTCTGGATCTCGGACCAAAGGCGCAGGATGTCCCATCGCAGGGTGTTCGCGATACGGATACTGCCATTGGAAAAACGGTGGAGTTGGCTGAGTTCGAAACGTGAGCCATTCCAACTACCAGCCATGACCCGGCCACTCTCGGCACCGAGATCAACGCCCAAATAAACCTGTTGCGCGGGGAGATCGCTCATTCAGATCCAAACGTATTGTGATTCGAACCGCCAAGTGACGGCTCGCCGAACGAATGAGCCAGCAGGACGGTCACGGTGAAGGAAGCTTCAACGAGACCGCTGGCGAACAACAGCTTGAAGTGACAGGTAGGCTTCGTGAGGCAAAAGCCTTCGATTCGCTGGTTAGCTATTTCTGTGCGAAGCCTCTCGCCGATGGCAGGGCTCGTCGGGAGCCTCACCCTCCCGCCCTTGGCGAACGTCGATCGTATGCCAGGACAACCAGGAGGAGCCCGGCTATCGCGTTGTTCCTAAAGGATGGAGCGGACCAAACCGCCTTCGGCCCGTACGGCTGCACCGTTGGTGGCGGAGGCTCGACCGCTTGAGAGATAAACAACCATGGCGGCGACTTCGTCGATGGAAGCAAAGCGTTGCAGCAAAGAACTCGGGCGGGCTTTTTGGAAGAACTCTTTTTCGACCTGGGCTGGGGTGATTCCCTGGGCTTTTGCCATTTCACCGAGGAAGGTCTCGACGCCTTCGGACCGCGTAGGACCCGCGAGCACTGAGTTGACTGTGACACCCGTTCCCGCCGTCGTTTCGGCCATGCCACGCGCCAAGGCAATCTGCATGCTCTTGGTGACGCCGTAGTGGACCATTTCCACGGGGATATTCACGCCGGACTCGCTGGAGATGAACACGATCCGCCCCCAATTCCGGGCTTTCATGCGCGGCAGATAATGGCGCGACAGTCGCATCCCGCTCATGAAGTTGGTTTCGATGATCTCGAACCAATCGTTGTCGCTAATCTCTTCAAAAGGCTTGGGAGAATAGACTCCCAGGTTGTTGATCAGGATATCGACGTCGGGAAACATCTGGATGGCCGCTTTGGCCACGTCGGCCTTGGCCAAGTCACCGGGCAGGGCTTCCAATTTTGCTTCTGGCACCTGTCGGTAAATCTCGGCGAGTGCGCCCACGACCCGCGCTTCCGTGCGTCCGTTGACGATGACGCGGGCACCTTCCGCGGCGAGTCCCTTGGCGATGGCGAAACCAATGCCTGCGGTGGAGCCTGTTACGAGTGCCAGTTTGTTTTCGATTTGCAGATTCATGAGCGGTCTTTGTTTCCGGTACGTTTAGTTTGCCAACGAGGCTTCGTCCACTGTGCTTGGGCGAGTACCGAGTTCCGGACGTCAGTAGCGCCGTTAAGCGGCGGGCCGCCGCTTCTACTTTGCAGTGCCGAATAATATCGGCGTCCCGCCAAGGGGGACTGCGCAGTTAAGGAATGTCGTTCCAACTCTTCAAGCCCACGATGGGCAGGGCGAACTCGAAGGCCTCTTTCCATTGAGGCGTGTCTGCAAGGCGAAAGCACTCATAACTCTTTTTCTTGGGCATCTGTTCGCCGTTCACCGGCTGGTAGCGTCGCAAGCCCAGCCAAAGTCCCCCCTCATGGGGGTGGTCCACATGACGGTGGAGGATAAAGGCATCCACGCCCGCCAGTTTCTCGATCTTTTTATAGGCGTAGCAATAGGCTGCGGCCTGGATCAGTTCGCCATCGGGGCCGTCGGGGGTATGAAACCCTTGCTCGCTGAAGATGATGTGGCGTGGTTCGCCCCGATAGAGCATTTCGGGACGTTTCATATAGGACGCCAGGACTTCGATGTTCTTGAAGGTGATGCGGGGACTGTCAGCGTTGGTCGTGGCGGATTTGTCGTTCCAGAAGCGCGGATTGAACAGGTTTTCCGGATAAGGATGGAACGCCAGTTGCCAGTCAAAGTCCCCCTGCTCTTTCGCTTTCTTGGCGAAATACTCCAGGAACGGCCGGGCCGCAAAGGATTGCCGTTCGTCGCCGGGAGGAAAACGAATCGTCCAATGGTGCTCGAGCGAGAGATACACGCGGGCCCAGGAAGATTGGCGGCGAATGGCGTCGTGCGCGACCCGCACGGTGCGGAGGTAGTCATCGGCGAATTCCGTCATGGGGACCGGTCCCATATTCGCCCACCACCAGTGGGAGTTCACTTCGTTGCCGATGATATATCCCACGGCACGGCCAAAACGGTGATCCGGTTGGGACCAGCGGTGCGCAAGGAATTCCAGGGTGGCGGCGAACCACGCACGTCCGTCTTCCGTGACCGTATTGAAAGCGCCCAGATGATTGGGGGCATTGGTTGCGTAGTTGGGATGGAGTAACAGCCGGTTGATCTCTTTGTCAGGATTCTCGTAGGCCAGGACGATGAGGTAAACGAGGACGTTGCGATCGGACAGTTCCTTGATCTGCCGATCCATGGCTTCCAGGTAACCGCGCTGAAAACGGTAGGTCTTGCCATCGAAATCCCAGCCGGGATCGTTGGTGTCGCCGACCGGCTTGATAGCCTGGGCCAGATTCAAGTTTATCGCCGCGTGTTTGACGCCCAGGACGAGGGCGTCGTCCACCATCTGGACCTGGAGACCTTTCTTCGATGCCGCCGTGGGGAACGGTTCATTATACAGCGAACCTTGTGCAACGCCCCGTAGGATCGTCACCGTAGAAACCAGCCAAATGAAAATCAATCGCGTCATGAGCAGCACCCGCTCGGACTTTGGCTCGGATACAGATATTCAGATGACAGAAGAAGGAACCGCAGATTTTACAGATTTTCGCAGATTAAGGGGAGAGAAGGCGTAGCAGACGAGGTCAGGAGGCGGAAAAGTGAAATTTCCGGCTCACCACGAACTTCCGCCCCGTGACCTCGTCGGCTACTGGCTCTAAGAATTCTTTCTTACAATCTGCGACATCTGCGGTTACTAATTATTAATTCTCAAAAATCGAACTGGTCGATGTTGTCCTTGTTGAAAATGAAGGGCTTCCCGAGCAGCAGGTTGTCGCCCTGGATCAGGATGGTTCCGAGTTTGCCGGCGGCGAACGATTCTGCGCCCGGTTTCAGGGTTCCGTCCGCCACGGCTTTGGCGGCCAGGACGGTGAGGTAGCCAAGATCGGTGGTTTTCCAGAGGATCACACTGTCGGTCACGCCCGCCTTCACATAAGCCCGATTCTCGCTGGGTAAGCCCAAGCCGATCACTTTGACCCTGCCAGTTTTCCCAGCTTGTTTCACCGCTTCCGCAGCACCGGGTACCGCAGGAGAGCAGATATTCATCAGGAGTTTCAAGTTAGGATAAGCGCTGAGCAGCGTGGTGGCTTCGGCCTGGGCTTTGTCCTTTAGGTCATCGCAAGGACGCAACGCCACCATGCGCATCTGGGGATATTTCGACGCACGGCGGAGTTCGATGTATTTCTGCCACTCGTTCATGTTGGAAGCGGTCAACGAGGCGGTGATAATGGCGAACTCCCCTTCCCCACCCGTCAATCGCGCGGCTTCATCCATGAGGGTCGTGCCAATACCTTCGGCGGTCGCCTGGTTCACGAAGAACTCGCGGGCGTCCGCATTGGCGTCGGAATCATAGGTGATGACTTTGATCCCCTTGTCGCGGGCCTTTCTCAAGGCGGTGGAGATGCCGTCTTTGTTCTCACACGCGGCAGCGATGGCATCCACTCCGAGGGTGATCCAATTCTCGATGATCTCGTTTTGCTTGGCGGGGTCCGGGCTGACGGGGCCGTCGAAGATCAGTTCGACTCCCAGTTCCTTGGCGGCCTGTTCCGCGCCTTGTTTGCAGGAGACGAAGTAGGCATTGCCCTTGGATTTGGGCATCAGTGCCACGGTTATTTTCTTGCCCGCCGGAGGCGTCCCGACAGTCGACGTGCCGGCTCCGTTTTCGGACTTGTTGCATCCCAACACGGCCAGTAGACCCAGCAACGAGAGGGCTGTGAGAAATTTCCTCATAGGCTTGGCGGGGATTAGGGCCAAATCGATCCTGAAAAGCGAGCGGCAAATCACGAAACCCACCGGCGACAGCCGCCATTCCCCCGTCACGTTCTCCCCGTCTTTTTAATCTGCGTGAATCTGCGTAATCTGTGGATGACTCGCTTTCTTCCGTTCCCCAGAAAAGAAATTTGTCCACAGATTACGCAGATTCAATACAAACGATATTAATAATTTATATATATATATCGGCGTTCAGGCGGTTATTCACCTATGATCTTGACGAGGACGCGCTTGCGGCGGCTGCCGTCGAATTCGCTGTAGAAGATCTGTTCCCAGGGGCCGAAGTCGAGCTTCCCCCGGGTGATGGCGACCACAACTTCGCGGCCCATGACCTGGCGTTTCAGATGCGCGTCGGCGTTGTCCTCACCGGTTCGATTGTGGCGGTACTGGCTGGTCGGGGCGTGGGGCGCCAGGCCTTCCAGCCATTTCTCGAAGTCGTCGAGCAAACCCTGCTCCGCATCGTTGATGAACACCGACGCAGTGATGTGCATGGCGTTGACGAGGCATAGGCCTTCCTGGATTCCGCTCTTGCGGACCAGGGCTTCGACGGTGTCGGTTATATTGACAAAGCCCCTCCGGCCCGGGACTTCAAACCAAAGGTGTTCGGTGAGGGATTTCATCGCCAGCAAGACCCGGTGATCATTTCTTCAACTTATCCACTGCTTCCTTGAGTTCAGTCAAATGGACCAAGGCGTCGCGCATGTCGGTCACGTGGACGATCTTGCCATCACGGTCGATGAGAAAGCTGACCCGGCGGGACTTGGTGTTATCGGGCGTGGCGGCGCCATAGGCATCGGTTAACTTGCCGCTGGTGTCCACCAGGAGGGGAAAGGTGAGATGATTTTTCTCGCGAAACTTCTTATGACTCTCCGCATCATCGCGACTGACACCGACCACAGCCACGCCCAATTGATCCAACTGATCCAGGCGATCACGGAATCCACAGGCCTCCTTCGTGCAACCCGCGGTATCGTCCTTCGGATAAAAATAGAGGATGACGGCTTTTTTGCCCACCTGGTCGGCGAGTTTCCAAGTCTTGCCATCCTGGTCCTGGGCTTCGATTAGCGGCGCCTTGTCACCAACTTTGGGCGTTTCAGCGGCGAGGGCAGAGCCCATGGCTATGACGGCTGCGAAGAGCGAAACGAATGGAAGCAGGATCTTTTTCATGGAATTAATACTTTCAAGCGAAGGATTACTTCGCCACGGCGTCAGCGCCTGACAGGGCATAGAGATATTTGTGGCCGCGCAGGAAAAGCTCATTGCCCACAAGGGCGGGAGTGGCGTCAAAATTATCGTCCAGTTTGTTCTTGGAAAGCACTTCCAGTTTGGCACCCGGTTTGATCACCCAAACCACGCCATTCCGTCCGGTCAGGTAGACCCGGCCCGCCGCGGCGGTGGGTGAGGCGTAGACCCCAAAGATGCCGTCCAGCCGCTCGGCATCCAGCCGGGTGGCGCCATCCTTGGAATCCAGCACGGTGAGTTGGGCATTGTTCCCGGCGAAGAAATAAAGGAACGAGTCGTATAACAAAGGCGAGGGCACGTAGGGCGTGTTCTTATTATGCGTCCACGCAATGGCGTCCGTGCCGGTCAGGTCCCCTTTGCGGCCCAAGGTAATCGCCTGGAATGCCGCGCCCCGAAAACCGCTGGTTACATAAACCCGGTCATCTCCGGCGACCGGAGTCGGAATCGCATTGGCCGTCTGGCCACCGGCCTCCCACAACAAATCTCCATTGGTGAGATCGTAACTGCGAACCTTGTTGGAACTGTTGACGACCACTTGCGCGTGCCCTTCTTTTTCCACGATCAAGGGAGTGCTCCAGTTGGTATCCTCGGTTCGGGTCTTCCGCCAAAGCTCGTTGCCCGTCCGCTTGTCGAAGGCCGCTATAAAGTCATCGCCTTGATGGTCCCACACGATGACCACCGTGTTGCCATGCAAGGCGGGTGAACTGCCCTCGCCAAAACCGTTGCGGGTATGTTGTTTCCCCAGGTCTTTGTGCCACAGGGGTTTTCCCGCCAAGTCGTAGGCATGCAATCCGCGCGACCCAAAATAAGCGATCACAACTTCGCCATCGGTTACGGCGGAAGCGGACGCAAACCCATGATCCTTGTGGTGTCCCTCGTGGGGAACTTCCACCCGGGGCGAGTCCTGCCAGCGAAGCTTTCCAGTGCTGCGCTCGTACGCCAGGACCGTGAACTTCTCCTCTTCCTGTGGTTGATCGGAACCCGCGGGAGCCCCATTTCCCGAGCCGTTTGTTCCGGTTGGCACGGCCGTGAGAATGAAAACCAAGTCATTCCAAACCACGGGCGAGCCGGTTCCTTCACCGGGAACCGGTATTTTCCATTTCACATGGGAATTCTCGTCCCAACTTACGGGCGGATTAGCCAGTGGAGCGACCCCGCTGGACAACGGACCGCGCCAGGATGGCCAATTCTTCAAGGATTCTTCCGGGGCAGCAACGGCGGACAGCGTGGCCAAGGCAGCCAGCAGGGAGAGTCGGGCAATTTTCATCGGATCGAAAGCTGGGAAGATCATCTGAGTGACCCATGGGAATCGGTTTTAAGTATGGCGGATGACTTCTTTCAGGCAACTGTGATATTTGAGAGTGGCACTGTCCGGGAAGTTCCCTGAATACTTGCCTCGATACCCGAATCCAATCCCGTCCAGCGTGATCAACGACCGGTCCATGGGCCTCGGCGCCCCCAGCATGACAACCCTTCGGCAACGTGGGCCGTCTTTTCTTTCGTTTTTTGTGGCGGCCCTCACGACGATGCTAGTCGGGGTTCGAGCGGCAACGCCTGTGGCCGGAAAAATCCAGTTCAACCGGGACGTTCGGCCCATACTGTCGGATCATTGCTTCACCTGCCACGGCCAGGACGAAAAGTCTCGTAAGGGCGGCTTACGCCTGGACGACCTGACCTCTGCGCGCACCGGGGGGAAATCGGGCAAAGCGGCTATCGTCGCCGGAAAGCCGGACACGAGCGAACTGATGGCGAGAATTGCGGCACACGATCCCGACGAGGTCATGCCTCCCCCGACCGCCAAGAATCCGGTGACACCGGCGGAGATTAAAATCCTGCGCCAGTGGATCGCCTCGGGGGCGGAATACGAAAAACACTGGGCATTTATTGCACCCCAAAGGCCGCCGCCGCCGAAATATCCGTCGGGAGCCAGCCCCACCCGCAAAGTTAAATCTCCCATTGACGCCTTTGTCGCGCAGAAGCTTACCCATGAACACGTGACATTTTCAGTGGAAGCGACGCCGGAAACGTTGATTCGCCGGGTATCCCTGGATCTGGTCGGCATTCCTCCCACGTTGACGGAGGTGGATGCTTTTGTGACAGATTACACCAAACGCGGCGAGGCGGCGTACCTTGCTTTGGTAGACCGCCTGCTCGCCTCCGAACGGTACGGTGAACGATGGGCAAGATGGTGGTTGGACGCCGCCCGTTATTCGGACAGTGACGGCTACGAAAAGGACTTGGTCCGCGACCAATGGCCCTGGCGCGATTGGGTGATCAACGCCTTCAATCGGGACCTCTCCTACGACCGTTTTATCATCGAGCAAGTGGGCGGGGACCTCTTGCCGAATGCCACGCAGGACCAACGCATCGCCACCGGCTTCCTGCGAAACGGGATGGTCAATGAGGAAGGCGCGATCATTAACGAACAATTTCGCATTGAGGGACTTATCGATCGCCTGGATTGCCTGGGGAAATCCGTGCTGGGCCTCACCGTCCAATGCGCGCAATGCCACTCGCATAAGTTCGATCCGCTAACCCACGAGGAGTATTACCGCCTCTTTGCCTATCTCAATAACGACTACGAAGCCAAATCGTGGATCTATAATGCCAGCCAGCTAAAAACGATCGCGGATATTCGGCAGGAAACCGCTTTAGAAGAGGAGAAGATCAAGCAGGCATTACCCGATTGGTCCAGTCGGATGGCCCGCTGGGAAGAGAAACAGAGGAACACGGAAATCGGCTGGACCACACTTGAACCCCAGGAACCGGAATGGGGTGGTGGCCTGGCGCATCCGGACAAACTACCGGACAATTCCGTGATCACCCTGGGATTCCGTCCGAGCAATGGCGAACTCACGCTGAGAGCGGAAACACGCCAGACCAACGTCACAGCCCTTCGATTGGAAGCCTTGACCCACGGTGACCTGCCTTTTGGCGGACCAGGTCGGAGTGTGAAGGGTTCTTTCGCGTTGTCGGAACTGATGGTTGAGTCACGGTCGCTGCACAGCACCAACGCCTGGGCGACACTGACCCTCACCAATGCGACCGCCGACTTCGCGGAGGTAGAGCGACCGCTGGAAGCGCCTTTCCGTGCGCCAAAGGATGAAAAGCGCACGGTGGGCCCGGCCGCGTTCCTGTTCGACGGCAAAGAGGAAACCGCCTGGAGCGCCGATCGTGGCCCGGGACGACGCAACGCCGAATCACAAATCGTCGCCCAGTTTACGGGCACCAATCGCCCCACTTATATCGAGGGCACCGAATTCCGCTTCACCCTGAAATACCGTCACTCGGGTTCGGACGGACATGGGCGTGAGAATAATTTCCTGGGCCGCTTCCGACTGGCCATCACCGACTCCAAGGACGCCTACGCCGATACCCTGCCACCCCTGGTCCGGACAGTTCTGCACAAGGCACCGGAGGCACGCACAGCGGCGGAAAAGCAGGCCCTTTTCAGCACCTGGCGAGGAGCGGCACCTGAATGCGAGGAATATAATAAACGCATCGAAGCCGCCTGGCGCAAGTATCCCGAAGGCGGAACGATCCTTA
The DNA here is from genome assembly GCA_035493435.1 of Candidatus Limnocylindria bacterium. Taxonomy (GTDB): domain Bacteria; phylum Verrucomicrobiota; class Verrucomicrobiia; order Limisphaerales; family UBA9464; genus DATJII01. The sequence goes on along the minus strand of DATJII010000170.1, from coordinate 5,382 downwards.
ACCTGGTGCAGCGCGAGCCTGAATGGATGCGGACCGCGCATCTGCTCGAACGGGGCAACTGGCAAAAGCCCGGGCCGGTCGTTCAAACAGGAACGCCCGCGTTCTTACACTCCCTTCCGGCGGACGCGCCACCCAATCGCCTGACCCTGGCACGGTGGCTGGTGGATCGCAAATCGCCGACCACGGCACGGGTGGCCGTCAATCGAGTGTGGCAGGCCTTGTTTGGATTGGGACTCGTCGAAACAGCGGAGGATTTCGGGGTCCGAGCCCCCTTGCCCACGCATCCGGAGTTATTGGATTGGCTGGCCGTCGAGTTCATGGACCCGGTCACGTTGACGGCCACCGAGACCGCCGCCCAGCCGTGGTCGATAAAGCACCTGCTGCGCACCATCGTCACCAGCGCCATCTATCGACAGTCCTCGCGAACCAATCCCGACTTGCAGGAACGCGACCCGCGTAATCTCTGGCTGGCGCGTGGGCCACGCTTCCGGGCGGAGGCGGAACTCGTGCGCGATATAGCGCTCAGCGCGTCGGGTTTGCGCCACGACCAGATTGGTGGGCCAAGCTTCTATCCGCCGATACCTGAGAGCTTGTTCGCCCTGAACTACCTGCGCATCGACTGGCCGGTGGCCTCGGCGCCAGATCGATATCGCCGTTCCCTTTATATGTTCCGTCGACGGGGCATGCCAGACCCGGTCCTCGCCAATTTCGATTCGCCCAACGGGGACTTTGCCTGCGTGCGTCGGCTGCGATCGAATACGCCATTGGCCGCGCTCACTTCCCTGAATGAGCCCATCTTTATTGAAGCGGCCCAAGCCCTGGCGCGCCGCGTCCTGCAGGAGGGCGGCGCCACGGATCGAGACCGGGCAAGTTACGCCTTCCGACTTTGCACTGCCCGGTCGCCAAAGCCGCTGGAAGTGCAGGAAATCCTCACCTTGCTGGCCTCCTCGAAGCAGCGGGCGGGCGAAGGTTGGATCAATCCCCAACAGATTGCCGCACTGGACGAAAACCAGTTGCAAGCCATTCCCGGCCACGCCACACCGACCGAACTCGCGGCCTGGGCGGTGGTCTCCCGAGTCCTGCTCAACCTCGACGAAACCCTGACCAAAAACTAATGAACTGCCAGCAACACCTACATCAGGGAGGGAATCCAGTGGCCCTATCGCGCCGGTGGTTCCTGCGCGAATGCGGGTTGGGACTAGGCGGCATCGCCCTGGCCTCGCTCTTGGGGGGAGACAAAGCACTCGCGTCAGCCAGCCAGGCGGCGAATCCCAACCAGAATCCGCTCGCACCCAAGCGGCCGCATCATGCGCCGAAAGCCAAACGGGTCATCTATTTATTCCAGGCGGGTGCGCCCAGCCACCTGGAGCTGTTCGATTTCAAGCCGGAACTCGCCAAGCGAAATGGCCAGCTTCCGCCCGCGGAGCTGCTCAAGGATTACCGCGCCGCCTTCATCAATCCCAATTCCGCCCTGCTCGGTTCGAAATTCAAGTTCGCCAGGTACGGGCAGTCGGGCGCCGAGTTGTCGGAGGTTCTCCCTTATACGGCTGGCGTGGCGGATGATCTATGCTTCATCCGCTCCATGCAGACGGACGCGGTCAACCACGCCCCGGGCCAGATCATGATGAACACGGGGTCGCAATTGTTTGGACGGCCCAGCTTCGGCGCTTGGACCCTGTACGGATTGGGATCCGAAAATGCGGACCTGCCGGGCTACGTGGTCTTGAGCAGCGCCAACGGCACGAGCGGTGGCGCAAGCAATTTTGGATCGGGCTTCATGCCCACGATGTATGGCGGCGTCCCCTTCCGCGGCGGCGGCGACCCGGTCCTCTATTTATCAAACCCGAAGGGTTTTGACCGCCAGACGCAACGCGCTTCGCTGGATTCGCTGAAACATCTCAACGAATTGGCGCTGGCGGAGTCGCAGGACCCCGAGATTGCAGCGCGAATCCAGTCCTACGAGATGGCGTACCGCATGCAGTCGAGTGCGCCGGAGCTGATGGACCTGGGCAACGAGCCCAAGCACATCCTCGATATGTACGGAGTGGATCCCTCCAAGGCGAGTTTCGCGCGCAATTGCCTATTAGCCCGGCGGCTGGTGGAACGCGGGGTCCGATTCGTCCAGTTATTTCACGAGGCGTGGGACCAGCACGGGGACCTCAAAGGCGGCGTCAGCCGGAATGCGAAGGACACCGACCAGGCGTCAGCGGCGCTAATCAAAGATCTGAAGCAACGCGGGTTGCTGGAGGACACCATCGTCATTTGGGGCGGCGAATTTGGCCGGACCCCGATGGTCCAAGGCGGCGACGATGGACGCGACCACCATAACCGGTGCTTCACCGTCTGGACCGCGGGCGGCGGATTCAAGGCTGGGCTCACCTATGGCAATACTGACGAGCTAGGCTTCAACGTCACCGAGAATCCGGTCCACGTGCACGACCTGCACGCGACCCTGTTGCACCTGCTGGGATTCGACCATACCAAGCTCACCTATCGGTCGCAGGGACGCGACTTCCGGTTGACCGACGTCCATGGCAACCTGGTGAAGGGAATTATTAGTTAGATAGAGAGGGGGCAATATGTTGCACGCCCGTTGACGTAAGCGCCTCGGGACGCCCTGCGTGCGAACCAGCGGTGCTCAAGTTTGCCCGCAGGGCCATGGCTTGGAATGTCAGGCTATTTCCGGGGGGAAAGAGTGGATCGCAATAGCTTCCAGCGGGCTGCTCCCGCTCCCTCCTTTCTGCTGTTTCACTTCGTGGCACTCACCCTTTCGGTGGACTCTATGCCAGGGGTATCGATTCGCTCAACACCCGGTTACTCGCTGTGATCCCCCCCCGGATCACCTCTACCCGATAGCGAATCTGGGGCAGAAAAAAGACGCCCATTCGTGTTACACTCGAATAACTCCCCCCTTGACTTCGCGTGCCACTAGGTGTAGCACCACGTTAACTCCCGGTAGAAGAAAGAAAGACCTATGATGGCCCACGCTATACATGTGCCGACGCGACCTCGCGTCGACGAATCTCCCGCCACGCCTACGACCTGGCGTCGCGATTTGACTATTTCACTGCTGACCTCGCTCGTGGCGAATTTTCGCCGAAGGTGGGGCTGCGCTTCCACCGTCGCCGCCCTGGCGGCTTTTAGCCTTTTGACCTTACTTCCCGCGCAAGCCCTTACCATCCTTCAAGGGGCGGGGAGCGGCGCCGTTGGATTCGAGTCAGAAAGTTATAACACTCTGCTTCCCAGCGCTCCCACGAGCTGGGTACTGACCAACGAACCGGCAGCCAGCGGTGGCAAATCGATCTTTCAGTCCGGCCAAAACGACACCGCGGCGGTGCCGAGCTTTGTCGTGTATCAAATCAAGTTCGCCACGCCGGGAACGTACACCGTTTACTATCGCTGGCGCGCCGATAAGAACCGCACGGACCAGGACGTCAATGGCGGCAACAGCTTCCGGCTTCCCAACGATTTTGGCGATCTTTCCGCCGATACGGCGAACTACGTGACCGCCTCGGTCAACAACCAGATCCAAGTGCCGGCAGCCAACAGTTACAACGTCTTCAAGGACGCCAAGCAGTACACGGTGACCCAGGAACAGGTCAACGCCGGCACCCCCCTTATTCTTAAGGTAGGGACCCGGGAGCAAGGCATGCTGATCGACCGCTTGGTGCTTTCCACCAACGACGGGTTGAACGAATCCGATTTCAATGCACTCGCCAATTCACCCATCGACGAAATCGACCAGGGTGACGGCCAAAACTATGTGGCTTTCGAAGCGGAGCGGGCCGCCTCCATTGCCCCGAGTGCACCAACCACCTGGGTTCTGACCAATGAGGCGGCGGCCAGCGGTGGAGCCGCGTTGTTCCAATCCGGCCAGAACGACACTACTGCCGTACCGAGCCTGGCGGCGTATCATCTCAAGTTCGTCACCCCCGGAACCTATACCTTCTACTATCGGTGGCGCGCGGACAAGAATCGCACCGACCAGGACATCAACGGCGGCAACAGTTTCCGGGTGCCCAACGACTTCGGTGACCTTACAGCGGACGCCGCCAACTATGTCACCGCTTCGGTCAACAACCAGGTCCAGGTCCCGGCGGCCAACAGTTTCAACGTCTTCAAGGATGGCCATCAATTCACGGTTTCCCAAGGCCAGATCGACGCCGGTGGAGCCTTGGTCCTGAAAATAGGCACGCGCGAGCAAGGCATGCTGATCGACCGGTTTGTCCTGTCGCTAAACGATTCCTTAAGTGAGGCAGATTTCAACGCCCTCCCCAATTCCGGCGCGGATTCCACGCCGCCCCAGGTAACCAGGGCCGCAGGCCTGGAGTCGCTGACCGGCGTGCGGGTTTCATTCAGCAAGCCGCTGGACGCGACATCTGTCACAGCGGGAAATTTCACGATTTCAGGCAGCCTGGGAGTCACGGGTGCCGTGCTCGACAGTGTTACCCTGAAGGATGTCCTTTTGACCACGGGAACCCAAACCACCGGAACGGTCTATACAGTGACGGTCAACGGCGTCAAAGACGTGTCGGGAAACCAGATCGCAGCCAATTCCAAGGTGACCTTCACCGCGGTGAAACTCGCAACCGGCTGGGTAAAAAGGGACTTCTATTTCAATATCGCAGGCGCCGCCGTGTCCGATCTGGTCGCGGCTCCGGTCTTTCCAGACGCTCCCAGCAAATCCGACGTGGCGCGTGGATTCCAGATCGACAACGATCCGTCCGGGGTCAACTACGGGGCGCGGGTCTCGGCCTTCTTCATTCCGCCGAGTTCCGGGGTGTACGAGTTCTACCTTTATAGTGACGACCAGTCCCAACTGGATCTCAGTAGTGACGATTCCGAGGCCAACCTCTCGACAATTGTGGAGAACACCGTGGTCTCAGGCGCTTTCGATCCCAACGTGGTCGGAATTTCGCCTCCACTGACAGGTGGACACCGCTATCTGTTGCGGGCTCTGTTGAAGCAGGATGCCGGTGAAGTCCGGCTCGGTGTGGGCGTGCGGAAGCAGGGCGATAACACGCCGGTGACCAGCCTCCCCATCCTGGGTGGCAGCCAAATCGCGACTTATATCAACCCGGACGACGGCAAGATCACCTTCAAGACACCTCCCGCCAACCAGACCGCCCCGGCTTTCGGCCGCGCGGAGTTCTCGGTTGTGGCCACTTCGGCTGGCGGCGCGCTCTATTATCAATGGCAAGTGAATGATTCGGACATTCCCGGCGCCAATCGTCCCCAGTTTATCACGCCTGTGCTTTCAGCCAGCGATAGCGGCAAGAAGTACCGATGCGTGGTAACGTCCGTGGGCAACAGCGTGCCGAGCACGGAGGCGATGCTGACGGTGGTTGATGGTGAAAAATCGCCTTTGTCGCCTTATGTCGG
>DATJII010000169.1:0-16269 GCA_035493435.1 Candidatus Limnocylindria bacterium | reverse complement strand
TTCGGGTGGCCCCGGGTCGCCGCAGGTCACCAGTATCCGGGTGCCATCCGGACTGAGCGCCGCCCCGTACGCGGCCGTTGTCGAAAGCTGGCCCACAAGGCGCTGCCCGTCCCCATCCACTTCATAGACCCGCACCCATTGTCCCTGGGCCGATACCACGGCAAACCGGCGGCCATCCAGCGACCGGTCCGCCATCACCGCATTGCTGGCTCCCGCAAAAATCGCTGGCTCACCCAGCACGGGATCCGAACCCGGAACCAAGGCGAGGGGGTACCGCCGAAAGCCCGTGCTGTTCGAATGCCGGACGATGCTTTTACCCTCCGGCCCAAAACCCACGGTGGTATACTCCATGCCAAATTCGTCACCGTCGTCCATCTCCGCCACCAGCCGCCCGGTGGCCGTCTCGCGCAGCAACATATATCGCCCGTGGCCGCAGAGCATCCACTTCCCGTCGGGACTTATATCCAGGCAGCAATTGTTGAATGCCTGCTCATACCCGTTCGGCCGGGGCGGCGGCAGGACGGTATAACCTGCGGCGCCCACCACTTCCCACCGCGTCACCAGGCTCCCCAGCAGGGCCGCCGTGAAGCGGGCGCCATCGACGGTGGCCGACAAGGCGGAAGGGCCAAACCCATTGATGGCAAGTTCTTCGCGCCCCAACGGCACATTAAGTATATGAAGCACCGTGCCAAAGCCCCGCATGGCCAGCAGCGAATCGCCGCCCAGGAAAACGATTTCGTTCGGGTCGCGCACGGGTGAATGGATGGAGGAGAGCAGCCGCCCGGAGGCTGAATCGTGGATGCCAATCGTATTATCTCCTTCGCTGACCGCCAGCAGGCGGGAATCGGACGACCAAGCTACCGAATTGGGCGACGCCCCAAGGTTCAGATGATTCACCAGTGTCATCTTGGGGATCCCAATGACAAAGACATCCCGCACCGGGGCGCGTGCGCCGTCCAGTGCCGCCAGGCGACGGCCGTCAGGGGAAAACCGGACCCGGGTAAAGACATTCCCTCCCAGCCACCGGCCCACTTCCTTCCCGTCGGCGAGACGATGCAGGGAAACTCCCTTTTCGGGCAATCCCACCGCCACGAATTGGCCGTCGGGACTGAAATCATAATCGTCGTTGAACGCTTCCGTCTGAGTCTCGGCGCCCGGACCGGGGCGTCCGCGCAAGATCCAGAGGGGCTCCGGCTCGCCCACCCGCCACAGGCGGACCGAGTCATCCACCGCCCGGGAGAGCACCATGGTCCCCTCGCGGTTGAAGCGCAGCTGCCCGAGCACACCTACACCATGGGTCTCGATACGGCTAAAGGAGTTGGTCGCTCCCCAGTGATAGAAAATGGCGGGCTCGTGCGACTGGCCGATCGCCGCTCGCTTGGAAAAGGCCGCTAGACGGCTCCGAGGATCAAAGTTGATTTCCCCCATCTCGGCGGGTACTCGCCAGCTCTCCAACGGGCGTATATCCGGCACGAGCAACGCGGCTATGATTTCCTCGCGAACGTCCTCGCCCGGTCGGATCTTATACGCCTCGGTCAGGGCCGTCAGCGCCTCCGCTCGTCGCCCCGGCTGAACCGTCCGCCGGACCGCTCGGGCTTGTGCGAGACGTGACTCCCGCAAACGTTCGCGCGAATCACTTTCGGCTTTCACCGCCCGATTGAGGGTTTGTTGGATGAGCACCGCCGAAAGGGTTGAACCGATGGCCAGTGCGGTCACCAGGACCCAGACCGTGGCCAGTGCCGGGCGTCGCCGACACCACCGAAGCAGAGCCTCGGATTGTGACAATGGGCGGGCGAGGATGGCTTCCCCGCGCAGAAAGCGTTCCAGATCCTCCGCCAAGGCCAGGGCGCTCGGATAGCGCCGCGAAGCTTCCCGTTCCAGGCACTTGAGGCAGATGGTTTCCAGGTCACGCGGAACAGCTGGAGCCAATAATCGTGGCGACGGAGCGGCATCCCGCTCGATCAAGGCCGGTAATTCCGCCGGGGATGCACCAGCGTAAGGCGTACGCCCGGTAAGCATCTCGTAGAGCACCACGCCTAGGGCATAAATATCGCTTAACGGCCCCAGCCGCTTGCTGCCGCCTTGGAGGGCTTCCGGAGCCAGATACTGCGGAGTGCCCAAGACACATGTAAATTGGGTTAAGTCCCCGCCCACGCCGAGCTCGGCGGCCAAACCAAAATCCGCGATCTTCGGCACGCCTCCTTCCAAAAGGATATTGGATGGTTTGATGTCCCGGTGGACTACTCCTTCTGCATGCGCGTACGAAAGGGCTCGGGCCACTTGGGCTGTGAGATTGGCTGCTTCACGAGTACCCCAGGGACGTTGTTTCAGCGCATGGGCCAGATCGCCATCCTCGACGAAATCCATCGAGAAATATACCCACCCATCCGCCCGGCCGGAATCGTGGACCGCGACAATATTGGGATGACGCAACCGCGCCGAGGTCTGGGCTTCACGGAGAAAACGCAATTCCAACTCCGAGGAACCTCGCTCATCCCCGGCAATGGCTTTGAGGGCCACAATCCGGCCCAACCCCGCCTGCCGTGCGACGAAGACCCGCCCCATACCTCCGCGACCGAGCTCTTCCAACACCTCATAGTCGCCTATCCACTCCGGTAAGGCAGTAGCGGTGCCACCGGATGCTGCGGGGCTCGCCAACCGATTGCGCTCACCGGTGAATCCAAAAATGCCCGAGTCGAAAAGCCGTTCTGCCGCGCAGCGAAGGCAAACCCCCAGGGACGACGAGTCGGGCGCGACGGCGCGTTTGCAGCGCGGGCACGTCCCAGCCAAGGGAGATTTGAGCCGATCGGCAGGATTCATCACACCGTTACCCGATTGCGGAAAACGCTGGCCCGGATTTCATCTGGGCAGCGACATTTGGCGATCATCGATTCAACGACCGCACCACCGCGCGTAATTCCTCACCGACATCGACGCCTTCGTCGAGTGTGGACGCTACCTCCAACTTAACGAGTTCCGCGTACCTGTGGCTCAGGCGATGGACCCACACTGCCACATTCGTCCGGGTAGTTCCCAATTCCTGCGCCGCGCGATCATAGTCTCCGCGCTCAGGTTTGCTGCTGAGATAGCTTTTAAGCGTTTCAAATTGGATCTTCTTGCCCTGGGCCAACTGCTCTTCCTCCAAGCGTTTCAAGGCCCGGCCCAGCAACGCTAATGCCCACCCCGTTTCAAAGGCGTCGGCCGGATCGGTTTGGGTCACGTCCAAGGCGCCCAATTCCTTTTCGGGATCCAACGTGTTCCAATCCACGAACTGGACTCCACCGCCGCGTTTGAGCGCGTTTTCCCTTTCGAAATGAGCACTCAGGAAATGCTTCAAAGCACCCAGCAAATAGCCCCGAAAGCGGCCTTTGCCCGGGTCAGGCCGATCGAAGAAATCACTCTCGATCAGGTGGATGAAGAAACCTTGGGTAAAGTCCTCTGAATCCGGAGGCGAATAGCCCCGCCGCCGTAAATAGGCATACACCGGCAGCCAATACGAACGGCAGAGGCGTTCGAGCGCCACCCGACGCTGGGAATCGCCCCGCCGCGTGGCCAGGATGACACTCCATTCCGTGGGCTCGAAGACCGCGCCTACTTGGGAATTCTCTCCTGCCGATGAAATCGGGTCCGACATCGTGTAAGCCGATACCAATCGAGGTATCCATGGCCCGTCAAGTTCCATCGGGCGCGCGCCCTGTGGTGACGGATCACTTCTTGAATGGTATTTCTTTTTGTTCGACAGCTTTCTCAGGCAAGTTAAGCCCGAATGTCGATCACCGAAAAACCGATCGGAGTCGCCCTCGTCGTCTGCGAGCGGGTGATTATTGAGGACCAAACCAAGAACAAAACCCTGGTTTCCATCTTCAACAACATTTCGGTCCGTGGCTTCCCCTGCCGACATGACCGCCTCTGCGCCTACGTCGCCCTCACCAATGGCCAGGGCACGAACAAAGTTTCATTGGTGCTCAAACTCATTGAGGACGGCTCGAAGGTTTTTTCCGCCGATGGCCAGGTAGCTTTCCAAGATGTCCACCAGACGGTGGAAGTGATCTTCAACATCCGGGACTTCATGTTTTACAAGCCGGGCGCTTACGCCTTCGAGGTGTATGCGGATGACGAATACGTGTTTGAAAGCCGTTTCACCGTCAACCTGGCCGCCGCGGGCCATCGCTGACCCACTTTTGTTTCTGTTTTGCATTTGCCGCCCTCTACAGCCCATCTTCCCCCGGTGGGTGCGAAGGATAAGATCTTGGATGGTACCACGGTGAAACCGTGGCGCGAAGCCTTGCGGGCAAGCGGCAAACGCCTGGTCGTGACCAATGGATGCTTTGACATCCTGCACGCCGGACACGTCAGCTATCTGGAATCCGCGCGGCAACAAGGCGACGCCCTGCTCATCGGCCTGAATGGCGACGAGAGCGTTCGCCAATTGAAGGGACCCACCCGTCCGCTCAATGACGAAGCGGATCGCGGCGTCGTTCTCGCCGCCCTCGAGTGTGTCAACGGCGTCTGTGTTTTCCCGGAAATGCGTGCCACCCGCTTTCTGGGTGTCGTCCAACCCGACATCTACGTCAAAGGTGGCGACTACACACTGGAAACCATCGATCAAGATGAACGCCGGGCCGTCGAAAGCGGCGGCGGACGCATCGTCTTTATTCCCTTCCTGCCGGGACGTTCGACTTCCGGGTTGGTCCAGAAGATCCAAAAACTTTGATTATGAGCGATTTACCCACCCCAACGCCTCTTTCCGGCGCACTCCGCCGCAAGCTCAAGGCCCAAGCCCAACGCATGTCGGCCGGGCCGCACATGGGCAAAGCCGGGCTTTCACCCGAATTTGTCGCCAGCGTGGATCGTGAACTCGCTCTCCATGAGCTGGTTAAGATCCGCTTCACCGAGTCGCAAGCCCAGCGGTACGAACTCGCGGAGGAACTGGCTCAGAAGCTCCAAGGGCACGTGATTCAGGTGGTCGGTCACGTCGCAGTCGTCTATCGGGCCAAGCCCGAACCCGTAAAGACGGTGACGGCAGCACCAGAAGTCTAATACCGGGCGGAGGTCCCTCACCCGCCTTTATATCCCCGATTTATCTAATTGCGGGGCATCTCTTTGCGCAGCTTTTCGATCATGGGCGCCAAACGGGCGGCATCGACCTGGCTGTCGGCTTGCTCCGTCGACACCAACCGTTCCAGTTTGTGGAACAAGTCCCGCCGGGCGTCCGCTTGATTGGCGACCTCGGACAATTGTGCGTCGAGGTGGGAATCCAATTGGTTAAAGTGACGTTCCAACCGCTCGAGATCGCGCCGCAGCCGCACGACCTCGGCATGGACATCCACCTTCATGGCAGCGAGTTGCTCCCGATTCGACCAAAGCCGATGCTCGGTCTCCGCCACCAAGGCGCGAAACCGCTCAATCTTCTCGAATTCTTCCGAGTAACCCATCGTAGGCTGCCCCCTTTAAACGTCTGTTCCACCTGATCTATCGACGGAACACTCCCCACCGTAAAGGACGAACCCCATTCTGGAAAGGGGGAATCGGAGAGGGTTGCTTGGAGAACACGGTCCACGCTAACGTATTCGCGCATGAACACCAGAGCAACCCTGCGAGCATAGGAAAACGCCTCTCGTCTTGGAGTGCGGTGGCAAGCAACGCGCGACACCGCTTTGGCAAGGGGAACCGCCTTGAAGAATCTGAAATGCAGCTGAAGCATACGACACTCCCAAAAGCCACGCTACCAACAGAGGTAAGGTGCCGCCTTTAGTGTTTTCATGCCCTGCAAGGCTCCGATTAGATCGCCCGTTCACCGAGATCAAACGACTTTCCAAGGTGGTGTCACGTGTTGCTAGTCACCGCACCGCATGACGCTATCGCACTTACATAGGGCCGCCAGTTTTCCAACGCCAGTTCCACCCTTGACCAAAAAGGGAGCGCGTTTTGTCGGCGCAGGTGATCGGTGAGGCTGTCTCCAGTTTGGCTAATTCACCTGTGAGGGACCTGTTGATACGCTTTTCCCACAATTCCGAACCCGGCTACGGTGACGAGAATCAGAAGGGTATAAATCAAGTTCCCGAAGCATGCCAACCGATGGTAGATGAATAGCATCCGTTTCGTTCGGAGCATCCACGCCGCCGCAAGGGTACACCGTGGTGCGATGACCACCAGAAACATCAACCCAAGGACCGCCATGGCGGAGAACTCCCAGAATAAAAGTATGAGCGCGATCAGAAGCCACCCGCAGAGGGAAAAAGAGAGAAAGAAACAGGGTACCCAGGGAGGCGATGGGATGCCCGCTTTCTTCATTTGATAATAGAGGACCGCAAAAAGCACAAATTCTGCCAATGGCACCACAAGATGAATAGCTGCCGCTGTGAAGATTTGGATCGGTGACATTGCGCACCCCGGCCAAATCAAGGAATGGTATAAGTAACAACCATCTTTTCATCCAGGGCGGCGACCGATACTATCTCCGCCCGGGGAGATGCCATGACACGGAAGTATCGCGCCGAATCCCGGATTTCAAAGGGAACGACAAACTTCTTTCCCGCGGTGTCAGCCGTCACATCCTGAACCGCATAATAAGGCCCATCCACACTGCTCGCGCTTTGCAGGATCGGAACAGGTGACAACACGTTGCGGCAGGCTTTAAAACCATCACCCGTATTCAAAAGAACCCGGCCTCCCGTATTGGTATGCCCCTGCGACAAGACACAATACCACTCGACACTCAGGGGATCACGCGGATGATTCCAAACAAGCCGAAAAGGATAAAGACCCGCCTTGGAAACGTTGAATCGCACTGCTTGAGGTCCAAGGGCACTCCTGCTGCTTAAGAGAAGACGATTTCCCGAACTTAACGAAAATTGATCATGTGTTCCCACCCCCAGTTCGTAAGCATCTATGGTTCCAACGCCTAGAGTCACCAGGCCTGCCGGCAAATCGAGATAGGCTTCCGCCGAAAGGGCGCAATTATGCAGGGCCGTGATTCCCGGGGCGTGGGGGAATTCCGCATCCCCACCAAAGACGCCGGTGGGGGCACCATGAAAGGTGGAATAATTTACGGAAGCGGCGGTTGTATTCGTTGAATGCAACCGCATATATGCGGGCACTTGCGCCAATTGCGCCCTGGCCGTGATGACACTGTTCGGCAATATGGCATTCTGGATGGACTGGGCCGTGACAATATTAAAACCAGGGTCAACGCCAGCCCCGTCAACGAGCGTCCCCAAATCATCCACGCTAAAATTCCACGAATTCGTATGCGAACGGGCGGCATTATCCGAATAAACTGCGGTTACGGAATGCAACCCCAACGTCAGATCAACGGGTGGCGTCCAAGCCGCAGTCACTCCGGAATAGGGCGTTGAGGAGTTCAACACCGTCACACTATTGGTAATCGTCAGCTCACCCGATGCCACCGGCTGACCGTCTAACGCCAGCAGGACGCTGTTGGGTTCAACAGCTGTCTCCCGGTCCAATACCGTAATCTGGATTCGCGGCCGCGGCTCAAATACGACTGCATCCGGCGATGGGAGCAACGACTCGGTCGTTGCCCAGATGGAGCCGGCCAGCGGCTCATCCACCCCAAAATTGTCAAGGGTGGCGTCCACCCCGGCGACCAAGTCCGCCGGAAATCCCGGACCAGCGAGATCGATATTCTCCCCCGCATAAATTCCGACCGGACCAGCGATATTCACTGAATCCCGCGTAACCAGGGAGGCGATCGGGTTATTGGTGTCCGGCAGGCGGAACATCTGGCAAAGGAAATTAGTTTCGTAAGCAGTGACAGTGATTCGGTACCGATTCTCCGGGGAAATAGGCACGCCGACCGGCACTTCGCTCGTCACGTAGTAGTAAAAACCGCTGGGTAATCGCTGTTCGGCGCTCATCATCAGGGTGCCGCGCATGTCGCTATAGAGAAATCGATAAGAATCGTTCTCGCATGCGGAGAGGTTGGTCGCTCGAATAACTATACCCACTTCCTGTCCCAAAGCGGGATCCCAGGTGACGGTATCCATCGACGCCACGCATCGTGTATAGGAATTCGTCGTGATCAGATACGATTTGGGAGCGAGCTCGGCGTTTTGACCCGGAATTGTCCGGAATCGGGCGGCATAGCCACCCTCGCCATCGGACGGAAAATCAAAGGCGTCAACGTACGCATTGGGATGCGAGCCGGGGCCCAGATTTAGTCCGACGTCGACACGACGCAAGGCGCCTTCATTGCCTTGGTTGAAATCGTAGAACTCGCCAGCGACACCTTCCAGCGCTTGTATTCCAAAGGCGACCACAGAAAACGCCGAAAGCCAACCATGCCAATTCTTCGGGGAGGATTTCATGACGTCTGCAATCAAGTGAACCAGAAGCGACATTAATCCTCCCGTCCGGTTTGTCAACCGCTTTCAAGCATGCATGTTTATGCCTGACAACTGAACGACGCGATTGTCCCTCGCACGAATTCCGGCCAAGACCACGGGCCTCACATCTTTTGTCTAATTTGTGGATTTCGACCATTATCTGGAATGTGTTTCTGGACAGTCTATCGCAGGCAGTTCCGACGATTACATCTATCTACTATCATCCCATTTTCGATATCCATTCGAAGGTGGTCCGATTACACATCGGCCGATAATTCACTCGGCTTGGACATTTTTGCGCCCGATTTCCCCTAAACTGGCCCATTGCTGCATTACCAACCTCAATGCCCGTCCGGCGATGTCAGTATGCCGGCACTTTGGATGTCCACGCGGTTCGGGATCTCGGGATAGGAGAGGACGGCGAGGTCGGCGAAGGTGCTTTCGAAGAAGCGGCGGAAACCGAGACGGATGTGGGGAGCGCAGAGGACTACTGGCGGTTGGCCGGCAGCCAGGAGTTGCTGGACCATTCGTGACAGCGATTCAACCACGGATCGCGCGATGCGAGGCTCCAAGACCAAGGCGATCTCGGTTTGGGTCTGGCGGATGCCCCGGGCGATTTCCTGTTCCAGGCGTGGGTCGAGGGTGATGGCTCGCAAGGAGCCGTTGTCCGATTGATACGGACGGATCAATTGGGAACCCAGGGCGCGCCGGGCGTGTTCGCTTAGTTCATCGGGGTTCTTGGTCACGGTGGCGTAGTCGCCCACTTTTTCGAGTATGCCCGCGAGGTTGCGGATGGAGACGCCTTCGGCCAGCAGGTTTTGCAGGATGCGCTGTACCTGGCCGACGCTCAATAGATTCGGTATCAACTCATTGACCACCGTCGGATGCGTTTGCTTGAGATTATCGAGCAAGGCCTGGACGTCCTGGCGGCTCAGGATCTCATGGCAACTGCGCTTCACCATTTCGGAGAGGTGGGTAATCAGAACGGATGCCGCGTCGACCACCGTGAAGCCGGACATTTCAGCGGTCTTGCGTTCGACGTCGGTAATCCACGTGGCGGGCAGTTGGAAAACGGGTTCGACGGTGGGGACGCCCTTGAGCTGAATCTTGCTGTTCATGGCGTTCATCGCCAGCCAGTACCCTGGCATGACACTCCCTTGGGCAATCGCATTACCCTTCAGCAGAAAGCGGTATTCGTTGGCGCCAATCTGGAGATTGTCACGCAGCTTGATGGGGGGGACGAGCACGCCCATATCCTGGGCAAATTGACGGCGCACGCCGGTGACCCGTTCCAGGAGATCGCCACCCTTGCGAGTGTCCGCGAGAGCCACCAATCCGAAGCCGAGCTCGATTTGCAGGGGATCCAGCGCGAGCAACGTCTCGATCTTTTCCGGAACCGCCGCCGTGGTGGCAGCGGGGGCTGCTGCTCCATTGGCGCCAGCCTTGGCATCTTTTGCCGCGGCCTTGGCCGCCACCTCTTTGGGCGTCTGGGCCTTGCGGCTTAGGTTCCTGGCGATATACCAGGTGATGGCACCCAGAAAAAGGAACGGAAACATCGGCAATCCCGGGACGAGCGCAAAGAATCCGAGCATGACCGCAAGAATGCGGAGCGCCTTGGGATAAAAGAGCAACTGGTTGCCGAGTTCCTCACCCAGGTTGTTTTTGGCCGCCGCCCGGGTCACCAACATACCGGCCGCCAGCGAGGTAATCAGAGCCGGAATCTGGGAAACGAGACCGTCACCGATCGACAACAACGTGTACCGTTGCAAGGCGTCGGTCAGGGACATGTCCTTTTGGGCCATGCCCACGGCGAATCCACCGACGACATTGATCAAGGTAATGAGCACCGCCGCGATGGCGTCGCCACGCACGAACTTCGAGGCGCCGTCCATCGCGCCGTAGAAGTCTGCCTCCTGCTCGACCTTACGCCGCCGCGCGCGAGCCTGCTCCTCGGTGATCACACCGGCGTTCAACTCCGCATCGATGGCCATCTGCTTGCCGGGCATGGCGTCCAGGGTGAACCGGGCCGCGACTTCCGCGATACGCCCGGCGCCCTTGGTGATGACGACGAAGTTGATCAACACCAGGATGAAGAAGATGACGAACCCGACGACATAATTACCACGGACCACGAAATTGCCGAAGGCCTCGATGATGTGCCCCGCGTAACCATCCAGCAATATAAGGCGCGTTGAAGCCACGTTCAGCGCCAGTCGGAAGAGCGTCACGAACAGCAGCAGCGATGGGAACCCGGTGAAATTGGACGGTTCGTCCAGGTACAGAATGATCAGCAGTGTCAGCAGCGAGATGGCAATGCTGACTGACAGCAACAGATCCAGGACCATCGGTGGTACTGGCAGGACCAACAACAGGACGGTGCCGAATAGCCCGACGACGAGCCAGAGGTCCATCTGGTTCAGGCTATTCAGGAAGTTTTGAGCGCGTTTACCCATTAGTTGGAGGATTGGAGTTGCTGGCTGTGATAGCGGTACCGGTTGATGCGATACACATAGGCCAGGACTTCGGCGACGGCCGCGTAAAGCTGGGTGGGAATTTCGCCGCCCACACGGCCGTACTTGAACATCATGCGGGCGAGAGGAACGTTTTGGACGATCGGTATCTGGTGCTTCTCCGCCACCTCACGGATCCGCTGGGCATTCATGCGGATGCCCTTGGCAACAATCACCGGCGCGCGGGACTTGCCCCGTTCGTAGCGCAGGGCGATGGCAATGTGCGTGGGGTTCACGACCACGACGTCGGCGGTGGGCACGTCGGCCAATTGCTTGCGCACAGTCTTCATCTTGCCCCGGCGCTTGCGCATGGCGGACTTCATCTGCGGATTGCCGTCGCTTTGCTTGGACTCGTCCTTGACCTCCTGGCGGGTCATCCGGAGGTCTTCATTATGGCGCCATTGCTGGTAGACATAATCCAAGGCCGCAAGACCGGTCATGATCAACAGCACCCGCGTGCCCAAGCCCCGGGCGGCGGCTCCCATGAACGTGGCAATCCGTGAAGCATCGACGCCCTGGTAGAAAATAGGGTCATGCAGGATCGAATTGATCTGCGACCACGAAAAGAAACCAATGATGGCAAGTTTGATGACCGAGAGCACGGCGGGCACGCCAGCCTTGACGGAGAAGATCTTGCTGAAACCGCTGATGGGATTCAGCCGCTCCCAATTCCAATCAATGGCTTCGGGCGACGTTTGAAAACGGTTCTGGACCGCACCCGCGACGATACCCGCACCCATGATCGTCAACACGATGGGCCCGACGCACGCGGCAATCAGGAGGGCGGCCTTGATGGCGTAGTCCTGCATGCCATCGAACTTCAGGGGCGTATCGTGAAGATGCCCCAGGCAGAGCGACATGGTATAGGCCAGGCGCTCCCACAAATCCTTGCCGGCCACCTGCAGGGCGATATAGCCAGCCGCGATGACCACCGCCGTTTGCAGCTCAGCGCTACGGGCAATATTGCCGTGATTGATCGCTTCCTCGATCTTCTTCTGCGTCGGTTCCTCTGTCTTCTCTCCACCTTCGTCGGACATAGTTTTGGGTGGGTTAGGAGGTGTGCTGGCCCATCAACACCGAAAACCGAAGCATTTCTTCTGGAATCCGGTGGAAGAGGTTGATGATGTGCTCACCCATCAGGCTGCAGGTGAGGCCGAAGACAATCATGCCGCCAACCAGCTTGACCGGCATGCTCTCGGCAAAGACGTTCATCTGCGGGACCGCGCGGCCCAATAGCGAGAAAACCAGGGTAATAACAAACGTGACGGCCATGATCGGCGCGGCCATTTGCAGGCCTGAAACGAAAATGCCGCCGGTGCTGCTGACAAAGCGATGCAACAACGCTTCACTCATATGGCTGCCTCCCATCGGGAGGAAATCGTAAGAGCGCTGGAAACCTGCGATGAAAACGTGGTGCAGATCCAGGCTCAGCATGATTGCCACGCCCATCCAATAGAGCGCGGTACTCGTGGGTGCCATGGGGCTGTTCACCATGGGATTCAGAGTGGAGGCCATGTTGAGCCCGATATCGTTGGCTATAATCGAGCCCGCCATTTCGACGGCGAAGAAAGCGATGCGGCAAACGAACCCCAACACCAAGCCCGCCGTGACTTCCTGGGCCGTGACGCCCACCAGGGACCAGAGGCTGATATTCGAGAGCGAAACGGGCGGCAGAACCGGAACCATCAGGAAGGCCACTATGGCACCCGTGGCGAGGCGAATCTGACGGGGAAAATGGTCGACCGAGAAGAGAGGGACGACGGCGAGCATCGCGCCCACTCGGACGAAGACCAGGATCCAGGTTGCAAATTCGCGGGTTAGCATGGTGTTCCTTATCCCGTCATCTGCGGAAGCTTCTCGATCACCGCCCTGGTGAATTCGACCAATGTCCGCAGGGCCCAAGGCAGCAACACCACCATGACAGCGAGCACCACCAGCGCCTTGGGCACAAAAGACAGCGTCTGCTCGTGGATGGATGTCACCGCCTGGAACACGCTGATGGCCAGCCCCACCGCCATGGCCGCCAGCAGCAGCGGCGCGGCCAGGGTCACGGCCTGGAAGACCAGTTGCTTGATGATTTCGACGGCAAATTCAGGGGTCATGGCGGGGTCAGGTTCCGAAACTAAGTATAAGCGAACGCACCACCAGCTCCCAGCCGTCCACCAGGACGAAGAGCAGCACCTTCAGCGGCAACGCGATGGTCGCCGGTGGCATCATCATCATCCCCATGCTCATCAGCACCGTGGATACGACGATATCAATGAGGATAAAGGGGACAAACAGCAGGAAACCCATCTGGAAGGCCGTTCGCAGCTCGCTGATAATAAAGGCAGGAATGACCACCTTCAGCGGCAAATCCTCGCTCTTGGTGGCACCGATACGGGAAAGTTCGATAAAGAGTTCCAGATCCTTCGGACGCATCTGCCGCAGCATGAAAGCGCGGATCGGCTTGGTCGCCGCGGTGATCGCCGCTTCGCTCCCGATCTTCTTTTCCATATAGGGCTGCAGGGCGGTGTCGTTAATGCGGGACCACACCGGTTCCATGATGAAGTAGGTCATGAACAGCGCGAGGCCGACGATGATCTGGTTTGAAGGCGTGCCTTGCAGGCCGAGGGCGGAGCGCACGAAACCGAGTACGATCACGATGCGCGTGAAACAAGTCATCAACAGGACGATCGACGGCGCGAGGGTCAGCAAGGTAATCACCGCCAAAACCTTGATCGCCACATCCACGTCCTCCGGCTGGTTGGAGCCTTCCATGCCCAGGCTTAACTTCAGCGGCGCCATGGGAATCGTGGTCGTGGACACCGTGGGGGCAACCGGAAGGGTTTGTGTTTGCGCAACAGCCGACCCGGCGGAAACCAGAAGGAAAGCCATTGCCAGACTGAGCACCCAAAAGAGGCGGCCGGGCAACGGACAGGAGAACAATGATGGGAAAAGATTCTTCACGATTTTCGGCCCAAGGCGTTGTTGAGGGCCTCGACAAAATGGACGGTCGGTGAGTTAGGAAGGGCTTCGGGAAGTGAATCGGCCGGTTGGGCGGGAAGCTGCGCCAGCAAACTGACGCCCATGGGAGAACCCGCAATCAGGAGCCGTTGACCTTCACAAGTGACCAGATAGAGCGTCTGCCGTTGCGCGAGGGAACGAGTTTCCACGACGCGGATTTTGGGTTCACGGCTCCCACCAGGACCCAGTCCGCGCCAACGTTTCAGCAGCCAGATAGCGGCGAACAGAAGGCCCAAGACCAGAACCAACGAACCCAGCATTCTCACCGCCGCCGTGGCCAAGGCCGTGGAGGAAGTACCGGTGCTGGTAGACCAGGTCAGATCATTGGTCCCCACTGCCAAGGCAGGCAAAACCATGCTTGCCATACCGGCAAGCCACCCCGCCGTCCTGTGCCAAGGCTTGATGCTCACAGCACCCGTAGAGCAACGGCTATGCCGACAACACAGACGGTTATGGATCAGGGAGTTAGGCCAACATTCGAACAATCAAGGCAGTTTCTGCCGACCATCTTCGAAGAGCACCGGGAAGAACTTGCAGGGTTACGCATGAGGGAAAACGTCTCCCTTGGCGGAGAAACTCCGCCATCCGCCAAAGTATCGGCAGGGCGGACTCGAAGCTTTACGGCTTCTTCAACAAAGCCGTGTCGGAATAGAACTCCCAGGGGTAATTGTTATCCTCCTTGGGCGATCCCGCGATCGTATCGCCTCCAGAGCCCGCCCGCGCCGAACGCACAATGCGGCGTCGAACCACGGCGCCATCCCGTTGTGCCCGAAAGGTCCGGCCTTCGTAGTCACGAAAACTCAGGTTGCCAAAGGAAGACGCGGGTGTGGATTGGATGCCATGCAATTCGCAGGCCGCCACCCCGCCCTGCCCACCGGGCACCCCGACAATCGCGTTCCATGCCAGACGCTGCCACGAAAGCAAGTGAAGGCAGGAGAACGGGACGGTCTCGGTCGTTTCGCGTACTTCCGCATCCCAGGAACCTTCGTCAGGAGAGTTGCTGCTCTTGGCCCACATAGGTTCCTGAAGCGGACTGACCAACGAACCCCAGCCCAGCATGTTGGTGGACTTAGCCGACAGGTTCCTCTGCGTTTTTTGTTTTTTGAAAACCCAATCGCTGGGACAGAGAAAAACACGAGTATTTCCAAGCCAGGATGGTTTGGTCGCGAGCCGGGTCAATGATCTGGGCCGACGGCCGGTTTCATCCTGGTATATTTCCACCCCGAGGCCAATTTGCCGCAGATTTCCCGAGCACAAGGCTTCGTTGCTCTTCACCTTCACCCGGGCGACCGCCGATAACAGCAACGTCGCCAAAATCCCGATGATGGCAATAACGGTGAGTAGTTCGATCAGAGTGAACGCCCCCTGGTTTGACCGTTGTCGCGCACCGGCGCGGAATAGCTCGGCCGGGGTCAACGCGAGAGAACCCACCCTGAGTCTGGTCCAGCTCCGGGTACACCCTGCCCCATCTCCGGAGAATTCTTCTCTGGAGCCGCCCACAGGTTGGCCCGAACGTCCCATTACAACCTGATAACGCAGCTGGGTAGTAACTCGTTGCACCCTTTTTTGAATTTCACACAGGGTTTTGGTTCCAAGCAGTCAGTATTCGCAACCACGGCAGGGTGGGGCCGTGGTCACGCAGTTTTTTGGCTGGTGTAAGAGAGCGCCAAGTCCATATAAATTTCTGGCCAGCCCGCTCGAGAGTTAAACATCGCGTTCCCGCTCAGCGGGTGCGGCGTGCCCTGGTGACTGTTGGCCCACACATCTCAATGGGTCACCGGAGCGGCTATCGGCGGGCTGGCCAAAGCTTTGATTAATACAATGGGGCTGGAGCAGTTCCACAAAGAGTTCCTCCAGGTTCAGCGGAAAGACAAAAACGCGGGCATTAGGAAGCTGCCGTAATCCGTCTAGTTGTGCCTCGTCCACCATTCGGACCACCCCGGTAATGACCGGTCCAAGGATCGTCGACCGCAACGCCCCGGGTATGGAGAAGGACTCCGGCACCGAGTCGCCTTCGAAAACCACCTGCACCCGGCGCATGGTAGCCTGCCAGTCGTCCACCGTTCCTTCCATAAGCATGCGACCGTGATCCATGATACCCACCTGGGTTGCGAGACGCTCCAGATCGCTCAACTGATGCGTGCTTAGTAGAATCGTGGAAGGCCGACCGTCCTGAAGCGCTTCCGCCAGGCACGATAACATCGAATGACGCGAGATGGCATCTAATCCCGCCCCCGGTTCATCCAGCAAAAGCAGTTCCGGGCGGGCCGCCAACGCACCAATCAAGGCGGCGAGCCGCTGTCCACCCGTGGACAATTGGCCAAGCGGCCGTTCCCACGGCAAGTCCCAACGCCTGGCGAGTTGCCTGGCCCAATCGGCGTCCCACGCGGCGTAGAAATGGCTGC
>DATJII010000168.1:0-32755 GCA_035493435.1 Candidatus Limnocylindria bacterium | reverse complement strand
CGTGAACGGCGGTCGTTTGCGACAACGAGGTATTCATTGCGGACTTCCTGCTCAGTCATGCCGCTCCCGTTGTCTTCGATGACGATGGAGTCAGCGGTCATCGGATCGGGCAGCGTTATGGAAATCGTCGTTGCGTCAGCGTCCCAAGCGTTGTCCACAAGCTCCTTCACGGCGTATTCGGTAGAGCGGTAGGTTTCGCCGAGCAGACTCGCGAGGCGTGGATCGACTTTGAAGTTGGCTTTCTCGCTCATAGTTCAGGCTGCTTTTTGAAACGAAGCCGATGCTTCCGTGCTGTGTAAGAGCTTGTCGGCGGCGAGCCACAACTTGGACTCGAAACCGAGGAGGGCGGCGGATTCGGCGGGGTTGTATTTGGAGCGGACCATAACTGGAAATCGGAAAGACCAAAAACGATTCGCCTCCGCGAGTGGATACGAGCCGCGGCGTTTCCAGTCCCAAAAATATTTCCTGATTATTGATTGAAATCACGCCAGATAGCACTACAAATCTTTAACCTGATTCCAGTTGCGGAAGCCGGGCTAAGATATATAGACGTTGAGCCATTGCCTTCCCCGGTCGCGCCTTCTCATTCCCACGAAGACCGAAATGGGTGAAAGGCGCTCACCTCGCCACCGGCAGGATGATATTAATAGCCGTCCCTTTCCCCGGTTGGGAATAGAGCCGCACCTCGCCGTCGTGGGTTTCCACCACCCGGGCCACGATGGCCATGCCCAGTCCGGTGCCCTGGGGTTTGGTGGTTTGCAACAGGGAGGAAAAGGCCCGTTCACGCTGTTCCCGGGTCATGCCCACGCCCGTGTCACGGAACCGCACCAGGACGTGTGTATAATTGTCTTTGGCCCCGATGGGCAGGGGGCGCGAGGCGATGGTCAGGGTGCCGCCATCCGGCATGGCCTCGACGGCGTTGAGGGTCAGATTAAGAAACGCCTGTTCCAGTTGGGTGGCGTCGGCCAGCAGGTTGGGCAGCCGGGGATCCAGCTTCCGTTTCATCTCCACCCCGGCATTCCGCAACTTGACCCGGGTCAGCATGGTCATGTCGTCGAGGAGTTGGTTGATGTTCACCTCGGTGAGCTGCGGCTCTGTGCCTCGCGCGAAATCCAGGACCTTGTCGACGATCCGGTTCAGGTGATCCATCTTCTCGCCCATGATCCGAAAATCCATCGCCCGGGGATCCGTCGGCTTGAAGTTGAGGTCGAGCGAGTGATGGAGCATTTTCATCACGGTCAGCGGGTTGCGAATCTCGTGCGCCACTTCGGCTGCCAGCAGGCCGAGGGCGCTCAGGCGTTCGCTTTGGCGCAGGGCTTCCTCGATGGACACGATCCGGTCGTACAGGCGCGCTTTCTCGATCGCCAGCGCCGAAAGCTCCGCGTAGGCCGTCAGGATGCGCACTTCTTCGTCGGAGAAGGTGTGCACGTCGCCCGTATAAACATTCAGGATGCCGATGGCCTTGCGTTCGAAGAGCAGGGGGACGCTAAGCAGTGAAACGAGGCCTTCCTTGCGGGCCACGGCGACGTTCTGGTAGCGGCCGGAAATCTGGACGTTTTCAACCTGCAGCGACTTGCGCCGCCTGACGACAATACCGACGAGGCTTTCCGCGACGCTGAGCCGTGGTTTACTTAGATAACCGGGGCCGGCATTGTTATGGGCCCGCACGTCCAGCCATTCACCCCGCTGGTCGAGCATCATCAGCGACACCATCTTGCCGCGCATCAGGGCGCGCGCCTCGCGGGCGATGATTTGCAGCGCGTCATCGACGCTGAACGTCGAGTTGATCAACTGCCCGACTTTGACCAGCGATTCCAACAGTCGCGCCTTTTGACGGACGGATTCGTAGAGCCAGGTATTCTGGATCGCCGGGGCCGCGAGACCCGCGATTTCGTTGAGCAGTTCCAGGTCGTTTTCGCTAAACGCTTCCACCCGGTTGGAATCGACATTCAATACTCCCCGGACTTCGTCGGCCACCCGGAGCGGAACCGCCATTTCGCACTGCACATCCCGGTTGAGCGAGAAATACCGGTTGTCGCGGGAAACATCCACCACCCGCACCGATTGTCCGGTACGCGCCACCCAACCGGTGATGCCTTCCCCGATTTTCAACCGCAGGCTGCGGGCATTCGCGGGTAGTCCGGCGGCGGCTTCGATTTCCAGGAAACCCGTGGTGGGATTGACCAGGCAAAGTGAACCGGAGGTGGCCCCGGTCAGCCGCACCGCTTCGCCTAGAATCCGTTGGAGCGATTCCCGCTGGTCGAGTGTGGAATAGATTACCTTGGTGACGTTGTGCAAGGCCTCCAGCCGTTGAAGGCGGCGTTCGGTGGGATTGGACTCGGGAGGCATATCAACGGATGCGGAACATGAGGATCAAACCGGTCAAGGCAAAGGCGATATTAGGCAGCCAGGCCCCCAGCCACGGCGTGACCGCCCCGTTCTGGCCCATCGCGAATCCCAGGCGTTGGAGGACAAAGTAGATCAAAGCCAGCCCGATGCTTCCCGCCACGCCAAAGAACACGTTGCGCCGCCCGGAAGGAGCGGCAAAGGGCACCGCGATGAGGGCCACAATCAGGCAGGTCCAGGGCGCCGCCAGATGGGCGTGAAGTTGCGTGTTGAGCCACGCCTCGATCTCGGGCCGGATACGAGCATGGAGCCGCTTATAGGCGAGGATCTCTTCCAACGAGAGTTCCGGGTGCTTCAGCGCCTTGCTCAATTTGAAGCTATTGACCCTCAATTCACTGCGGATCATGGATGGGTTTTCGTCCAGTTCCGGCATTTCGGTGATATTAATAATCGGCAACGGTTCCCGATCCTGCGAATGGCGGAAGATGAATTCCTGGCCGTTGGTGAATAACCAGCCATTACCGTTCCAGGCCGCCCGTTCGGAATAGAAACGCCGGATCGCCCCGGGGCCCAGGGGTATTTTTACCTCGATGCCAGTCAGGTGCTCGTTGGTCGAGTTCCAAGACTTGGCTGTCCACTTTCCACCGTTGGGGGCGGGATCGGTATAGACCAGGTTGGTTTTGATCCAGTAGTTGGAGAAGTTGAGGGTGTCACCGGACCAATTGCTGATGACGGTGTTGGGTAACGGCGGAAGGTTGGCCCCGGGGCCGGTTATTTTGGCGGGTTGGGGATCGTCTTCCGAGCGGTGAATCACCTCCTCTATCGGGCCGATATCCGTCCACCTGCCATTGACCCAGCGTGCGGAATCGGTGTGCGTCTCCCGCCAAGCGCCATGCCCGAGAGGTAACCAGAGCAGTACATCGCGAAGTTCCATGGTGCCCAGGTCGAGTCGGCCGATGCGCCAATCCCGGCGGGCATATTCATTAACGAAATTGACCGAATCCCGCCGCAACCGGATAGCCTCGGGCGTGTTGACCACCCGGCGCTGGAGCAGGTAGTCCTGACGTTCGCGGGCGTCAGGAACCAGGACTTCGTTCAGCACAAACAGCACGCCGGACAAGCCGAGTCCCACGGCAAAATAGGGAATCGAGATGCGCCAAATGCTGATCCCCGCCGCCCGCATGGCCGTCAGTTCGTGGTACCGGGCGTGATTGGTCAGGGCATAAAGGAGGGCGAGCAGGAAACCGACCGGCACGATCGTGTTTAACAGGGTGGGGAACCCAATGAGGTAATACTGGCCCACATCCGGAAACGTCATGGCTGCCTTCCGGAAATCTCCCATCCGGCTAAACAGGTCAAATGCGACCCAAAACAAGCTGAAGCCACTGAGGCAAATCAGCAAGGGAGTCAGCAGCTCACGGAACAAGTAACGGTCCAGCAATCGCATTCGGCGGGGGCACGGTACGAGTTTGGAGCGGGATTGAAAAACCCAATTGCAACCGTATCGGAAACGCCAACTTACGCGTCCGGACCCGCCCGAGTGCCAGCCGGGGCACTCACCAACTTGTTCTTCGACATTTCAATTTTCACGTAGTGGAGAATCGGCGGGGCCAGGATCATCCCCGGAATTCCCATCAGTTTCTCGCCCAGCACCAATCCCAACAACGTCAACCACATGGGATTTTGAATACGTTGCCCGACGATTTTGCTGTTCAGGAAGTATTCCATCTTGTGCAGCACCACCAGGAAGACCAACGCGAAGAGGGCGGTCTCGGGCGAGATGGTAAAGCCCATGACGACGATAAGCGCATTGGAGATCAGGTTACCGATGATCGGCAGCAGTCCGCACAGGAACGTCAGGACGATGATCAGTGGCGTATTCTTGTAATCGTTGGCCAGCAAGAACATCGAAGTGCAAGCCGTATTGATGAGCGAGATGACAATCTGGGCTCCCATGACCTGCCCGAAGCTCGAGTAGAACGACGAGAATCGCTCCATGATTTCGTTCACGGTCGCCGTGTAGAGGTTGTCGCCAATTTCCCCTTCCGCCAACGCGGGTTTGTATCGGTTGCTGAGGAATAGGCTGCACGAAACCACCAAACCGATGACGAATGCCACAATCTCCACCGCAGCGGATCGGGCGTACGTTCCCAGACCCGCAAGCTTGGACTTCACCGTTTCGACAGCCCAGGCCTTCAAGCTCGCCGAGTTGGGCGTCGGCAGGTCGATGCCGTGTTTTTCGAAAAACTCAATGATCGGCGGGATGGAGGATTGGGCAATCTTCGGCAGGACCACATAGGCGTGCCGTCCGAAGGCATAGAGCCCGTAAATGGTGCCGCTGAGGACGAGGACGAAAAGGATCATGCCCAGCCATTTCCGGTTCCAAAAGCTCAGCTTGCTGAGGGCAAAGTAGCAAAACATGGCCGTCAGCAAAGGCGTGGCCAGATGCAGCACTCCGACCAGGATCAACAGCAGTCCCATGAAGACATAGGAAATGCGTTTTGGGCGATTCACCGCCTGATTGTAGCGGGAATCCTTAAACTAGGCCAACCGGTTCGACTTTTTGTCCAATTTTCCAATCAGTCGTACCCCGATGACCGCTAATCCTTGGGCTTTTTGGGCTTCTTGGAGCCCTTCGGTCCGGCTGCCGTAGTGTGGTGCAGGAAAAGGCGATCACGATTCACCCAGAGGTAAACGACGATCACGGTATTGATCACCAGCACAGCGGCCAAGTCCTTGCGGAAATGCTTGGCCAACTCAAAGATTTCAATGGGAATGAAAAACGCCCCTTCACCGATGGCCAGCCACCCACCCCAAGCCTGCCGCAAGCTCAAGCCGATGGCTTCCGCCAAGGAAATGCACGCGTAGAGCAGCGTTCCCGAAGCGACCCAAAGGATATTCTTCGGGGTGATCTTCTCGAGGTTTTCGGCGATGTGTGACCAAAACTTGCTCTCCGGGTCCATCCGGAAGGAATGGAGCACCCGCCGGAAATCCTCCGGCAGGTTGTTGTCGATCAACGTATAGACGCTGAAAGCCACCAAGAGGAAAAAGATCCCCTTGAGGCCTTTGAACGCAATGACGCTGTAGAGGGTGGGGGCGCGTTTCCCGGCACTAGCCATGTTAGCGTAACTTTGCTTGGAGCCAACCGAGCAGGTCCTGGATCGGGATGCGCTCTTGGGCGCGAGTGTCGCGATCACGAACCGTCACGGTATCCTTGTGTTCTGGCTTTTCACCCAGGGTGTCAAAATCGACGGTAATGCAGTAGGGTGTTCCGGCTTCGTCCTGGCGGGCATAGCGGCGACCCACGGCGCCAGTCTCGTCATAGAATACCGGCAGGTGAGGACGCAATAGATCGCGGACTTCCTTGGCTTTCTTGACCAGCTCCGGCCGGTTCTTGAGCAACGGAAAGATGCCGACCTTGATGGGGGCCACCTTGGGATGGAAACGCATGACCACCCGCGTTTCGGTTTTCCCCTTTTCGTCGGTATCAGTGACTTCGGAATAGGCATGGCACAACAGCGCCAGGATCAAACGATCCACGCCCGCCGACGGTTCGATGACGTGCGGCACAAAATTGCCTTTAGCGAGCTTCTCGAAATAGGCCGTGGCTTCCGACTCCGCCTGGGTGGCGGCTTCCGCATCGGCCATGCCCTTCTTGCGGAATCCGTCAATCTTGCTGGCAATGAACTGCTTCCGCAGTTCTGCTTTCCGGTCGTCCGTGAGTTTGCCCCAGGCGGCACGGAGTTCTTCGTCGAAGACTTCCATGCCTTTGCCGCTGTGCTTCTGGTGCTGGGTCAGATCGAAGTCACCACGCGCGGCGATACCTTCCAGTTCCTGGGTGCCAAAGGGGAACTTGAACAGCAGATCGACCGTGGCCCGGGCGTAATGCGCCAGTTCGTCGGCTTTCTGCCAGTATTCCACCAACGAAGTGCGGGGCAGGCCGATGCTCTCGTAGAATCGGACGCGTTGTTCCACCCAGTACTTGTGCCAGACTTCCCAGCCCCACGTGGCATCAGGCTCACCTTTCCAGGCATCGCTCTCGACGGTCGCCAAGGTCCCGGCTTGGGCGGCTACGGCCTCGTCGGGTTTGATGAAGAACTCGAGTTCCATCTGTTCGAACTCGCGGGAACGGAAGGTGAAATTGCGCGGCGTCACCTCGTTGCGGAACGCCTTCCCCATCTGTGCGATGCCGAACGGTACCTTTTGGCGCGAGGTGGCCAGCACGTTCTTGAACTGCGCAAAGATTGCCTGCGCCGTTTCGGGACGCAGGTAGGCGACGTTCTCCTCATCGGCCACCGGCCCGACGTAGGTCTTGAACATCAGGTTAAATGGCCGGGGCGCGGTCAGGTGCACACCGCTCTCGGGATGAAAATCGGTCGATTCTTCAAGCTTTTTGCCCTCGGCACCGCCTTGCAGCGTCGGCTGTTTGATGCCCCGCATCTCGTAAAATTGACGGGCGATCTTTTCGGCCGATTCACGCGGCTTGCCGATGGGTATCAAGACCTCAATCGCTTCCTCGCTACTGGCACCGTTTTCCGTGCTCGTGGCGCCGGTAAAGGCATAGGCGATGCCGGTCTGGGGATCCACTTGGTCGGCCCGGACACGTTTCTTGGTGAGGGGACATTCGCGCATCAAGTCGGCGAAGGTGTCCACGTGGCCTGAGGCGCGCCAGATCTGGGGGTGCATGATGATCGTGGCTTCCAGGCCTACGACGTCGTCCCGGAAACGCACCATTTCACGCCACCACAATTCCTTCACGTTGCGCTTCAGCTCGGCCCCCAGCGGACCGTAGTCCCAAAAGCCATTGATGCCGCCGTAGATGTCCGACGACTGAAACACAAATCCGCGACCCTTGCACAGGCTGACGATCTTCTCCATCAGCTCGTTGGCTTTTGGCTCCGACATAAGAACCGGTAGCATTTGAACACAACGCTCCCAATGTCAACGCACGGGAGGCACAGAAATGTCCCGGAAGTGTGACATTTTGGCGCAGGCTCTGCTTCGCGAATGCTATGGGTTGACCGTTGGGCGCCTGGTTGTCATGCGGTTATAGGTATCTCGAGCACCCTGCACGGCTCTGGTTGCCGGGCTAATATTGGACACCAGAGGCGGACCGTGATTAAGGTGTGGCAAATCGCACCCCGGCGGAATGAAACTGCGGCAGCCCAGCGTCTAGCAAAGCGACTGTGACGACTACGGTGTTGCCAACCGGAGTGTGGCTGGCCGCCGGGCGTGATCGCCTTATTTCCAGCATCCCGGCGGAATACCCGTGGGGGAATAGCGGACGCATATAACCTGTGGCGCCGGTTTCGCGCGTAGCAGGTAAAAACGTACGCACGCTCCGCTTACTGATCTACCCGTAGCCGGTAAAACCTCGATTCCACGTTTGGCAAGGAGTTGGTCACCGTGACGGTCGAATTGTCGCCAATGATCGTTTGCTGTTCCTTCCATGCAGGCGACGAAAGCGATCCGGTGGTTTCGATGTGGTAGACCACGCCGGATTGGGTTTCCAGACAGAAGGTAAAGAGGTGGTCCACGCATTTCAGCGCACTTAAACGCGGTACGGAGGATCCGTCCGAGTGCGCCTGTTCCTTCACGACGTAGATTGTCGCGGGCTCGCTGTACCAGACACCGCCCAAGGTGTCGGTCTCTTGCGCCATCAACGTATAGATGCCTTCCGGGACGCCCTTCCAGACTGCGGTTGCCCCTGAGGGATCGGTCGTCGGGCCAAACTCGAAATCCTGGATCGCAGTGTCCCCGGCCAGGATCGTGAGGTGGCGCGGTTGGACAATCTTGGGGTCCATATCAACCTCGATCGGGATGTCTGTTCCAACATTGTACAGGGATCCGTCAAATCCCGCGGCAAAGCTTAACACACTGGTGCCAGTGCCCGTGGAGGGCAGGGGAAGCACATGGTGGGTGGAGCAACAATTCACGAGGTTGGTGTCCGCCGCTCCCGCGAGGAAACCATGCGGTGCCGGGCAACCGGCGCCAAAGCAGACCTTCACTGTGCGCACTGCCGACACACCGGGCAGCAGCGGCGGCAGGACCACGATATCCGGCGTGAAGGTGACGCAGGTCGGCGGACCGGCGGGATCCTGGATCAGGAAGATGTATTTGATCGGCGTGGCGCTGACGTTCCTGACGCTGAATGTATAGTTATAGCACCCGGTCCCCGCCACAGGGACCAGTTTCTCGTCGGAGAAGGCGAGGCAGCAGGGAGCAAAATCCAGGCAATTGGTGATGGAACAGCACTTGAAGAAATTGGTGGTGTGTGCGCCGATGGTGAGGCAGGCGGACTTGGCCCCCGTGGTGTTGGTCACAATCACGGACAGGCAGGTTCCCTGTCCGGTGGTCAATATCGACGGGAGTGTGATCAGGTCTGGCGTTACACCTAGACCGGGCGGCACGTTGAGCAAACTGAGATATTGGATGGGGTCCGCCCCGGTATTGGTGACACAGAATTGCCACTGGTAGGTCATGTTGGTGGAGAGGCAATCCACCGTCTGTTGCTTGATCGAGAGGCACGCGCTACCGATGGATACCAGGCCCTTGCCTTTGGCAAGAATATAGGGAGCTCCTTTCGTTCCGTCACCCGCCGTGTACACCATATCCGCTGGGTTGGCGTCCAACATCATCGCCAGGACCGTAAAGTCACTGGGCCACACACCGAAGAGGTTGTGTGATGATTGGCTGTAATTCGACAGATTGGCATCCGTCAATCCTGAGAGGGCGGGATGGGTGGCGGTGAGGTGGGCCTTCTCATCGTTTCCACCCACGACGCTGAAACCGCCCGCCAGCGATACCAGACTAAGGGCCGGCACGGGCGTCAGGGTGGATCCAATGCCGGAATAATAGCAACTCAGGGAGGCGTAGAGGCCGGTATTGGTGGGGCAATCCACGGCGAAACGGATGGCGTTTGTCATGAAGGTTCGCGCTCCAATTTGGGAGCCCGCGTGAAAGCTGAAATCCTCACCGTTGATGATAATATTCCCGTTGCGGACGATCGGGCTCCAAACCGCCTTGTTCGCGTCCGCTGCTATGAGCGAATTGGTGCCTGACACACAGGTTGGATCCCCCAGGATCAGCGCCCAATAGCGATCAAACGTGAAGAATCCCGGCGGCGGCGTCCCCGCTCCGATGGCCGCCCAGTCACTGGGGGTTGCTATATTGACGGTGAAACCCAGCCCGATCGCTGTCTGGGCTTCCCAACTGGCTGTCGTGGCCGGGGAGATGGTGGTGCTGAGGATCAGGACCCGCTTGTCGGTGGGATGCGGGGTGGCCTGGACCCAGCCGGAAAACATGAAGACAATAATAGCAAGGAGGAGAAAATAGAGTTTCTTCATGGTGCAAATTTACCGTGCTCTCGATTCGATGGGGTGGCAAGGCCTATTTTCGGTTCCTTCGACATTGCGCCGGCCAGTTTGCACGAATTCGGACGCTTCAAGGGCATTATTATATTGCATTTGCAATGCTTTAAGTGTCCCGGGGTGAGGCGGCGCCATCGGTTCCGCCCGCCTGATATAGAAATGTGCCACGGCATGGCTCCGGGCTGCCAGGCTATCGTGCGGGCGTTCTCAAGCCACCCGATCAGTGCGAGCCATGTCAGCGGAGGGCGGCGGCAAAACGTAGTGATGCCCTTCGAAAACCATCTCGGCGCCCAGCGAGGCAAGAGTGTTGATGACCCGCCGGTTCGTGGCTGGATTGGTGGTGGTGCTGACTCTGGTCAAGCCGAGATCCTGGCAACGCTGGACGATGGTCCTATAAATAGCCAGTTTGAACCCCAGGCGATCCTTGAAGCGGGGGATTACCGCGTTCTCAACCTGGAGCACCAACTCGAGGCCCCGCTGGTAAAGCAGGACTGCTCCGGCCGGGACGCCATTTTGTTCTGCCACCAGCGCCATCCAGCCGCGCGCATCGCGGAGCAGGTCCGAGATCTGGCCCGCGCTTAACAACCCGGGACGGCCCCAGAGATCTTTCAACCAGGATAGGTCGCCCGGAACGGCGTCGCGGACGGTCCAACCAGGTATTTCTTGATTCAAGGTGAACATCTCGCCCGCCCGCCGGTTGAGATTGGCCTGCACTGCTGGGATGTCCTCAACGATCCACATTTGGTCACATCCCAGTTTCACGAATCCCAATTGCTTCAGGGCCGGATGTTCCGCAAAAAACGTTGGAACGGTTACTCCAATACGGCCAAGGGGAGTGGAATTCCGAATGGCCGTTACCACGGCGTTGAGAAAATCGGCTATACCCCGTTCATCCGTGTGCCATTGATGGCGGACCATGAATTTCAGCCGGGTCAGGTCCCCTTCCTGACGCCAGGAAGCAAGGCCTGCCAGACGGCGAGGGTTTTCGGCGAACCACGCCAGCGTGGAATCATGCTCGTTGAGCATCCAGGAACCCGGAAGCCACTCAAAACGGAATCGTTGCTCCCCGTTGGCGATTTGGAAGCGGGCAGGAGGTCGGTTATCCGCGGCTTCCCAATGAGAATCTGGCAACGGCAACGATCGGGATGGGATGATGCCATTGTCCGGTCTCAGGGCGGATGCCTGTCTGATCAAAGGGTGCGCTGGATAACGTGCCTGAAGCCGCTCCAGCAATGCCAGCGCTTCCGCGGATGAACCTGAGGCTTCCAGTAGTTCCACCTCCAGCAACGAGAGCGCAATGCTTTCGGGAAGAAGGCCCCTGGCGTGGGCCACGGCGTCCGCCGCGTCGGTATATCTATATTCACTCAGGTAGCACTGCACCAAGCCCGTCCAGGCAAGTTCGTCACGGGCGTCACGTCGCAGGAGGTCGCCGTATTCTTGGAAGGCGGTATTGGCTTCTCCGCGTTGCAGGCTTAGGGCCGCATGCAGGCGGATTAAGGCGGGGTCATGGGGATCGAAAGCGCTTGTCGCCAGCACCTGTTCGGCAACTTTTGAGTCTCCTATAGCCAGGGCCAGGGTCGCCGTAGTGATCGCCGCTCCTGGGCTGGCGGGCCCATCATCACGCAGGATGTTTATGCACCGACGGACTCCCGCTCGATCGTCAATCGCAACCAGCACGTAGCCCAGTACCTGGGTCAGGTCGTGGAGTTCGGGCGATTTTTCCCATATCTCCAACAGTTTCGGCAAGGCTGATTCCGGATCGCCTGCTTCGAATGCCGCCGCCGCGTCGAACCACGGAGTCGCTTGGGACCAGAATCTCCCCGCTCCCGGAATATCGAGGTCCCGCTCGCGCAAGGTTCCGTCGGCCACCAGCCTGTGAAGAAGTCCGCGCCGGATCGAGTCAGGCATCCGGGGATGGGTTTCAACGACCGATGTCTTATAGTGAGGTTCAGGCCGGACAATTCCACCCCGATTGCGCAACCACGCCAGGCATTGAACGGCGGTGCCGTCGGGGCGCGATCCGGTATGAAGATCAGGGCCTGTGGCCAGGAAGAGACCGTCACTCGCTCTTTCGTGAAGGATGCTCAATGGACCGCTTCGGTTTCGGCCGCCTTCCCGACGACTCCAGCCACCAAAGATCCCGATGTGGGTTTCCGGTCCGGCGGCGGCTAATATTTGAGATAGGGCGGAATCGACCAATCGGTGCGCCAGGGCGAAGACGTTTCGATAGCGGCGTCCAAGCTCCGGCGGGTTGCCTGGGGAGCCGGTAATCGAACAAAAGGTCCCAAAGTCTTTTACGACTTCCGCCAGGAATGGAATTCGAATCCAGGCTTCGTTCCAATCGGCGGATGACAGCAGGGTCACCGCGACGTTGAGTTGGGAATATAATTGCGCAAGGGCGTCCGCCAATCGCGAGGTTCGGGAATCGGCGGCGATTTCGGCGGCGGTTAGATCGGGCAGCAGCAGGCGCAGGAGACCGGAATCCAACCCGGCCACGCTTACCCGGAGGGAATCCAAATCCTCCGGCGAAAGGAGGTCGGTCGACGAAGTTTGGGGAGCCGCTGGATCGGCAAACCAACCGTCGGAGACCAGGTGCGAAGCTATAGACGAGGCACGGACGGGATAAGTGCCCGGCCAATTCACCACTACCTGGGAGCGTGTGCCTTGGGAAAGTGAATCCCAAGGGGCCGGGCGTTTCCAGTCGGAGGACGTCACGGGAACCAGCAACCCGTCGGGCGATTCCAATCCCACGGCGGGCAAGGCGAAACCGGCGCCGCGTGCTGTGGCAAGGTCACCCCACAACAGGTTAGCTAAGGCGGGACCGGATGGGGCGCACTGGACTTGAATACCTCGTGTGGCGGCCTGAGTCAGGCAAGGAAACCAGCCGGGGTGATTCGCCGAAAGGACACGGGCATCAAGCGCGTCGCAGGCAATGACCAGCAGTCGATTCAATTCGGGTCAGCGCAACGGCCCATAAGACGGCGGCGAGCACGAAATGCAGCGAAGGATCCGGCAACCAACGCGGCGGCGAAGGCCGACGACGGTTCGGGCACCACCCCGGCCGCAATAGGTTGGTTAAGGTCGGTCTCGACCGCAAACCGGTGAAGCGTGAGGGTGGAATCGGCGTTATGGGAGACATCCGCCCACCCATAATTAAAGCCACCACCGTTGGGGATCTGGAGTCCGAGGTATCCGCGCGTTCCGGGAGGAAAGTAACCGAGGGCTGGATCGGTATCCGTGGCAGGCTTATACAGGTTCCCGGCGCTCTGCCAGGTGGCTGTCGAATCGATGGTGTTGCCCAGGGAATATTTGACCAGCGCGCCAGCCCCATCATTGGATAGCGTGGCTGCGCCTTCAGCGGATGCCTGGGGCTTGGCGCCGTTACCGAAGGAATAATTCAGGGTGTAGGTAAAACCCGTCCCTCCAGGCACCCCGACGAGGAAGGGAAGGCTATCGGTTCCCGGCGTCGTCGTTGAAACCTCGGGTGAAGTGATCACAACTCCAGCGTCCAACGTAAACGGGACGGCAGTGGCTATGAATAATCCTAGGCGGTTGACTCCTTTCACTGGCTGTAAAGTAAACGAAGGCTTGGCCGCACTGTCAAGCGTGGGGCAGGGGCATGAAAAGTCCCTCTTTATTGTCATGTTTCCTCCAGAAACTCCGCGGCCCGCGATTCGGACCAGTATTCTCCCGTCGCTTGTCCCCGGCCGACAAATCCCACGTGGCCACCGTGGGCAGGTGCATCCAGATGGACGCAGTCGCTGTTGCGTGCGGCTTCCCACGGGTGGCAGGCTGGGGCAAGAAAAGGATCGTCCTGGGCGTTGATGATCAGGGTGGGAATGCGTATCGATGGCAAGAAACGGCTGGCTGAACACTTGGCCCAATAATCATGGGCGTCGAGGAAGCCATGCAGCGGCGCGGTATAAGCATCGTCGAACTCCTTGAAGGTGCGCATCGCCTGGAAGTCGGCGGATGTGATGCGGTCGCCGAATTGGCGGCGCTTGGCCTCGATGCGTTTTCCCATTTCCTTCAGGAAACGCCGCATATAGAAAGCGCATTCTGGACGCGCCATGTGTTCCGCCGAGGCCCTTAGGTCGCACGGGACCGAGACGCCAATCCCACCGCATACAATTCCCGGATTCGTTCCGAGTTCGCCCAGGTATTTGAGGGTGAGATTGCCCCCCAGGCTGAAACCCACCACGGCCACGCGGTCGTACTTTTTTTGCGCCAGCGCAATGTCAATCACGGCTTGGAGGTCTTCGCAGGCGCCGCTGTGATAGGCCTTGGGCAAGCGATTGGGCGTGCCGGAGCACCCCCGAAAACTCCAGGCCAAGGCGTCCCAGCCCCGGCGATTGAAGGCCCGCACCATGCCCGTCACATAGGTTTGCCGGGAGTTTCCTTCCAAACCGTGGGTGACCACGACCAATCGCTTCGCTCCGACCGTGGACCAGTCCGCGTCGATGAAGTCTCCGTCTGACAGCTCGATGCGTTCCCGTTTCCATGCTGGCTTGGGTATCCGGCGGAATACCGCCGGCCAGATCGTCTGGGCATGGGGATTCCGCAACCACCAAACGGGCTTGAAAGAAGACGTTTCGACGACCGGCACCCGGCGTGCCTAGCGAATGAAGACTCCGGGCGTCAAGCTCCAAGACTTTAAACTCTCGCTTCGATCCGATCTGTGCAAATCCCCCCGGTCCTGGGTTTTCTGGGGCTGAGAGCAGTGCGAGAGATCAAAAGCGCACGTCGGCCCGCTTCAGACCCCCTGTGTGCTACATAGGGGAATGAACGTTCATAACGTTCATATCATCATATCCGGATGGGTTGGCCATGACGATATGACTGTATGACGATAAATCTCGGATGTAGCACCGCGAGGCTTCCCGGGGTGGCCTGGGCGAACGTGCCAGCGTCCCGGAGTGCGGAAGTCCTCTGCCGCTTTGTTCGCGGGTACTGGCTGGCAGTGTTGGGTTCCTTTTGAAAAGTAGCAAAAAAGAGTGATGTTGATGTTGGTGTTGCCAAAAGCCCGGCAGCATCAAGTACGTTGCAGGCATGAATGCCTGCCTGCCTGCCTGCCGAAGCCTGCATCCATAGTGGTGTCGGGCATCGCTTGCCACCGCCTCGTCCGCCCAAGCTTTGGCGAAGGAGGAACTCATCGACGGCAAGAGTTGGTCGGGGCGTTGATCTCCGAAAAATCCGTACCCTTCCCGTCGCGTTTTTGACACTCTTGGGCACTCACTGTGCAGGAAGAGCCTCATCACGATTCGCCTGGATTGTTTCCGCCCACCATGTGGTCGGCCATCCTCACGGCGGCGGATGCCGATATGCCCCGGGCGTTGGAGGCTTTGGAGCGTCTCGCGAAGGCGTATTGGCGCCCCTTGTATGTGTTTGTACGGCAGCGTGGCGTGGATCACGACACCGCAGCCGACCAGGTCCAGGGGTTCTTTGCCTATTTGTTGAGCCGCGATTTCTTGCAGGACGTACGCCCGGGTGAGGGACGGTTCCGCAATTTCCTGCTGGTGGGATTCCGGCGTTGGATTCGTGACCAGCGCGACCGCGAGTTTGCCCAAAAGCGAGGCGGCGGGATCGCTCCGGTGCCGTTGCAGGAATTGGAGGCCCTTCGGATGGAACCGGTGAGCCCCGATTCTGCCTCTGCGGAAAACGCGTTTGAACGCGCCTGGGCTCAGGGTCTGGTGGCGCGGTCTTTGGACGCCTTGGAAGTCCAGTGGTCGGCGCGAGCCGCTTTGTTTGCCGCGCTTCGCCTGACTCTGGAAGGGAGTCCGGAAGCGGAGAACTACGCGGTTATTGGTATCCGTTTGGGTATGACTGAGGGCGCCGTTAAGAAAGCGGCGTACGATTTGCGACAGCAATTTTCCACGCGGATTCGGGCCGAAATTCGGGCCACGGTGCAGGACGACGCAGAGGTGGAACCCGAATTAAGGCATCTTATTGGCTTGTTGCGAGGGTAACCTTGGCGGCGAGTTTCCCAGCTATGATCCGCCGAGATGACGAGCCTCTACCTGCGGAAGGGAAACCGATGAGCAACCCCATTCAAACTCGCCTGCCGTGTCGGTGGTGCGGAGTGGAACGGGCATTGGCATCTAGGAAGGGACTCGCGTGACCGAGTCTGCCTCGAACCTCGGGCGCACGTGTCGTACTTGTGGTGCCATCGTTCGGGACGACTCACCCTGTCCCGCCTGCGCACTATCGCAAGTCTTGCTCGATAGCGCAGAGTCCTTTCCCGGCGAACCGATTCCAGCCGGGCCCGCCTTCGACGGAGCTCATCTACCTTCTCGCTTCGGTCCCTTTCGGGTGGAACGCGAACTGGCCGCAGGGGGGATGGGAGTCGTTTACGAAGCGGTGGACACCCGCATCAACCGGACCGTCGCGCTCAAGCTTTTACGATGTTTGCTGTTGGTGAGTGAGACAGACAAGGCGCGTTTCCGGGTGGAGGCCGAAACGGCGGCACGCCTGGAGCATTCTCATATTGTGCCCGTCTACGAGGTGAACGAGTTCAACCGCCAGCCCTACTTCACGATGAAGTTGATGGAGGGCGGTTCGCTGGTTCAGCGAATGAAGCGCGGCTCGATGCCGGTGCGCGAGGCGGCTGGTCTCGTTTCTACGATTGCCCGCGCGGTGCATCACGCCCATCTGCATGGCGTCTTGCATCGCGATCTCAAACCGGGAAATGTGCTGTTCGACCGCGCTGGCACGCCGTTCCTCACGGATTTCGGCCTCGCCAAGGTGGTCAATTCCGACGCCGGGCTGACCTTGTCTTCGGTCCAGTTGGGCACGCCTCATTATATGCCACCGGAACAGGTGGCGGGCGATAACCGCGCGATTAGCACCGCCAGTGACGTCTGGGGCCTGGGTGTCATCTTATATGAATTGGTCGCCGGCGAGGTTCCTTTTCCCGGCGAGCGCCATATCGATATCTTTCGTCGCATCCAGGAGTCGGACCCCGCTCCCCCCAGCCTGGCGTGGCGGACCTCACGGTCGGGCTCGGTATCCCATTTGCGGGATATTGACACTCTCTGTCTTAGGTGCCTCGAAAAAGATCCCGCCCGGCGACTGTCCAGTGCCAATGAACTGGCCGACGAACTCGATCGCTGGCTGCGTGGCGAACCCATCCATTCCCGGCCCGTCACCTCGTTCGAGCGGGCGATCAAATGGGTGGGGCGCAATCGCCGGATCACTGTGCTGATGACCGCGTTGGCGATGGCACTGGTGGGTGGGGCCATCACCAGCACGGTGCTGTGGCGACAGGCGGAATCGGACCGGCGCCTGGCTGATACCCGGGCGGAGGCGGCCCGCGCCGCGGAACACCTGGCGGCGGACAACGCCTATTTTGCGACCGTCGCCAACGCCCTGGCGGCGCGGCAGCAAGGCCAGTTCGGTCCTGCCCAACGCATGCTCGCCAGCCTGGATCCGGCCCGGCGGGGTTTTGAATGGAAGTTGGTCAATGGCTTTTGCCGCGGTGATGACTGGGCACGCACCCGCCTGGACGGTACGGAACCCCGTTGTGTTGCCTGGGTGCCCGCCCGTCGCCGCCTGGCCATCCTGGCGGCGGATCGTACCTTGCGATGGCTGGACCCCGAAAACGGCCGGGTCGAAAACGGAGCCCGGGTTCCCGATCCGCGTGCGGCGCACGGCAGCATTCCGGCCGATTTCGGTTTTCATTCCCTGTCTTTCGCCTCCGACGGGCGGCATTTCAGTTGCGGCGACGGTGATATACTTATTATTGCCGAGACGGACACCGGGCGATTGCTGCGTTCATCCGCCGGGCGGCGCATGACCGGCTTGTGGCTGAATTCGAGCCGCGTCCTCTATAGCGGCAACAACCTCTGGGGCGCCGACCGCGGGGACGTCGCGGAGATCTTTGACTTGCACCAAGGCAAAATTGCGGTCCCGACCAAGCGGGCGTTTGCCCCGTTTGCCCTCTCGGGAGACGGTCAACGCTTCGCCTGGACCCGGGCAGGAGACGGGGGAAATTGGTTGGAAGTCCGCAAGGCGGGAGAAGAGGAGCAGGCCACGCTGGGTGAACCGCTTTTCAAGATCCAGACAACGAATGGTTCCCCCGCACTGGTGGAGTTTTCGAGCGATGATCGTTATCTGGCGATGGCTTCGGGCACCACCGCGGGCGTGGCCAAAACCGTGAGCGTTTATTCTATGGAAGATGGCAAATGCGTGTTCTTCCAGGAGTGGGCCTCCCCTATTCATGCCATCCGATTCAGCCAGGACGAACCTGTCCTGGCGGTGGCCACCGATACCGGGGCGCTGGTAATCATACAATATCTGCAGAGCCCGCCCACGACTTCGGTCTATGACGACGATCGTTTTCCCGGGTTGAACCAGCCCGTTGGGGTGAGTGGACCGCAGGAGCCGCCAGCGGATTTGCTGAGCCGTTCCGCTTTTGACGGGCAAGTGGCTTTCCAGTTGGGTCACGAAGAACGCATCCGCGACATCGCGTATATGCCGGGGCTGCGCCGGTT
Organism: Candidatus Limnocylindria bacterium; assembly: GCA_035493435.1. Taxonomy (GTDB): domain Bacteria; phylum Verrucomicrobiota; class Verrucomicrobiia; order Limisphaerales; family UBA9464; genus DATJII01. The sequence goes on along the minus strand of DATJII010000168.1, from coordinate 14,550 downwards.
CGTGACCGCGAGTGACGATCATACGGTGCGCCAATGGAACCGGCTGCCCGCCGTGTCGCAATCACGGGTCGGCGGAGTCTGGACCATGAACTGGTGGGAACATCCGGCCATGTCGGCGGATGGGCGTTATGCCCTTTACCGGGCGGGCACGAATCGGACGTGGTTATGGGACCGCGAGCGGGGGAAACATAGTCCCACCACCGAATTCGAGTTTCCCCTCGCGGTCCTGAAAGACGGTCGCACGATCACCCGCCATTTTGAGACCGGGGCCATAACGGCCTGGGCGCCCCCGGGACCGGATGGCGGCGATCTACGCACGCTGTGGCGTATTTCGGGCATCCCCTCTTTTCCGAGGTTTGGCCGGGTGATCCGGGGAAAACTCTCCCGCAATGAACGGCTGGTGGCGGGCCTGATACCGGGAAAACTCCTGGTGGTGGATCTCGAAAAACGCACCAGCACCGGGACCGACGACCAACGCATGTTATATGGTGAGACAGGGATCAATTGCATGGACCTCTCGCCCGACGGCAGCCTCATTGCGGTCACCGGTTTTATCGGAATGCGAGCCCGCTTATATCGTTCCTCCGACGTCAACGGCGGTCATATTTCCCTGGGCGACGCGCCCACCTACGATACCGCCGTCGCCTTTCACCCCACCACCCGGCGCCTCTTTGTGGGCAACGAGGACGGCTGGGTCAGGGTATTCGATGTCGACACCCACCTGGAATTGACGGGCGAACGCTGGCGAGCCCAGGCTGGAGCGGTGACCGCCCTCGCGGTCATGGAGGATGGCGGGATCGTGGCCACCTCGGGCGACCGGACCATCCATTTCTGGGATGCTTTGCCGAAACCGAACCACCCGCGCCGGGAACGTTTAGGCATCAGCGTTGCCGCCGCCCGCAACTGGATGCAGTTCTCCACCGACGGAAACACCTTCATGCACATCGCCCCGGGAAACCCGCTGGAGGCATGGGAAACGTTCGATACGCCGGGGAAGTAGGCGGGCTCCATTTCTGGAACAGATGGCCAGAATATCATCTGTCCCGGATCTTGATTTCGGTTCTCTCCCATGGTGAGTGCTTAATTACCTTGGGAGCAACGTGACTTCGTCTCTGTACGAGACGAAGCAACCTAGACTTACTAATTTTAGGACCCACCCGAGAAGCTCGCTCCTCCATGTTGTCTTAGCCTACCCGACGCGTCCCCCAAAGCCCGGGAGGGCGAGGCTCCCGACGAGCCCATCCTAACGGCGGGTCGCTTCGCATAGAAGATGCAACCGGCTGATCCGAAGGCAGATATGTGACCAAGTTCATCTCAATCGCAACCCGACGCTTCGTTATATCAACCATCCCTCGGAGCGAAGCCCCGAGCCGATAGCAGGGCTCGTCAGGAGCCTCACCCTCCCGGGCTTGGGTCGCGTTTGGGTTTGCCGAGGCCGACGACGATCACTTTGGTTTTCGGGGGGTGCCAAGTGGTAATTGTTTCGTCAATTCCCTGCTGGCAACATCCGGCATTCCAAGCCGCTTGGCATCGAGGATTTGGATGCAGCCTCGGGAGAGTATAAGTAAACCGGCGCCAGCAAAGGTTTGCAAGTGCCGGGTGACGACTTCACGGGCGGTTCCGAGGCGCCTGGCGATGGCTTCGTGGGTTTCTTTTATTTGATGTTCCGCATTGGCGGACCGGAGTAGGTAACTTCGCAGGCGGGCTTCGACCGGCAGGGTCTGTAGTTCTTCCAGCGTGGTGACCAAGTCGAAGATTCTCTGTGACTGAACTCCAAAGACCCAGTCGCGAATGGCTTTCTCCTGATGGTGCAATTCTTTCAGGACGTCCGCCGGAATCATGAGAATGGTGGCGGTGGAAGAGGTCACCCTGACCCAGGCGGGGTAAGGGACATGGGCAAACAGGGAGTTGATGGCAAACAGGCAGGATTCACCGGCCCGAACCCGATACATCGAGGCTTCACGTCCATCACGGTCGATAATATATACGTCCAACTCACCGGTCATCACCAGATAGGCTCCTCCCACGAACTCTCCCCGCGCTAGAAGCTCGCGGCCCTTCTTTTCGTGAAGGATGCGGCCGCTCTCGTTGAGTCGCCGCTGGGAAGCTTCGGTGAGACGGACCATGAACGGGAAAAAGTTCCGGGTGTGTTTCAGGATGGACATCTCATCAGGAGCGTAGGCCCTTCGGAGTGATTGGAAAACACCTCAAAAGTACCGCTTTGGTGACCCGGGTCACAGAACGCTCAGAGGGAGTGTGTTCTATTGGGCGGCGTTCCCATCGTGGGAACCATTGATAAATCAACGAAGCCAAACAAATACGCCATGAAATCTGAGTCCATACTTCTCATCACCTCGGCACAGAACGATTTGCTCGATCCTGCCGGGGGAGCGTGGGGCTTTGTCCGCGCGACCGTGGAAAAGAACCGTGTTCCCCAAAAACTGATCGAACTCACCCGGGCCGCCCGAGCTTCGGGAATTCCGGTGATCCATTCGCCCATCGAGCTCGACTACCCGTCCATGACGGGCTTCAAACCGCTGAGTGCGATCCAGCAGGTCGTTTTTGACAATAGGCTCCTGGCCAAAGGAACGTGGGGCAGTGGGTTTCTCGCTGGTCTCAATGTTGGATCCCAAGATTCTGTGCTGCGACCCCGGCAGGGATTTTCGTCGTTCTGGGCCAAGACTATTCAGAGTGAACTGGAGCGTCTGGGCGCGCGGACGATTTATATCGCCGGAATGTTGGCCGAGGCTTGCGTGGAATCCCATGCGCGCGACGCGATAGAAAATGGCTACCGGCCCATCGTGATTTCCGACGCCATTGGAGCCACGAGCACGGGATTGTTGGAAGCATCCCTCCAGACCCTCACACTGCATTCCTCCGCAATGTTCACTACCGAGCAGGCCATTGTTTCCTGGCGGAAGTAAACCATAGCACGCCGGGTCTAGTTGCTTGACTCATGCCCGGGGCACTTAAAAAGGGACTCACGCCAAAGTCAGTGGAGGCAAACAGAAGACGGGCAAGAGACCGCGACAGGCCAAGGGATTCGATAGAAATGTCGCGGGTTATGCCCGTCTTCCGGGAGATTGCCCGAGCAAGCCAGATGCCAGAATAATGAAGGCGCGAATAATGAGGAAAATGCCATGTGTTTAGAACGGGCCTTGGTGAGCTGACTACTATTGCACGCCGGGGTCGGGCAATTTGCAAGATCCATTGGCATGGCAAAGGGCTGATCTACCGGCTTCTTAATATAGCCAGTCAACCCTTTCCATACCCGGTTCAAGCCACGGCAGGCAAGGCATCCGTTTCGAGAAAGGCCTCCTCGTCTTCAGGGAGGGGGTTCATTCCCGGCACCAGAATAACTTTACGGCAGTCGTCCTCCTTCTTATCGAAGATATCGTACCCTTTGGCGGCGGACAGTAACGGAAGCTTGTGGGTGACAATGGCCTCCGGGCGAAGTGCACCGGATTCGATAAACTCCAGCAGTTCCGGCAGGTACCGTTGGACGTGAGTTTGGCCCATATGAAAACTAAGTCCTTTGTCGAACGCATCCCCAAACAGGACATTGTGCAGGGGGCCTGCATAAACTCCCGGAATACTCACCACACCACCGCGCCGGACGGCGGCGATGCATTGGCGCAAGACTTCTCCACTGCCACCTTCCAGCTTCACACTCGAGAGGAGGCTTTCCAGCTTGCTTCCCTTGGCTTCAAAGCCGACGGCGTCGATAGCCGCGTCCACGCCGCGATACGCGGTGTCCCGCATGATTTCCTCGGCGGGATCAATCTTCTCGAAATTGAGGGGTATCGCTTGATAAGTCCGAGCCGCGAATTCCAGACGGTAATCGTGATGGTCAACCAGGAATATTTTTTCGGCGCCTTTGAGTCGGGCGCAGGCTACCGAGAGCAAACCGACTGGACCTCCGCCATAGACGACGACGCTTGAGCCTGGCTTTACCTGGGCATTTAATACGGCCTGGTAGGCGGTGGGAAGTATGTCACTCAAGAAAAGAACCTGATCGTCAGAGAGTGAGCTGGGCACGGGAAAGGGACCTACGTTCGCCCTGGGTACTCGCACATATTCCGCCTGGCCGCCGGGAATGCCACCATACAGGTGCGTATAGCCAAAGAGCGCGGCAGAGGGTTTGATACCTTTGCCGTTGGAGGTCCCGCCCTTGTTGGGGTTGGTGGTTTCACAAGCTGAGAAAAGTTGCCGTTCGCAGAAGAAGCAGGATCCGCAGGCGATGACGAAAGGGATCACCACCCGGTCACCGCGACGTACGCGGGTCACCTCTCGCCCCACTTCTTCGACCACACCCATGAATTCGTGGCCCAGAATATCCCCCTTTTCAAGTTCGGGAACCTTGCCTCGAAAGAGATGGAGATCGGACCCGCAAATAGCGGTTGCCGTGACTCGAAGGATGATGTCTTCAGGGTTTCGCAAATCAGGGTCAGCAACATTCTCAACGCGGACATCTTTGGGGCCGTGGTAGGTAAGTGCTTTCATGAGTGATGAATCATCGGCCGTTTCCTGAGCCGTTTTTGGCTTCCAGCGATTAGTGTGCCGAGCGTCGGCTCCCTATGGCGGACATGACGGGATGCGCAAGAATTCAAGCCGGGGAATTCCCGGGCATGCAAAACACAGGTGTGGACGCGCGCCGCATAGAGACTGGAGTTTCCGAAGGCCAACGGGCGTAGTGAGGCTGGAGCCTCCAAGCTCTGTTTGCATTTGTCCAAATGACTGACCACCAATTATTTAGGCCGCGGTTGTTTCAATTCGATGCGCCGCCGGACTCGCTGGACGCCAATTGGGCGCCCTTTGGCATCCCGCGTGCTCGTACTGGGTCCGGAGGTTGAGTGACAACAAATGGGTCGTATGAGGATATCACATTCTGCGGTTGCACGTTCAAACGCAACGAAACGTCCTCTTCAAGAGCCGATTCAGGTATAATCGGGCCGCGAAGAAAGCCTGAGTTCTGGATGTATCAGGATCCCCGACTCCTTGAACCTGGTGTTTTTTAGATTCGCCTTCCTGCGTCCGAGCCGCCCCTTATGAATGCCAAGGATTCCCTTGAAACATTGACTCAACGAAATGTTGAAACCATCGCCAAAATTGAAGCGGCGTCGCGGAGTTTGCGTACCCGTGGCGAGCGAATCGCCGATATGATTGCGCTTTGCATTGGGAGTTGGGCTTTTATTCTCACGCAGGCCGTCTTGCTCGCGGTCTGGATGATACTCAATCTTACGGGCTGGCTACGGCATTGGGACCCGTATCCATTCATTCTGCTGAACCTGGCTCTTTCCTTCCAGGCGGCGTTCGCCGGACCGGTATTGATGATGAGCCAGAATCGCCAATCCCGTTTTATCGAGCGACGAAATCAATTGGACCTGCAGATTAATCTCCTCGCCGAACAGGAGAATACCGAAACGCTACGGTTGCTGCGGTTACTTTGCGACAAGGCTGGCATCGGGCGCGATCAATCTTCCGGGATGCAAATGTTGGATGAAGAAACCCAACCGGACGCCTTGATGCGCCAGATCGCCAAAACGTCACAGGACCAAGCCGCGTCAAACCCTCCTTGAGCCGCAATTAACCAGCCTGACTGTTGTTGAACCGGCCTGATCGGTTCTCGGATTTCGGGAGGCGTGAGGACGATGACGAAAGGGTTGCCACAACATCAAACATAATTTCTAGGATATGATCCGAAGACTTAAGTCGGGCGGTTACCGCCTCTATTCGCGCAAGCGCAATCCAGAGACAGGCAAGCGCAGAAATTTGGGTACTTTTACTTCCCGCTCTGCCGCCGAGGAACACGAGCGCGCCGTCCAATTCTTCAAACGGAGGGGTTGATAGGGATGGCCGCCCAGGGAATCAGGGGGCGCCCTTCTTAACGGAACCACTAACTGGGGGCGCGTCAATACCAGGTTCGGGTAGTTGGCCAATATGATCGAGCCACGGTTTGGTGCCTATACGTCCGAATTGTTCCCAGGCCTTGTCTCCCAGCACCCGTTGGATGTAATTCTCCGTGTTTTGCCGGAGTCCAGTGAGCGCGCTTCCCCGTTTCCCAGGACTCAGTCCCGGATCGTTTCGCAATAAGTCAGCCTGTTCTTCCGCACCCAGGCGGGCTTGATAGAGTTGTTTGGATTCGGCGACTCCCAGGCCGGCTTGCTCAGCCACCCGATACATTTCCTGATAGTTCGGATTCTGTGCCAGTTCATAGTCGGCGCTGCGTTTCGGGCCAAGGGCAGTGCGGATTTGCTCCTGAATCTGGGCCTCCACCTGTTGGGTGGTCTCGCGCATCGCCCGGCGTTGTGCGGCCGTGAGTTCTGCGGGGTTGACCGTCTGAACCTCGGGGAACAAGTCGGGATACTGCTGTTCGAAGCCCTTGCGGATCTTGAACACCGCTACGAACTCGTCCTCGTTCGCGTCGAAGAAAGCCAGGTTTTGACGCACCCGGCCACCGGTGCCAGTGGGTTGCCGCAAGTCGTATTGAAATGCCAGCTCCGGCGTGAGCGACCGCTTTACAGCGTCATCCCGGTCTTTGGCCAACTGCTCCATCTGCGTCGGATCCAGGCTGCCTCGTTCGCGCATCGTCAGTTTGTCCTCCAATTCCCTGTTCAGGCGGAGAACCAGCGCCTTGTTCTCGTCGCCCAGGTAGTCGAGCATCCAATCCATCGCCGTGGCGTTCTTGGCATCCTGCTTGCCGAGCTCTGGCTCAACGCCAAGTGCCCGCATCGTGGCATCCCGTTCCTCGTTGATCGCGAGCATCCGAATCCAGGCCTCGCGCCCGGCTCCGGTTCGAATAAAGTCATCGCCTTTCCAATACTCAAACCTCGGGGCGGCCTTGCGGAGTTCCCTCTTTTTCCCTTCGTATAGCCTGCTTACATCGGCACGGATGAGATTGCGGATGGTTTCTTCCGGCCATCCCGCCGATCGAAGATTCGCCAGGTACTGCTTATAGTCTGTCGATTCGACCGATCCCCAGTCGAAACGCTTCAAAGGCGAATTCGTTGACGGTTGCGGCGGTTGCTGTGCGGTAGTGCCTCGCCGTATTTCATCGCTCGATGACTGACCCTGGCCTAGAAGTCTGAGCCGGGTTCGCAAGGCTGCCGCCTGCCTTGCCTCATAGATTCCTACGCCGACAGCGGTGGCCAGGAGGGTCGCTATCAAAGTCTTTTGCAGGGAGGCCATGGCTATGGTTTTGGCTGTGGTGGCGGTTGCTGTGGCAACAATGGCAGTCTCTCCCAAGGCGACCGCCGCTGAAATTGTAACGGCCAGCCCCATCGGCGCGGCCGGGGCAGCATTGGCGGAAATGACTCCGATGAGGCCACTTTCACCGACGGTGACACCACATTTGGCGAAGTACGTGCGGAGTTTTGCGATCGCGCGACTAACACGCTTCTCGGCGGCGTCCTCGCTGGAGCCCAACGCCGCGCCCACTTCGCGCAGGTTCTTGCCTTGGTAAAAGCGGAGCACGATGGCCCGCCGATCCTTTTCATTCAGTTCCGCCACCGCGTCGTCCAGCAGGGGGGCAATCCTTGGCCAAAGGTCGCCCTCCGGCTCATTCAATGTCCATTGCATATGCGCCTCGTGTTCACGGCGCCGACGCCGAATTTCGCTCCGTACATAATTGCTCGCTGTCAATCGCGTGGCTTGAAAAAGCCAACTGGAAAGGGCCTTCTCGTGGCGTAATTGAGCGGCTTTTTTCGACAGCAGGATAAAGACGGTGTGGGCGACGTCCTCGGCCTCGTGACGGTTACCGATGGAGCGTAGCGCGACGGAATAGACCAGGTTGATATGCCGGGTGACCAATTCGGAAAAGGCCTCGTCCGATTGGCCCTCCACGTATTGCCGCAGCAGCGCATTGTCATCCGGTGGTTGCACTCATCGGTAAGTGTGCACCACCCAGTCAAAACCGACAAATGACTTGCGCGTGCCGACCAGCACGAGAGGAAGGACCTCGAGCCCGTTTCCAATGAGAGTGATTCCAGCCTTTTGACTAACTTTCCCCTCGCAGTTTCTTCAGTGCTTCCGTTTCTACTAGTTCGCCCTCCCACTTGGCGATGACCAGGGTGGCGACGCTATTGCCGATGAGGTTCGTCACGGCCCGGATTTCGGACATAAAGCGGTCGATGCCAATCAAAAGTGTCAGGCCGCTGACCGGCAAGGGGCCGCTCGCGGCCAGGGTGGCGTTCAGCGTCACGAACCCACCACCCGTGACGGCTGCCGCGCCTTTGGAGGTCAGGAGCAGGATTCCCAGGATCTTCAGTTGATCGATTAAAGTCATCGGCGTGTCGGTTGCCTGGCCGATGAAAACGGCGGCCATCGTTAAATAGATGCAGGTGCCGTCCAGATTGAAGGAATAGCCCGCTGGCAGGACCAATCCTACGACCGACTTGGTGCACCCCGCTTTCTCCAGGGTCTGAAGCAGCCGAGGCAGGGCGGTTTCAGACGATGAAGTGCCAATGACCAGGAGGATTTCCTCGCGGATGTGCCGGAGCAGGGGGAGGAGCCGAAAGCCGTTGAGACGCAGGATTCCACCGAGAACCAGGAACACAAACAACCCGCAGGTTGCATACACACAACCCAGTAACTTCCCCAGGGAAACCAAGGTGCCCGGCCCATATTTCGCGACGAGAAAAAACATCGCGCCAAAGGCTGCCAAGGGCGCCAATCGCATGACGATCCCAATGATTCCCATGAAGACGTTGCACAGGCCATGGCTCAGATCGAGAATCGCTTTCCCGCGCTGCCCCATCTGGCTCAGCGACACGCCGGTCAGGATGGCCAGCAAGAGGATGGGCAGGATATCGCCCTTGTCGAAGGCCCCGACAAACGTGTCGGGAATCAGGTTGAGCATGAACTCCGTGAACGTGAAATGCTTGGCGGCGGTGGCGTAGGTTTGAATGCCCGCCGTGCTCAGCGTTTTCGGGTCCGCATGAAGCCCGGCGCCAGGTTGAACTACGTTGACAACCACCAGTCCCAAAGCCAGGGCGAGGGTGGTGGCCACTTCAAAATAGATCAATGCCTTGATACCTACCCGGCCCACCTTCTTCAAATCGCCGGCGCCGCCGATTCCGTTGACCAACGTCAGGAAAATCAGCGGCCCGACCATGGCCTTGATCAATTTGATGAAACCGTCTGCCAGGGGTTTGAAGGCTTCGCCCTGCGACGGATAAAAATGACCCAGCACGGCACCGATGACGATGGCCACCAGGACCTGGACATACAGGGTCTTAAGGATTCGCAGCATAGGTGAGCCAGGGTAAAAATTCTTGGCAAGCCTGCCTGTTCAGGCGGATCGAGTCCACAGATTCAATGAGGAGCGGGGGGCGCATTTCCCGTCGGAAAACCGAGGAATTCCTCCGGCGTGGTCAACCGTGTGAAAGGGGAGGGGGCGATGTTCACGCGGAGCCGCGGAGCCGCGGAGCCGCGGAGGGGAAAGTGTAGGAGGGGAACAGTTAATCAAACGCGCGGAATGTTTGTTGAGGTTGACAGGAGGTGATTTTGCCATGGAATCCGGGTGTTTCAGACATCGCGATTCCTCGTTTTCCTCCGCGGCTCCGTGCCTCCGCGTGAGCCTATTCTCCTCTTCGGTTCACTCGCAGGCGGGGTGAACTGGGTTGAAAATCGTTCACGATTCGGTGCAACCCTTCTTTCAGGGTTGGAGCCCCAAAATTGATGAGTAGCCCGACAGGAAGTTTCATGAGCCTGAGATAGGTAAGGACTTGCTTCGAATGCACAGGGGCAAGTTTTTCGAGCGATTTCAGTTCGACGATAACCCGCTTCTCCACCAGCAGGTCGACCCGCAAGCCTTCGTCGAAAACGATGCCACCATACTCGAAAGGGACCGGTTTTTGTCTCTCCACCACCAGTCCACGTTGCGCTAATGATTTTGCCAGCACAGCTTCATAAACCGATTCCAACAAGCCCGGGCCCAAACCCCGATGCAGTTTCAGTGACTCATCAATTATCTCGCCGGTAATGAAATCGAGGTTTTCCATTGTGGATTATTGCGGGCTAACTTGGTTGGTTCACTTTTTATACTCACGCGGAGACGCGGAGACGCGGAGGAGGAAGCAAGACGAGCGGCCCAAAAATGATTAAGTATGGCAAAGCGAGTTGAAATCACAGAGGAACCAGCCTTGGTATTCGCAGGGTTTTCAGATTTTCCTCTGCGTCTCCGCGCCTCCGCGTGCGAAAATTTGCCTTCCCTATTTTATTTGGCCGCAAATTCGGAGGACTCCAGTTTCAGGTCCGCCCAGTAGGCGAATTCCCAGGACCAGTCGTTGGCGGCGTTTTCCAGCCGCAAGACGATGCGGCGTCCGGCGTAGTTGCTTAGGTCGATCCGCACGTTTGTCCAGCGTTCGCCGTCGTGCCCGATTTTCTGCCGGTGCAGTACTTCGCCATCGGCAAGCACCCGCAGGTCCCAGTCACCGCGTTCGTGAGAGGCGACCTTGAAACTCAGGATCGTTTTTTGGCCAACCGGCAGGTTCATGGCCCGAATGATGGCAGCAGGAGTCTTGGAATCGAAAGGGTGAGTCATCAAGACATTGGCCCGGCCGATCAACTCGGGATATTTGGAAGGAGCACCTTCAAAGTCGGGACAGTCGATCTGCCAACCAGGCGCCCAGAGCGCCAGGGATTCGCCGTCGCGTACGGGCAGATTGGAGGGGATCGATGCGGATTCACCTGTACCGCCGATTAATTCCTTTTTGCGTTCCGGGGTCAGGGGTTTCGGGTCCTGGGGCGGGGCCAGAATATACCAGATCAAGTTCCGGAAATCCTGGTCGGGAATCTGTTCCAACCCTTCGGGCATAACCGAGTTTTCGCTGACCCGGACTTCCTTCACCTCGGATTTGGCGACAACTTCCTCGTGGGGGCCTGCCATGAGAATCCGGACCCGGTTGTCGCTGTTCTCTACCATGCGACCGGAAATGCTCCGGCCGTCCTTGGTCTCCACTTCCACGTTTTCATACCCCTGGCCGATGATCTCATTGGGGTTGATGACGTTGTGCAGCAGTGCCTCCAGGGAACTGCGCCCCACGCCCGTGAGATCGGGCCCGATTTCGGCGCCTTCGCCATATAATTTGTGGCAAATGAAACAGGTGCGTTTGGCCACCTCATGCCCGGCTGCGACGTCAATGGGCCCCTCGACCACCATTTTGCGCTTCTCGGCAATGAGTTTGAGCTTTTCCTTGCTGCTGGCAGTGAACTTCCCGAAGGCCTTGGTGGCCGCGGTTCGGATCGCCTCATTTTTGTGGGTGGCTAGATTGCGAATGACGGTGGGGGGAAGGTCACCACGCTTCACGTTGCCTTGCTGGACCGCGGCGAGAAATTGCAGGGACCAGTTCGGTTTGCTGGACATGAACTCGCTGGTGGCCCGCCTGGCTGCGGGCGAAAAAGCATTCCAGCGGTCTAATAATACCTGGCTTGAATCCTCGGTTCCGACCTCGGCCAGGCTGCGGATAGCCTCGACCACAATGGCGTCGGATCCCGCGCCCTTGACCAAGCCCAGCAGGGTCGCCCGTACCTCAGGTGTAGTCGATTGATGCAGGGCATGGATGCTGCGGACTCGTTCCGCTTCCGGTGCCGAAGCGTCGCTGGCCTTGGTGCTCAGAGCCTTCAATGCCGTGGCATCGCCCCACAGCACTCCCAGTTGTTCGGCTCGCGCCACCACCTCGCGATTGGAACTTTGCAGGAGCTTGGTCAGCGTTTGCATGGCCGCCTTGGCAGGAGCCGTGGGCTTGGTTCGCTGGCCCTCCAATAGGCCGTCCATGGCCGAGAGGAGCAGGGGACTGGTGGTGGGAACCTTGCCCAGAAACTCAACCATGGAATCGAGGACATCGGCGTCCTTCAGGTCGGAAAAACGCCGCATGACCTTGTTCATGAGAATACCGGTCAAGGGGAGGTAGTCGTCGCCATTGTCGGCAAACCATTCCAGGGTCTTGCCCGGGTCCTGTACCATCAGCGGCTCGGCGGCTGTCCAAATCAGGAACGGCAGGTCGCGATCGTTTTCGGAGTGGGATTTTTCAATGAGCTTGTCCAATAATCCGACGATGGCGGCGCCGGTTTGATCGAAAGGCAACGGCGGCGGCGTATTGACCGTGAGGGACCCGCTGGTGTGCTGACGTAACGCGGTGGCGACCGCCGCGCGCACGGACGGTTCATCATCACCCGCCAGGGCTTCAAGCCGTGTCCCGGCTGCTTCGGAACCATCGTGGAACTCACCGGTCAACCGTGCCGCCCATTGGCGGACACCGGATTTGAAAGACTTGGCGGCGCTGTCGAGGATTTCATTATCGATCTGGCCAGAGCTATAAAGAGTCCAAAGTGCAGCCAGCCGGCTTTCTTCGGTCGTTGCATGGCGGACCATTTCCAAAAGTGCCGAACGCTGATCGCGAATGTCCGACCGGCCGGACAAGACCCGCTGGCTCATACGGCGCATCCAGACGTTCGGATTCTCAAGGGACTTGGTGAGCTCCGGGGTCGGCACTTGGCCCAAGTTCAATCCTGACGGATGGGAAGCAACGGGTTTGTTGGCGTCGTCACCCACCCAGACAATTCGCCAGATGCGTCCGCGTTCGCGGTCGACGCCGGCGGGGTCCGCGTTCGCATTTTGGTAACAGGGATACTTATCGTACCAATCCATGACCCATACCGCTCCATCCGGTCCCACTTGGGTGCTGACCGGCATGAACCAGCCGTCTGGCGTGGTGAGGAAATCGTCCCTTTGGGCCGCGTTAAATGTACTGCCCCGGGTCTCCAAGTGATCGTGGTTCAGGGCGTTCTGATGGATGTTACCCATCAGTGCTTCGCCCTTCCATTCGGCGGGCCACTGATCCCCTTGGTAAATGCAGACCCCGGCATAGGCCGCCATGTGGTGACGGTGATCCACGATGCTGGGAAGCAAACCGTAAGCATAGGGATACGGTGGCTGACCAGCTTGACGGGAATACATTCCGCCGGGTTGGAGATGGAAGAAATGATCGATGACGCAGGCACTAACAAAAGCATTTCCCCGCGCATCGAAGTCTACGCCCCAGGGATTGCTGGTACCTTCGGCGTAGACCTCAATGTGGTGGGTCTGAGGATTGAAGCGGCTCACGCCAGCCGTGATCTCTACTGGAGGTGCCTTCGGTTCATTCGGATCGACCGCCTTGGTGCGGGTAAAGACCCCGTGAGTCATGTACATCCGGCCATCGGGTCCCCAAGTGAAGCCGTTCAGCAGTTCATGCCGGTCCTCCAGGCCGAAGCCCGTCTCGACGACAGTGGACTTGTCCGCCACATCGTCGCCATTGGTGTCTTCCAAGTAATACAGGTTTGGCGCCTGGCCGACGTATACCCCCTTATTTCCCACCAGTAGACCGGTTGCCAGACTATATCCCTCCGCGAAGACTTTGACTGAATCGACCCGCCCATCGCCGTCGGTGTCTTCCAGGATCTTGATGCGGTCGCGGCCTTTTTGGCCGGGCTTGACCCCCAGTGGGTATTCGTACAATTCCAGGACCCAGAGCCGCCCCCGATCGTCCCAGGTCATCGCCACCGGATTGGCAATGTCCGGCTCAGCCGCAAACAGCCGGATTTGGAATCCCGGTGGAAGCTTGAACGCTTTTTGGGCTTCGTCGGGACTCATCGCAGGGTTGGCTGCCGGTTTCCATTGGCCGGTCATCTGGTTGCCTGAAGGAAGGTTGGAGTAAACCGGAAACCCGTATTTCGGATGGACGGAATCGGCGCAAGCAACTGCGGCGGTGGCTGCCAGGCAGGCTGCACCGGCCAGGGAAGAAAGAGATCGCGGGGCGGTCATTGGCTTGAATGACGATGGGAAGCGATGAACCCATTCAAGTCAATGCGGGTGTCAAAAAGTTTAAAAACTCAGCGCGGAAGCTCATGGACGGTTGGCCTGCGTGGTGGTTCATTCATTAGCAAGTCCGACACCCCGTGGTAGCAGTAGTGCGTGCCCGCACCGGGGAATCGTGTGCTTATATTGTCTATGCAAAGCCGATTTCAGGTCCGTAAAGGGAACGGGGGATTCACCCTGATTGAATTGCTGGTGGTGATCGCGATCATCGCCATCCTCGCCGCGATGTTGCTGCCCGCGCTATCCAGCGCCAAATCCAAGGCCATCCGCATCAAGTGCTCTAGCAATTTGCACCAGTTTGGCCTGGCAGCCATCATGTACGCCAACGACAACCGGGACCAGTTTCCCGACTGTTCTACGGGGGGTGGGTTTTGGCCATGGGACTTCCCAGTCGCGGCCGCCAACGCCTTTGTGCGCAATGGCGGACAAAGGCATATCCTGTATGATCCCTCTTTTTCCAAGCAGGATAACGACGCCCTTTGGAAGTTTGGGACATCGTCAGGCAATACCAATGAAATAAGCACGGATGCCTTGGCGACCGGCTTTCGGGTGATCGGCTATCCGGTGGCGTTCCGCGGCGCTCCCGGCGTCTATCCGACCAATATAACCGCTTCTTTAAATCCCGGCCCTGTCAGCACGGGAAAAATCGGCGAAGCCCCCATCGACATCCCGACCACCGAGCGGGTCTTGGC
>DATJII010000167.1:0-11075 GCA_035493435.1 Candidatus Limnocylindria bacterium | reverse complement strand
CCCACATCTGGTTATTGTACGGCACGTAGCTCGTGCCCGGAGCCATGAGGTCGATGAACGAACCGCGGTTGGCATAGGGAGCAATCTGCCCCGGAGCAGACGCCGCAGTCACTGCCAGGACATCCGTATAAGCGGCCGGATACGTGGGCGTGGTAACGGGCGTATTTCCCGCTGCGGCAAACACCAACGCGCCTTGGGCCGTGATGGAATGAATCAACTCTTGCAGCAAGGCGCTATCCCCAGATCCGCCCAAACTCAAATTGATGACGTTGGCCCCACCCTTTACCGCCATCGCAATACCCTTGGCGACGTTGAAGGTGGTGCTGGTTTCGCTGGATCCATACACGTCGACGGGAAGGATCTTGACGGTGGAGGAATTGCCTTTTTCCAAGGCAGCCACCGTTCGCAAGATCGTTTCCGCCATGGCCGATCCGTGAGCCAGCTCTCCTGCCGCCGGTTTGCCATCCGCGACGCTCTGGCCCGGCAACAAGAACTGTTGGTACTGCGAGGGAAGTCCCTGGACCCCGGTATCTACCAGACCCACGACCACCTTATCGCAATCGGTGGCCACCTTGGGATTGAGGTTGAAAGGCGCCATGCTCATGCCGGAGGCCATTTGCGGCGTCTCTGGATGCCCCACCACCTGATTGTTCTCCACGCCAGCCACGTCCTCGTTCTCCAAGAGAGCCGCTTTCGCGGCGTTGGCCGCTTCCTCTGAGTCAAAGGCCAGCCGATACGCCAGCAACGAATCGATACGGCCCACGACCCGCCCGCCCAGTGATTTGGCCAAGGCATCGATATTCGTCTTGGAGCCGGGTTTCAGGCGGACGATCAACTCGGTCTTGATGCGCGGGTCACCCGCCAACAACTCCTCGGCGGACTCTTCCGAGACCTCGTCACTGGCCGCTTCCATCTGGGTGCGGTAGATATAGAGACGGGGCAACGATCCCGGCTTCGGCACCAAGGCGTAATTCAAGCCTCCGGCGAGCTTGGGAAGTGCTTCGCGAACCGGTAGATTCGTGAACGCCACGGTTAGATTCATCTTGGCGCCGGGTTCCAGAAACACTTTCCAACCGGTCTGTTTCCGAATCATGCCCAAGACGCGGTTCAACGGCAGCTTCTCGAACTTGGCGTCAAAGCGGTCGTGGTCCGCATCCCAACGCAGGGCCACCTCCGCTCGCACTGCCAACGGCAAGGCGAGCAGGGAGAGCCAAAGAAGAATCGTGGCGAACAGCTTCAACGCGCCAAAGTTAGCAGGTGGCCTTGGCTGGGAAAGGGAATGTTCGTGGGAGGCGCAGTCCACAAGTATCCATGGACGCGCTCCTTCCCCTGCGGACACGTTTTTGGACAGGAAAAGTCATCGGCGCGCTTCGTGGATTGATCCGGGACGCCGATCTGGCACTATCCCTCCATGTTCACCCAACGATGGATCAAGGCGAGTTTTGCCTTGGCCACAGCCCTAATCTTTTCCAGCCCGCTTGCCGCCGCCCACAGTGTTTCTTTGGAATTGGTGGCCGAAGGACTCACGGCGCCCATTTCATTCAGCCCCCTGCCCGATGGCACGGCGTTGATCGTAGAGCAGACCGGCTACGTCCGGCTATGGGAAGGCAAAGGCAAGGTGCGAACCGAACCGGTGCTCAACTGGACCAATCACCTCTGCGCCATCCTGGTAGGCGGCTTTGACGAGCGCGGGACCATTGGCCTCGCGGTGCATCCAAGCTATCCCAAGGTGCGAAAAGCCTACCTGACCTACAGCGCCACGCTCCGGGCCTCCGCTCCCACGAATTTTGATAGCACTCTCCGGTTGGCGGAACTGACCTTCGCCCCCGGGGAACCGCTCCGATTGGATCCGCAATCCGAACGCATCCTGCTGGAAATCGACAAGCCCTACATGCAGCATAACAGCGGGCGGCTGGCATTCGGGCCGGATGGATTTCTCTATATGTCGGTGGGTGATGGTGGCAACGCCAACGATGAAGGCAAACGCCCCGAGACGGGCAACGGCCAGAATCTCCAGACCCACATGGGCAAGATCCTGCGTATCGACGTCAACGCCCCGAACGGCCACGGCATTCCCCCTACCAACCCCTTCGCCGACGGCAAGGAAGGCCTGCCCGAAATCTACGCCTATGGCCTGCGAAATCCGTGGGGCATGAGTTTCGACAAGGGTGGTGACCACGGACTTTATGAAGCGGACGTGGGACAGAATCTCTTCGAAGAGGTCAACCGCATCGAACTGGGCGGCAACTATGGCTGGCGTCTGCGCGAGGGATTCACCGCGTTTAATCCCAAGGACAATACCAAGCCCTTGCCCGAAGGCCCTAAGGTGGGCGCCCGGGGCGAACCGCTGAAGGAGCCGATCGCCGTCTATAAGAACGTGGGCGTCTTCCGGCGCGATCCCGAGGCCTACGGCATGTCCATCACCGGTGGTTATGTCTACCGGGGCAAGGCACTCGCGGATTTGCCGGGGGACTATATCTTTGGCGATTGGAGCCGTTCCTGGGCCGGACCCATGGGCGTTTTGCTCGCCGCTCATCCTTCTGGAACGGTCGGTGAACCGTGGAAGATCGAGCAACTGACCGTGAAGCCCGAAAAAAAGATGTGGGCCTTCGTGGTCGCCTTCGGCCAGGACAACGAGGGGGAACTTTATGTCCTGGGCAATGAGACGGCCCTGCTGGCTGCCGGCAAAGGCAAGATCTGGAAGATCGTGCCAGCGGTTGAGTGAACTATCTTATCCTGACAGAGAAAAACCTGAATTTCTCCGCAGATTCACACAGATTGAGGGGAGAGAAAGCGTAGCTGCCGAGGTGACGAGGCAGACGGTGAGAATTGGGGCTTACGACGCACTTCCGCCTCGTCACCTCGTCGGCTACTAGCCTGAAGAATTCCTTCCTAAAATCTGCGTAATCTGCAGATTATAGTCTCCCTCCGTCCAATTCCTTTTGGGAGTCAGAAAGAATTTATAACTATATTCGGTGCGGCGACCTCGGTTGAGTCACGGCGCTCAGTCTTCAACCGGGGTCGGTGGCAACGCCAGAACCCGGGGACTTTTTCCAGGCTGCGGGAGAATGATACGGAAGGTCGTGCCACGGTTCAGCGCGCTTTCGAGTTCGATGCGCCCCCCGTGGTCGCGGACGATGCGCTGGACGATCATCAGGCCCAGCCCGGTGCCCCGGGTCTTGGTGGTGTAAAACGGTTGGAAGATGCGGTTCAGTTGCTCCGCCGGAATGCCGACGCCCGTATCCACCACGCTCAACCAAATATCCTCTGAAGTCCCTCCGGTGGAAACGGTGATCGAGCCGCCGCGATTCGTGGCTTGCATCGCGTTCTTGAGGAGATTGACCAGCACCTGTTTCATCTGGCTCGCGTCCAACGGAATCTTCGGTACCGCCGCTGAGAGCTCCGTTTTGACGAGCAAGCCCCGATTCTCCAATTCCGGTCCCAGCAGCGCGAGGGTCTCGTCCACGACGTCATTGATGCTGGCAGGACGCTTCTGGGGTACGGAAGGCCGAAGCGCTTGGAGGAATTCGGTGATGATATAATCGAGGCGGGTGATCTCGCCTTTGGCTACGCCTACATAGTCGGTTAGCTTGCCAACGCTGGCAGCGATTCCGGGCGACTCCTCTTCGTCCAGACGCTTCAACTTACGGAGTTCCCGCTCCATGAGCTGGAGATGGATGTGCAAGGCGTTGAGTGGATTCCCTATCTCGTGCGCCAGACTTCCGGCGAGTAAAGTCAGGGCGTGTCCGCGTTCGGCTTCGACAGCTTCCGAGGTTTCCTTCCGCGCCTCCGTGGCGTCGTGAATGATCAGAGCCAGCCCGGCGCTTCCCATGGCTTCACCATCCAAGGGCGTCGCGTTCAGTCGGATCAAACGCGGCTCGGGATAAGTAACTTCAAACTCCTGGCGCATCCCGCCCTTGCCTCCTGCCCGATCGATCTGGTCGAGCCGTTGCCAGTCAAGTTGGGGGACAAACCGCGTCACGAACTCGCCTTCGGCCGAATCCGCCGGGATCCCCAGCAACCGGGTCACCGAATGGTTCAGGTAGATGATTCGGCCCGTGGGATCGGTAATCAAGATGCCATCGTCGATCGTGTTGAACACCGTCTCCAACAAACTGCGTTCACGGGCCAACCGTTGGACAACCGTCTGCAACGAAGGCGGATCCAACCGCGCCAAGCGATCCAGGACCTTCTCGACAAAACCGGGGCGGCTCTTCTTGTTGCGTGCGTCTGCCATGGGCGTTCCGTGTGTGAGTCAGAGTAGCTGAATTCCCAACGAGGGCGAAGGGAAACGGGCCATTGCCGATGGGGTTAGGCAAGCCCCGAAGCAAAGTGATCGTCGTCGACCCCAGCGAACTCAAACGCATCCCAAGCCCGGTAGGGCGAGGCTCCCGACGAGCCCAACAATCGGCAGGACGATTCGTTCCGATCCTGGGCGCGGGTGCTAAGGCCTTTCGGTATTGGAGAAAGTGCGTTGGTTGTGATCCAATTGACTCCGTACCAATGCCTTACAGTTTCTAAATAAAGCATTTCTCTGTCGGGACGGGCTCGTGGTCGGGAGCCATTCGATCCAGGCCCGGAGGGCCGTCGCAAGCATAGCCGGGGGTGGAGTGAGTCTTCGAACGCAACCCCCGGTAAAGACGTGCGAACGAAAGAGCTAGCGCCAGTGGGCACAAATCACGATATAGAGGCGAGCGCGAGCATCCCTGCAGCGATGACACCCGAACGGGTTGGCTGTCCCACGTGCATACCACTATCGGCTCCCTTAACGGCTCGCGCATTCGTCTGTTTCGAAGTTGGACCTGCTTGCGCTCGCGATTCACTCCGTCGCTTGTATCCGGGGGCGCCGCTCGGGGACTCGCTGTGCCCCCCCGGCTATGCTTGCGTCGCGCCGCTGGGGCGAGGTACACGTGAAGTAATCGCCTAACTTCTCAGGTTTTCGCGATGCAGTTAATGACGCTCTCGAGGTGAACATTATCGCATATCACATTGATTAACAGGAGGATGTGACCATCTAACACCTTCTCTTCCTTGGTTCAGATACAATCATTAAACGGGCGCAGACTCGACTCTGCCCGTTTCCGGGAATTGGGGGATTCTAGGGCACGCAGAATTCGACGAGAACCGAAATGCTGGGCTCCTCCTAGTTGTCCCAACCTACTCGGCGTGCCCGCCAAGACCCGGGAGGGCAAGACTCCGTCGAGCCCAGCCTAACGGCGAGAGGCTTCGGGTAAGGTCATAACACGTTCCCACGGAGTATCAGGTACCAGGATCTGACGCCTTCGGCTTCGATCTGTCTGCACTTCTTCCGGAACCAAGCCTCCTACCGATTGCAGGGCGCGACGGAGTCTTGCCCTCCCGGGCTTTTGACGTCCTGGCGGTTGGCCCAGGCCGACGACGATCACTCGGGCCTAAGGTCATTGACAAGGTTCACAATCATTAAACAATCATTAAATTCATGAATTGACAGAATTGCCAAACCGGCACACGGTCAACTCATGGGTCAAGAATCCAGACTCTTCGGTCCCGCGTTAGTCTCCGCCACTCGGACTTGGCTTACGGAGCTGGGGAAATCGGATCGAGACCGACTCGACACGTTGGTGAAGATGGCAGTGACGGACCGGATTCGGGTCTCGGATTGCCTCGCGAAGCTCTTCCCCGAACTGAATACACAAAAGTCCCTTGCTGCCTTTACTTCCTTAAGGATGCGGCTCAATGGCGTGGCAAAGGGCGACGGGGTGAGCCAACATGATCTCGGACTGCGATTCGAGATCGACTCACAAAAGCAGAGCCCGCCGTCGGAACGCACCTGCTGGTTTACTGGGCCAGACCCTGCCGAGATCAACGCGGCAGAGTTCTCTGCGCAAGCAGCATCGGGCGTGGCTCCGGAGGAGTTTGTTCGGCCAAGGGGAATTACCACGAATTTGCGCGATGGGAAACGCCTGGTGCGAGTGTTCATTTCCTATTCGCACCAAAACAAACTTATCGCAATTTCGTTAATCGAGGCTCTCAAGACCCATTTCAAGAGTTCCAAAAGCTATATCATGGAATTCTGGATCGACCAGGACCTGATGGTGGGAGACGACTGGGACTCAACCATCCAGAAGGCCATCGCTAATTCTGATTTCGGGTTGTTTCTGGTTAGCTCCGATTTGTTGGCCAGCTCCTATACCATCAACAAAGAACTGCCACGCTTTGTAAATCAGCAGGACCACCGCGTCATCAAAGCGGTCATACCTATCGGACTCGTACCGATTGACTTCTCCAAACAAGACTTGAAGGGACTCCAGAAACGGCAATTCTTCTTTCCGCCACACCGGAAAAACGTAAACAGATTCTATTCGCAACTAACGGCGAATGATAAAACGGCATATGCGTTGGCGCTTTTCTGCGCCATGGAAAAACGCTTGGACTCCTGGTTCGAGCCGCCCGGCGATGGATCATCGGCCGACGGCGGGAACCGTCCTCCTACTGCCCCGACCATCCCCCCGACCGTTCCAGAGCCAAAGGGAGACATCGAAGTCAATTTCGACGAATGCGTCCCTCACCCTGACCATAATCCCAATCACGTCAGAACGTTTGGCCGGGCGGTGCGGCTGGATGAACTCGAATCGCTCGGGGGAACACCGGCAGCGGGAGCCGAACAAGGCCGCGACGCACTCGCTGAGTTGGAAGCTTGGGCCGTTGATCCGAAAAGCCCGCCCTTCTATGCTATACTGGGCGAGTACGGGATTGGCAAGACGACTACACTGAAGCAGTTCACCCTCCATTTGCTGGAAAAACGGAAAACGGATCGATCCCTGCCCCTGCCCATCTACGTTGACCTGCGGGCCTACTCCCTGACGGATAAGAACCACGTACCGACGATTAGCCAGCTTCTGGCCAGCGTCATTGAACGGGATTGGAAAGTCGTCAATCGAGCCATCACTCCCGACGAGATTCTTCGTCTCGTGCGGGAAGATGGCGCGTTGATTATTTTTGATGGTCTGGATGAAAAGATTGTTCACCTAACGCCGGATCGCGCGCGGGAATTTATTAGGACGCTTTGGGCCGTCATACCGGAGGCCAACGCCTTCATGAATGCGCGCTATTCTCGGAGCAGTGCTGGGAATCCAACCGAGCAAAATATGGCTGAACCCGCTGTGAGCACGCGGCGTTTGGGCAAGATGCTCATTTCCTGCCGGTCGCACTATTTCCCGGACGTCTGGAGCCAGAACGCCATGCTGGTGGGTCAAGACCGCGATGGCATTTCTCGCAAGGAGTACCCAGCCCTTTGTCTGCTGCCGTTTAACGAACAACAGATTCTCTCCTACCTCACGATGTTTCTCGGCAACGAAGCAGAGGGACAGAAGGCGCTCGACATGATCAAGTCGATCCACAACCTGCGCGACTTGGCCGAACGGCCGTATCTCCTTTCCCTGATTAGTTCCCGGTTGGGCGAATTGGATTCACTGAGGGCGCAAGGAGAAGTGGTCAATGCAGCCCAGCTCTATGACTTGGTGGTGCGGTCCTGGTTGAGCAGGGACGACGGCAAGCACCAGATCAATCCCACGCATAAGCGCACCATGATGGAGGATCTGGCGGCGGCACTCTGGCGTGACGAGGTGAAGCAATGGACGGCGGCCCAATTGGAACAATGGCTGGACCGCTACCTCTCGGAAAACATGATTTTGCGCGATGCCTATGCCAACAAGGATCGCGATGTGCTCAAGGAAGATCTGCGCACGGCGACCTTTGTCCTGCGCCCGGATTCGGAAAAGGAGCACTTCCGTTTCGCCCACACCTCGTTGCAGGAGTATTTCCTGGCCGCCTATCTGGTGCGGGCATTGAACGAAAAGCGGACCGGCGCCTGGGATATTCCCATGATCTCGATCGAAACTCTGGATTTCGTGGGCCAGATCCTGACGCTTAAATCAGCCAGACCGTCGTTGCCCGTATTGAATGACATCCTACGAGGAAAGGACCTCCGGGCCGTCCTATTAGCGTTTCGGTACTGGCTCAGGGCTATTGAAATGGGCTGGCCGGAGCCGGCCCCGCAGCACGTCAATCTCCAAGGGGCGAATCTGGATGAATGGGTAATCCGCGGACATAGCCCCGACCGGTTGCTGAATCTTCGCGGTGCGAACCTGAATCGCGCGCAAATGAACCGCACTCGTTGGGAGAACGTAGATCTAGCGGGGGCGGATCTTCGAAGGGTGGAAGCGAGACAGTCCCTTTTGATGGAAGTCTATGGCCCGGAAATAAACGCCACGGAAGCCGATTTTTCAGGACTCCAATGGCGACGAGGGTCCTTGGCGGGCGCCAATGTTCAATCGACCCGGATGGCGTGTGAATTGGATTTCGTATCCCTCGTGGGAACCCGCCTAACCGCCGATACTCTGGGCCTTCTTCGTTACGCCCCTGCATTGTCAGCCCCACCCACCCACCCACCCGTTGCGCCGGGCGACGCTTTTCCTGAAGTCTTCTTGGGCCATCGGAGTTCTGTCAATGCCTGCGCCTGGTCCCCCAACGGCCAGTTCCTCCTCTCCGCTTCCTCAGATAACTCCCTCAAAATCTGGGACGCCTCCTCCGCTCAGTGCCTCCACACCCTCCAAGGCCACTCCCGCTCCGTCTTGGCCTGCGCCTGGTCCCTCAACGGCCAGTTCCTCCTCTCCGCTTCCTTAGATAACTCCCTCAAAATCTGGGACGCCTCCTCCGCTCAGTGCCTCCACACCCTCCACGGCCACTCCAGCTCCGTCTTGGCCTGCGCCTGGTCCCCCGATGGAAAGATTGTTTTTTCGGGATCGGCAGACGGAACGATCAAGAAATGGAACGCCGCCACCGGGGAATGCCTGTGGACAGGATATGAGCTTCCTGAATTCCAAACCGCCGCCATCTCGGGTGACGGGAAGCAAATCCTCAGCGCTTCGCCGGAGGCTTGGCGGTGGCTAGGCTGGCGTTGGACGGATCCGAGCGACAACCAGGTTCGAATCCTCCCGGCGGAGTATTTTGGTCCTTTGCCGGGGAAAGAGGGATAGGCAGTCTCCAGTATCCTTTCGACCGAGATCTTCAGCCGAGGCAACGCCATCTCACACTTTTGCCCGCAGCGAATCCGCGAGCGACAGGACGGACTGGCTTTCGGATTCCAGGGTTTCCAAGCTCTCGACCGCCAATTCCAGATTCTCCATCTGCAGGGCGTCGTCGACGGATTGAATGGCCTTATGCAAGCCGCCTGCCGGTAGGATCTCGCAGGCTTTGGCCAGGAGGTTCAACCGCAGCTTGGCCGGCTGGAATTTTCCTTGGCTGAGACAGTTCCGAATTCCTGAAATGGCCGCTCCAATATCGCTACCGAGGCGGTTCAATTTCTTTAGGCACCCCTCGTTGTTCAAACCAATACGAGCCCGAAGCGCGTCCAGCATCTGCTGCTTCTGCGTCGTCACCCGGTCCAGGATAGTCCGAATCTGTTCCAAGAGTCGGGTGGGCTCGAAGGGTTTGACCATGTACCCCGCGACGCGCAACGAAGCGGCTTTGGCCACGACATTGCGGTCGGCTGAGGCCGTGCAGAGGATGACTTCCATGTTCCGCCAACGGGGTGAGGCGCGGATTTGCTGGAGTAGCTGAATCCCATTGATGTCCGGCATGCTGAAGTCGGTGATACAGAGGTCCGGCAACGGCCCTTGCTGAAGTATCTCGCAGGCGCTCCGTCCATCGACGGCCTCGCTAACCTCGCATCCCGAGACATGCTTCAGCACCACCCGCAGCAGCGTACGGGCGACACGATCGTCATCGATGATCAAGACTCGAACAATCGCCGTGGCATGCACCGATACCAATCTGCTGGGGAAGGCATCCTCAAGGGAAGCTCCATTCTCGGCAAACGCCGGGGGCGGATGCGAATCTCAGTTCGGTTGCCGGCCACGACAGGCCACGTGTCGGCGCCCCCGTAGTGCTACATAGGGGTTTTCACGTTCATAACGTTCATACGTTCATGGCAGTCGCGGATTCCGGCGGCGGCGAGTTGGGCAATCCGGGTGGGGATGAACGAAGAAAAAGAGGGTTTATCCGCAGATTCGCGCAGATTACACAGATTTGGGAACGTGATTCTGGCAATGGCGCGACCTTCCAAGCGTTCGCGACTCCTTTGCCCTGAGTGGAAAGGGACCGCAGAAATGGATGAGGATGTGTTGAACCGCGACCGAGAACGCAAGCGCTGGCCATCAT
This sequence comes from Candidatus Limnocylindria bacterium, assembly GCA_035493435.1. Lineage (GTDB taxonomy): Bacteria > Verrucomicrobiota > Verrucomicrobiia > Limisphaerales > UBA9464 > DATJII01. The sequence goes on along the minus strand of DATJII010000167.1, from coordinate 875 downwards.
GGGTTGACCGTGACGACGCCTCGCGTCCCGGAGTGCGGTAGTCTTCTGCCGCTTTGGAGGCGAGCACCGCCTGGCAAACGGGGATTCATGCCCGCGACACACTCTGAGCGCACTCCGGAGCGGCTGAGAAGGCCCAAAGTGCCATATGGGGAATTCATCGTCATTATCGTCATTCCGTCATTGCCGCAGGACACACGAGGAAGAGAATCACCATGGCAAGTGCCGCGCTCCTAGTATGGCTGGTTTTAGGCTGCAGGTATGGTGGAACTGCACCATTAACTTAAGCGTAAGCCGTCGTGGAGTACCCGACGCGGCGGCGCTTTGGTGTGGAGTGGGCTTCGATTACCTCGTAGATCCTTGAGGACCAAGCGCCTCCCCAAAGCGGTGTCGTCGCTGCGCTTTGCCCCCGCACTCCAAGACGCTTCGCGACGCAACCAGGCCGGACATCTGATCCGATACGCTGGCACTTCCGGCCCCCTCACCCTGCCTTCGCCCCCAGAATCCACATCGCATCCCAAAGAACCGATACCTCCCTGACAGCCCACCATCAAAGCAACGCCAACTGACGACCAACCCAGATTTGCAGAAAAAGAGTCGCCATCGCCGTCGAGCCCAGCGAAACGCCCATCCCATTTACCATCAATGTCTTACAACCAACCAGAGCAATCCGGCAGCACGAATTTTCCGAAACCTCTGTTGACAAACCTTCCGGTATTCGGCATTTATTCCGCCCCTTTACGGGAATGCCTCGGTAGCTCAACGGTAGAGCAGCTGACTCTTAATCAGTTTGTTCTAGGTTCAAATCCTAGCCGGGGCACCATTCCTTATTTTTCTACTTGGATTTCTGAAGCTTGGCGGGAATCGCGGGATCCGGC
>DATJII010000166.1:0-16268 GCA_035493435.1 Candidatus Limnocylindria bacterium | reverse complement strand
GTACCGTTTCATGTCGTTCGTGTTCTTAATCTACTCCCAAAAGCACTAGTATTTCAGAAATCCCGGGTCCAGCCAACGCCGAATTGAAACTTGCCACTGCTGCCGTTCGATTCGTCATGCGTCATCGGGATACCATAGTCGAGTCGCAGCGGACCGATGGGAAGATTCAACCGCAATCCCACACCCCAGTCATCATTGTACATCTGCGTGCCTCCTCGATACAACGGATTGCCAGCGGCATCGACCTTGGCAGGCTGGGTCGTGAAACTGAACGGATCCGGATACACCATGCCGATATCATAGAACACCGCGAAGCGCAGGCGTTCAATAATCGGTACGCTGTACTCCGCGCCACCAAACCAATAGGTGTCGCCGCCGACCGGCTCACCGCTGGTGAAATCGCGCGGACCGACCTGGTGGAACTTGTAGCCGCGCAAGCTGTAAAGGCCACCCAGGAACCAACGGTCAAACAACGGCACGCGCGGGGAATTCCCGTAGGAATCGACCACACCCACCCGACCGGTCAGCTCGAGGACGTGCCCTTCCAGGACGTCCCGCGCCACGCTGGACTCGCTGACCAACCGGCCTGGGTTCCAATACTGCGAAGCATGGAATTCCAGCTTGTAAAAATCGGTCTCGCCGCCAAAGGGACCGCCGGCCAGTTCACCGGTCAATTCCAGGCGCTGGCCGCGGGTTGGCAGCAAATAATTATTCCGCGTGTCGTACGCCAGGGACCCCCCAACCTTTGACACCAGCCGGTTGCCCTCTTCCTGCAGGATCGGCGTGTTCGGATACGTCTGGCGATAGCTGTCGGAGAAATGGATGCCGATGGTCTCGATGGTATAACTGACTCCGGCGACCAGGTTGAACGGCAGCTGGCGGGACAGCCCCACCCGCATGCCAACCTGTTTCTGGTTATAGTTATCCGAGAGGTAATTGAGATCGCGCCAATAGACTTCCGTGGACAATTGCAGCCGCTTGCCCAGGAACCAGGGCTCGATGAATGTCGCGACGTAGTCCTGGCGTTGTGTTCCCACCTGGGCCCGGATGCGCGCTTTCTGGCCGCCACCGGTGAAATACGGCGGATTGAACAAGTCGAAGTTACCCTGGCTGACTTCGACAAATCCGACTACCGAATCGACCGAGCTGAAGCCCGCGCCCACCGCGATATTGCCCGTGCTCTTTTCCTGCACGTCGATCACCAGGTTGCGGCGATTCGCCACCGGCGTCGGCTCGCTGCGGGTTTCGACTTTCTCGAAATACTGCATCTGCTCCAGGCGGCTCTTGCTGACCTTCACGCGCACCTGGTCGTAGGTTTCACCCGGGGAGATCGCGAGTTCACGCCGGATCACCTTGTCGCGGGTCTTCGAGTTGCCGTGGATTTCGATCTTTTCCACGTAGTACTTGTCGCCCTCGACGATGTTATATCGCAGGTCGAGGGTGCCCTTCTCGATGTTCGCAATGCGCTCGGGACGAACCCGGGCCTCGATATAACCACGGGCGCCGTAGAAATCCTCGATCGCTTCCACGTCCTTATACAGGCGCTTGGGCGAGAACACGGCGCCCGGCTTGAGCAGCAGGCCTTTCTTATATTTCTCGCCGTCCTTGCTCAGCAGGTTCTGGGTGATTTCCTCGCTCTTGAACAGGTCGTTGCCCTTGATCTCGACCGAACCGACCTTGTATTGGACACCTTCGTTGACGTCGATATGGATGACCATCCGGTTGGTCTTCGGTGCGTCAAAGCGGACTCCCTTGATGTCGAAGTCCATGTAACCGTGGTCGGTGTAGAAATCGCGGAGCTTTTCCTTGTCCTCGTCGAATTGGTCATCCTTGAACTTGCCGCTGCCGGTAATCCAGGACCACCACCACCACCGACGGGTCTTGATCACCCGGCGCAGTTTCTTCTGCTTGAAAGCGGCCGCCTCGTCGAAAACGACGTCGGTGATGCGCACTTTGGGTGCCTCATGAATCTCGAAAGTGACCGTGCCTTTACCCAGGTTTTCATTGATGCTCGGCCGGTTGGTGATGGTGGTATTCTGCATACCAGCCTTCTGGTACATCTTCAGGATTTCCTGGGTGTCCGTGAAGAGTTTCCGCTCATCGAGCGGCTCACCAGTCTTGGAGGTGATCTTGCGGCGGAGCTTGGAGGAAGAGTACTTCTTGTTGCCGCTAAAACGGATCTCCGTGATGACCGGCTTCCCCTGGACCGAATACACCAACGTGATTTCGGAAGGCACCTGCACGCCATCGGGAGTGGTTCGGAAACTGGTTGTCTCCTCCACCACCATGATGTTGTAGAAGTAACCGGTACCGTACAGGTTCCGCACATCGTCATCGGCAGCGGCGCGGCTGTAGGGTTTACCCGTTTGGGTCCGGATATTCGCCCGAACCAAGTCGTCGCTGACCGTCGCAGGGCCGACATGGCGAATTTCGATCTTCTGGACGACCGGTTGCGGAACCTGTTGTGCGACAGCAGCGCCCTGGAGGCAAGCCACCAGCACCGCGCAAAAGCGCACCCATCGGCGGGAAATCGGTTTCATCAAAAATGCCAACTGCCCACTTCGTACTGCCGAAGCGGATTCGGCGATGAAACCCGATTCACAGGCCAGCGCGCAACAACCAAAGCACCTACTCTTCTTGGATTTTCGAAGCGGTCTCGTAGCGGGTGTACGATTTAAGGAAGGTCAGGTTCACATCGCCTGTCGGACCGTTACGCTGTTTGGCGATGAGGAGGTTCACTGGGATGCCTCCGCCGTCGCCTTCCGGCTGCACTTCTTCGTCATCCTCGGTCGAGGGCTTGTACAACAAGCCCACTAAATCAGCGTCCTGTTCGATGGATCCCGATTCACGGAGATCGGACAAACGCGGCTTCCGGTTCTTCTCTTTCTCAAATTCGCGGTTCAACTGACAAAGAACAATGACCGGCACCTTCAGTTCCTTCGCCAGCGCTTTCACGCCGCTGGAGATGTCCGCGACTTCTTGCTGACGATTGTTTTCCGCCTTGCGCGAGGTGGAGTGGAGCAATTGGAGGTAATCGATCACAAACAACTTCACTCCGTGCTGCTGCCACATACGGCGGGCGCGGGCGCGCAATTGGAGAATCGAAAGGCCGGGAGTGTCGTCGATCAACATGGGAGCCTTCCCCAATTTGCTGGCGGCCGAAGTGAGCTTGCGAAAATCGCCTTCCGACATGAAGCCGTCGCGGATGGCTTTGCCGTTGACGCGGGCCAACGAGCAAAGCAAACGCATGACGAGCGATTCGGCGGTCATTTCCAGACTGAACACGCCCACTGGAAGCTTCTCATTTACGGCCACATGCTCGGCAATGTTCATGGCGAGCGAGGTCTTGCCCATGGAAGGACGGGCGGCGATGACGATCATTTCGCCTTCGTGCATGCCGGAGGTCATCTTGTCCAAGTCGGCAAATCCGGTTCCCACACCGGTCAACCCACCGGCCCGTTGATGGAAGTCCTGGATGACGTCGATGGCCTTATGGACGAGGTCCTTCATTGGGCGCACCGCGTTACCCTCGCGGTCTTCACCGATACGCAGGATGTCGCGCTCTGCCTCGTCGACCAACGAATCTACTTCGCCTTGATGTTCGTAGATCCGTCCAATCACCTCGGTGCAAGTCGAGAGCATCCGCCGGAGGACGTACTTCTCCCGGACAATGTCCATGTAGTACGCGAGGTTGGCCGCGCTGGGCACGGCATCCATCAGGGCGGACAGATAAACCAGCCCCCCTACCCCTTCCAACTGGTTCGCGTCCCGGAGCTTTTGGCCCAGGGTAATCAGGTCAATCGGCTCCTTCTTGTCGTACATCTGCACCAGGATCTCGAAGATCGACTTGTGCCGAAGGTCGTAAAAGGTGTCGCCAGCAGACTTGAACTTCTCGAGGCAGTAGCCCAAGCCCTCATTTGGCGAGAGCAGGATACAACCGAGCACACCCTTCTCCGCTTCAATGGAGTGCGGCGGCAGGCGGTCAATACGCCCCCCTTCCCCCGATGAACGGGTACGTTGGGGACGTTGAAAATCGGCTTGGGGCGTGGCGTCAGCGAATTGATCCATCGAAATGCAGAAGCGGATGATTGGCCCCTCCCGCCCGCAGTGCGAGCGAGAGTTATTGGACTCTTATTCAGGGTCGAGGATTGGCACCTAAAATCAAACAGGTGCGAACTCCCGCCCCAAATCTTTGAAAACCAAGCGAAGTAGCCTACTCCCGCAAAGTCGCTTGAAGCGTTTGGCGGAAGGCGTCGACGACCTTTTGGTGGGAGGCGTTGACTTCCTCGTCCCGCAAGGTCCGTTCCGTGCCGCGGTAGGTGAAAGCGTATGCCAGACTCTTCTGCCCTTCGGGAACGTTTTTGCCCCGGAAGACGTCGAAAAGCTCAACGGACTCTAGGAACGCAGGCTTCGCTTGGCGCACCACGGCGAGAACGGCATCGTGCGTCGTCGCATCGGGAACCAGCATGGCGATATCGCGCCGGGTGCTGGGCAAGTGCGGCAAGATCTTGGCAGTCTTCGCCGCCTGACGACGGCTCAGGAGCAAATCGAGGTTCAACTCGGCCAACAGGACAGCATCCCGCAGGTCGTACTGGCGTGCGAGTTTGGGCGTCAATTGGCCCATCTGTCCCAACTCGACTTTGCCGCCCAAGCTTACGGCGGCGGATTCCAGGAACAAGGCTCCCGGCTCAGTTTGCTTGGTGAAAACGAAGCCTCGCAGGCCAAATTGCTCGAGGAACTCTTCCAGGATCCCTTTCAAGTCGTAGACGTCGCACTTTTCATCACGCTCCGCGCCCGACCAAGTGGCCGGACGCCGGGCGCCCGTCAGGGCAAAGGCCACGCGCCAACCTTCTTTGGGCTCACCGTTGACCAGGCGGAAGGTGCGACCGATTTCGAAAAGCTGCACGTCGCCGTTCTTGCGAGAAAGGTTGTGACGTAAAGTGTCCAATAACCCGGGCAACAAGGACGGCCGAAGCGCATCCATTTCGCTGCTCAAGGGGTTGGCCAATAACACTCGATCATTGGGAGCGACCAAGGAGGCGGCACGTCCGTCCACCAACGTTTGGCCTTGGGCTTCGTTCAAGCCCAAGCCACTCAGAATCCGGCGCGCTTCCATCAAGACGTCGTAAACGGCGTCAAAGGGATGACTACCCAACGCGCCGCGAGGGGTGGTCGAAGGTATCTTGTCCACCCCGTGCAGACGGCAGACTTCTTCGATCAGGTCGGCCTCGCGCTTGAGATCGACCCGGAAAGCAGGAACTCGCCAGGTGCTAGTTTCCGCCGTGGCGGACACTTCTTCGAGATCCAGCTTGGCCAGAAATCGTCGTTGCGTTTCGGCGGGTATCGAAATCCCCAGCAAGGCATCGGTCCGGGCGTGGCGCAAGGTGATCTCACGGCGTACGACCGGCGCCGGATACGCGTCCACGACTCCGGCAGCCAACTCGCCTCCGGCCACTTTCAGCAACAACTGGACAGCCCGGCGGCTGGCGTACTCGGCACACTCGACATCAGCGCCGCGTTCAAAGCGATAACTCGCATCGGTGCGTAACCCCAGGGTTTTGCTCGTGCGCCGAATATTCGTGGGCGAAAAGTAAGCCGATTCCAGCAGCAAGTCGGTGGTCTCGGGCCGGATCTCCGTATTGAGGCCGCCCATGACACCTGCGAGGGCAATTCCCTTGGCGGAATCAGCGATCAACAGCATTTCCGTCGAAAGCTTGCGGGCTTGTCCGTCCAAAGTGGTGAACGATTCATCAGCGGTCGCACGACGCACCACGATGGTCGGCACGTCAGATTCAGCGGCGGCGATCAAATGCAGGTCGAACGCGTGCAACGGTTGCCCTGTTTCCAACATCACGTAGTTGGTCACGTCGACGACGTTGCTGATACTGCGGAGTCCCACTTTTTCCAGGGTGGTGCGCAGCCAATCGGGACTGGGGCCAACCTTCACCCCACGAACGATGCGAGCCGAATAACGCGGGCAGAGCGCCGGATCTTCGATTCGAATCGCCACCGATTCCGCAACCGCCTTGCCCGTTTCCGAAGCGGTCAGGTTGACTTCCGGAACCCGCAAGGGACTTCCCGTTACCGAGGCAATTTCGCGGGCGATCCCAATGACACTGTTCAAGTCAGGCCGGTTGGGCGTGACTTCGAGGTCATAAACGACGTCGCTCCCACTACGGCCGAGATATTCAGCGAGCGGTTGTCCCACTTTGGCGTCGGGCGAGAGAATCAACAGTCCGTCTTCTTGGGAAGGAAGCCCGAGCTCTTCGCCGGAACACATCATGCCGTGCGATTCAACGCTACGGATCTTCCCGACCTTGATGGTGAACGGTTCCTTATCGCCAGGTTTTGGTGGCAAAGTCGCGCCCGGAAGAATCAGCGGCACTTTGTCGCCGACCTTGAAATTCTGCGCGCCACAAACAATCTGGCGCTCTCCCCGTCCGTCCGCCACGCGGCAAACCGAGAGCTTGTCAGCGTTCGGGTGCTTGTCGCGGGTGAGGACCTCGGCCACCACCACGCCTTCGAACTCGCCCGCCAACTTCTGCACGCCTTCAACTTCCAGTCCGAGCATCGTCAGGCGCTCGGTCATTTCCTCGGGAGTCCAAGTGAAATCCACGTACTGCCGCAACCAATTGAGAGTGATCTTCATGGGATAGGTCGGTTTAGCGGTTTCAGTTTAGAACTGGCGGAGGAAACGAACGTCGTTTTCGTAGAAGTTCCGAATATCGGTCACCTCGTAGCGCAACATGGCAATGCGTTCGATGCCGAAACCGAAGGCCCACCCGCTCCAGACTTCGGGGTCGTAACCCACGTTCTCGAATACCTGGGGATGCACCATGCCGCACCCAGCGATCTCCAGCCAATCCTTGCCCAGCTTCTTCACCAGTGAGTTCGTGAAATCGATCTCGAAGCTTGGTTCCGTATAGCTAAAATAGTGCGGGCGGAAACGCAGCTTCACGTCCGATCCCAACACTTCCTTGAACACGGCTTCGACGGTTCCCTTCAAGTCCGTAACGGTGACGCCACGATCCACGTACAAGCCTTCGATCTGCTGGAAGGTGGGATTGTGAGTGGCGTCCGCATTATCGCGACGGAACACGCGCCCCGGCACCACGATCCGGATGGGCGGCTGGGTCTTCTCCATCACGCGGATCTGGACCGAACTCGTATGGGTTCGGAGCAACGGCCGCTTGGGCGAATCGACAAAGAACGTATCCTGGCTGTCCCGCGCCGGATGGTCCTTCGGCGTGTTCAGCGCGTCGAAACAATGATACTCGTCCTCAATCTCAGGCCCGTCCGCCACGACAAAACCCAAGCGCCGGAAAGCGCGGACGATGTCGTTGGTGACCTGCACCAAAGGATGCAGACGACCGATCGAACGACGACGTCCCGGCAACGTGAAATCCGTGGGCTCCTTGGGCAGCGCGGCTTTCAGTTCCAGTTCCGCCCGCACCTCACCCAACACGGTTTCCAGCTCACCCTTTGCGGCGTTAACCAGTTTTCCAGCCGCCGGACGTTCTTCCTTCGGGAGAGTACCGAGCTGTTTCAAAAGTCCGGTAAACCGGCCGTCCGCACCAAGGAACGTTCCCTTGGACTGGTCCAGCCCCGGAAGGTCAGCGGCGTTGCGGAAGGCGGCGATAGCCTCGGCCTTGACAGACTCGATCTGGGCGAGCAGCGACATGGTGAGAAGTGCTAACGATTGCTAACGGAACAGCGGGCGGCGGCAAAGAGTGCCGGAAAAAGCAAAAGCGGGCGCCTGAGTAAGGACGCCCGCCATGGGTTGGTGAAAATCGATCAGGCCTTCGCGGCGGCCACCTTGGTCTTCAGCGCACCCTGGGCGAGCTCAACCAGCTTGGTAAACGCGGCCGAGTCGGTCGCGGCGAGGTCAGCCAGGATCTTGCGATCCAAGGCCACCTGGGCGGCCTTGAGACCTTCAATGAAGCGGCTGTAGCTCATGCCGGCGGCGCGAGTGGCGGCATTGATACGGATCTGCCAGAGCATGCGGTAGTTACGCTTCTTGGTCTTGCGATCCCGGTAAGCGTATTGCAGGCCGTGGTCAACGGCGTCGCTGGCGTAGCGGTAAAGCTTGGAACGTTTCAACCGGAAGCCCTTAGCCATCCGGAGCATGTTCTTGCGGCGTTTACGTGAAGCTGGGGCGTTAGTTACGCGCATGGTAGTAGAAAGTCTTTAGTGATACGGCTTCAACAGCCGTTGGGTGCTCAGCGACGAGAGAACGGCAAGTTCTGTTTGATGCGGTACACGTCGGTTGGATGAACTTCCTTGATTTCACCCAAATGATGACGGCGCTTCGGACGTTTGCCGCTCAATAGATGCCGACGTCCGGCTTTGTGGGCGAGCACTTTGCCCGTCGCGGTGATCTTGAACCGCTTCACAACGGACTTCTTGGTTTTAATTCCCTTCGGACGACGCATAATCGTTACCTCAATTCCTAAAAAAGAGCGGTCATTATGCGGATTGATGGCTTTGGAGCAAGAGCGAATTGACAGTTTCTTTGCGCAGTCGAGCAGGCCGATCCCGTCCCCATGCATTTCACCCGACCGATCCTTCTCCCGCAGAGCGCATTAAGGAGTGTTTTGCAATCGGTACGCCAGTCCGGCAAGGCAGTAGCCCATGGAAAAAGTCCAGCAATGAGTAGAGTTTGTGGTGCCCGTGTTGGGGCGCCTCTCGACACTGCCCCCCGGAAATCAGGGTGATCCTCATCGGGCAAAGCAAAGCCTAAGGCCGTCCAAGCCCGGGAGAGACTCGAGCCCAGCTATTGGAGAGAGGCTACGTGCTTGAGAAAGAGCAAGCAAATCGAAGCCAGGGGCTGCGGGTCCTGATACCGGATACTTCGTTGGAACGTGGGGTGACTTAACCTAGAGCATTGGGAGTTTCAGCGACAGTTTTGGGATAAGATCGAAGTTGAGTCCTCCCGGGAACCGGAAATCCATCTCGTTCTGGATAAGTACGCCACGCCCAAAACTCCCAGGCTGGAGCGAGGGCTTGCCAACATTATCGAATGGGCCATCCAGAACTATATCTACGCCAGCAACGTCTCGACCGGACCTTTTGTTAGGACTGCTACAGCCGATTTCATCTAAGAGACCGTTTTAAAAATGCAATGGGGCTTGTCGCCGGAGAAAAAGAGCGAGGGCGTTGTTATCCTTCGGTCACAAATCTTCCCAGATAGACTTCCCTCCGGACGCCTAGCCCTCGCTCTTTTTCCCTGGCGCATCAGGCCCAAGCCATTTTTGAGACAGCCTCTAAAGACAAAATCTCCCCGGGGCCGAACCTAAACCTAGGCCACCATGCAATTCGTTGACATGCATGGAGCAATTCCCTTAGGTTTGCACCATACACCCGCAAGCTAATGGTTGCAGGTGAAACCCAAATCATCAAAACCATCTTACCCAACTAAGTTTGTGAAGCCATCTTTGCCACAGCGGATTACCGCCTGCATTACGGTCATTATTGGAGTCTTTACCGTTATTCCCGCTGCAGAAGCTGCGAAAAAGGGCACCCCAAACGGCTATCGGCTAGATGAGGTGATTCGGCTTATCCAATCGAAAAACAAGAAAGTACTCACCCATGATGAGTACAAGGAATGGCTTGAGCGGAGGGGATTTCAGTTTTCAACCCTGAGCCCGCAGGATGTGTTCGCCTTGCAAGACACCAAAAACATCAAGAAAACTGACATTCTTGAATTAGGAAAGATGTTGGAGGAGGCGGAGACTGATTCGTCCGCAGGAAACGTAGGATCCACGCAAAGTGGAAGCCTCCAGCCATCAAGTTCCAAAGAAGCACACTCGCAGGTTGATAATGGGGTGGGAACAACCACGAGCCAAACGGAGCAGCCTGTCGGCAACGGCAAGGTTACGAAGCCGGGAACCCAGGTTACCCACACCGAAGAGACGGAAACGAAAACAGAAACAACGACGGGCGACGACAAGACAAAGACTACGTCAACCAAAACCGAGAAAGACACCAAGACTACCGAGCTGCCGACGCTAAACTCATCCACGCTGTTTCATTCCGTGGCCATCGCTGCCGGTTCGTATTTTCTCAGTCCCTACAGCATTTCGCTAGATTCGGCCACGGCTCCCACCAAGGCGACTCTGGATAATTCGGGCTCAACAACATCGCCTTTCATTGAATTCGCCTTTTTGAACCGGTGCGTTTTAAACCCGGAAGCGACGAATTTTAACATCTTTGACGGTGACGACTTTGCAAAGCTCCCCCAAAGCATCGATATCGAATCCCATGTAGGTTTCACTTTCCGCGGCTCGACACAGTCGACGAACTTTTCCGCCTCAACCATTGCGGGCGGCGGCGATTTTTACGGAGACTTTACCTTCGCCGCCCCCCTTTTTCGAAGACTGTCTGGCGACGTAGTGCATCAGGTCACACTTGAAGCCAGTGGTGGTGTAGTAACCGAAAAAACATTCATTGCCGCCCACCCAAACGCATTTGCTGGTTTGGGCTACGAGGTAAAGGTGCCTGCTTTCAATTCGAAATCCTCCGCCCTCTTTGAGGGAAGAATCGGCTATGGGTGGCTGGACATTCCGGATTTCTTGGATTCCACTCGATCAACAGTGCGCCTTAACGGCTCACTGCCCCAATTTGACCTCGAGGGTTCTCCGACCATGGGCACTTTTCTCGCTTATCCAATTGGTAAGATTTTTTTGACCGTGAGTGCGCAGGTTTATTTTCGGGAAAATCCGGCGCCGTGGAGCATTCGTGTTGGGACAATTGTGCCGATTGAAGCGCTCACCGGCCTTTTCTCCCTTCCTGGGTCGAAATAAACAAGCCGTGACGTACGAAGCCTAAGACAGGGAATCCCAACTTCTATCGCTATGGCATTAATTGACGACTTGAGGGCCGTCCTTGGGCAATTGGCCCAGCTTGGTTGGCGTGATTATCTCTTTCAAACCCATGGCCTTGACATCCTCGCGGCGGATCTTGAATCAGAACTGTTGAGGCCGTTGCAGGTAAATAGGACCGAACCTGGTTTTGAGGATTTTGCGCTGACGGCAAATACCGGGGTCTTGGCCGGCCATCCTGAATCAAGTTTGCTTTATCATTCCTTGGCCAGTCCCAACGTGCACCTGCCCCCGGTCAACGGAATGATGGCTCCCGACTCGTCTTACCCGGCCTCACAAGACCTAGACTTGGTTGAGAATTATATCTACAGCCTGCAAAAGGACCAGATTGACCTCACCCGTGCCGTGATTTGTGTTTTCGCCTACGAGTACCGGCCCGCCGAGGGCACGACCCATGGGCGCATGGCCGATTTCGTATATTCCCGGACGGGGGTGGCCCGCGTTGGCGAAAGTCCTGAATACTACAGTCGTGCTGCCCGGGGGCATTGCCAAGAGCCGGGAACGAAGGGCCTTTCCGTCTTTCCCGCCCGCTACGGCGCATTTCTGGCTCGTAAGAAAAACCTTGGGGAAGTAAGCCTCCTGGGGAAGGAGGCCAAGCATGATGGTGACCGGGTGTTTCTTTTGCCTTTTCATAAGTTATTCAAGGGACCTGAATGCGTGGCTGGCTGCGACTTGGAAGTGGAATTCTCCTCCTACCACCGGAATGAGAAATTGCGCCTGGCAGTCACCGAAGGCGAACTAACCCTGCCAAAAGGACTCGATAAGAACCAGGCTCCCTTTCTCCGTGAGGATACGGATATTGCAGGGATTACCTCCACCCCAGCCATGGTGAGATTGAATCGGGAGGGAGCGGTCGTTTGGGTCCGGCCTCGCCCCGACAGGCTCGTGCGGCGGGCCACCCAAAAGAATTCAGTGACTGGCAATATAGAAATTGCCCGCTTTTCTGTGCCGCCGGCGAAGCGCCCGCTGGCACCCATCCTGTCGTTGAGCACCAACCGGCACCTGACCTCACTAATGATAGTTACCGACCTGCCGAAGGCTATTGAGGAGGTGATTTTAATTTGGCTAAAGGGGCATCCACCCAAGGTTCGGCCCCGAAACGCGCCCGAGTTTGTAAGCATCCGCCATAAAGTCCAGGATGAGAAAGACTTAAATAGCACCTTTGACTTAAATACCCTGCCGGAAGCCGATTTTACCAAAGAACTGGAAAACGGAGGATACTGGGCCGCCTTCTTTGAGGACGGCATTTGTGACGGCTGCGTTGCCGCACATGTGCGGAACCTGCCTCGAATCCGGCAGGAATTTGCAGCGTTTTCGATCGTGGCTGCGCCTGACTTTTTCCCCTATGCAGATGCCCTGCAAATCCAGGAATGGGTCCGGAAGCATAAAGACCACAATGCCGCCAACCAGTTTAAAGAAGGAGGTCCAGATCCCCTTTGCCGCGGCCGTTTCGGAATCAATCCCGCACTGCATTGGCCGGACGAACCTTCCACACCCGTTTTTGATCCGATGGATGAAACTGTGGTTGCCATTGTGGGGCGTCCTCCAAAAGAGGCGCCGGGAGCCCGACAGCCCCGTCAAACATCGGAATCGACCGGCTCTCTCCGGGTAAATCCCGCCTCGTCTACCAAACGCCGTGGAACCCAAATGACCGATGGTGCTTCCAATGAATTTGGGCCTGGCTGGGAGGTGACATACTCGGATCGCGGCGGCCGTCCTTTTTACAGCACTTATGGATTAGGTTCACCCTTTCTTGAGGACGTAAAATTTTGCGCTTCGGCGAATGCCTATTGGCCCGCAGCTTCCCCAGATGCTTCGCGTACGTTTCACCGTCAGGATACGCCAACAGCAATTCCCCTACTCGACGCTGAACTCGGCTACCACCCAGACGACCCGGACAACCTGACCAAGGCAGCCTTGCCTGGATGGGACGGTGAATTTCGCCCGTTCTTCGTCGAAGATAGAACTGCGGTCAACCATTCGTCGCTGGATCGGGGCGATTACATTTCCAACTATCTCAATAGTACCTTCGGCGCAAACCAGCTCTTGCTGAAAGTCGGAAGCGAAGAACTGATCCGGCGAATGGACTGCCTTCGCGCATGCATTGAGATTTTGCCAGGTGCCGGGAAGGTAAACTCGACAAAACTGTGGCTGGTCTCCGCCCAGACCATTGCCACCTGGCCGAATGGTTCGCCTATGGATAAGGATGGATATAAGTACGAATTCGCGGTTCCCAAAGGAGATCCAGAGCCTTCAGCCGGCGACCTTCGCCGCATGGTCCAGCAGGTGGACAAGATTTACACCTGCCACGTGACGCAGGAGCGGGTGATGTGGCGGGAAGGCTTGGGGAATTGGCATGAGCGTCTGGTAATATTTTGAAATGCGATGTCCTGGTGCTGGGGGGCGGGCCGGCCGGGTGCGCAGCAGCACTCGTTTGTGCGGAGTCTGGCCTGGATGTGGTGCTCCTGCGCCAGGAAAGCCCGGCCGTACGGGTGATCGAAAGCATGACCCCGGGATGCGAGGTTATCCTAGAAAGGATGGGATTGGACGTGTGGCTTCGGGAGAACGCCAGGCCCTACCCAGGGGTCTGGCGTGGCGGGTCACTTGATCGATTTACCTCCTCCCATGGATTCCATGTGGAGCGCTCGCTTCTCGACCAGGCGTTGGTCCAGGCTATTGCTTCCGCAGGTGTGAAGGTCTTCGATAATGAAGTGGCCAAAGCGCCTGCCGGCACAAGGCACGGATTGAAGGGCGTGGTGACCGGGTCCGGCCAGTATGAAGCCACTTGGACCATCGATGCCACTGGACGCCGGGCTTTTCTCAGCAAAGCACTAAAATTACGGCCTCAATTTTGGTCGGAACCTTTGGTTGCCTGGCGCGGAGAGATGGAGCATCAAGAAAATCGCCATGACGAATCCCCCGAGTTCCTCAGTGACGAGGATGGATGGTGGTGGCTGGTTCCCCAGGGCGGAAACCGAATTGCATGGACTCGGCTTAGCTCCACACCGTGCAAACCGGCCTTACCTCCCACTCTGGCGGGAATCAGGGAGTTGCAACCGGCAAAGGCTACCAACGTTCGCTGGCGAATTTCGAGGCCGACAGTCGGAATGGGATGGATTTTGGCGGGGGACGCTGCCGCAAGCCTTGACCCTGGAACCGGGCAAGGAATCTATTTTGCACTCAGGGGGGGTATTGCTGCGGCGCATGCCGTGATAGACTGCGTGCTCAATAGGGCCCATGGGGAAGCAAGCCTTGCCGCCTACGACCAGTGGCAGCACGCAACCGCAAGGA
Organism: Candidatus Limnocylindria bacterium; assembly: GCA_035493435.1. Classification (GTDB taxonomy): domain Bacteria; phylum Verrucomicrobiota; class Verrucomicrobiia; order Limisphaerales; family UBA9464; genus DATJII01. The sequence goes on along the minus strand of DATJII010000166.1, from coordinate 2,097 downwards.
ATGCGGCCCTCCAGTTATCTGCCCTTTATCGCGGGATGGGACTTCACTGGGCTGCGAGAATTCGAATCCCGTAACCACCAGGGATTACTTGGGCCTCCCACCGGATCGCCGCGACAGGAGTTTAATTACTGCCTCTTCCTTTCAAAGAGCCACAGTTCTGTCATCGGGCCGACAGCAACCAACGCCTCACTGGCTCACTATGCCAACCGTTATCGGTGGTATCCTTCGCCCGGTGATCGGGATTTCGCATTTTAAGGCGAACAACCAGTTGAATGCTTCGTATGTTATACCTCGTGGTAAACGGACAGCTGCTCCCCACTTCACCTCATTTCCGCACCACAAACCCCGCTTCCGCCCAGTCCGCAAAGTCTTCGCGGGAACCGTCCCCGGCGTCCGTCGCGATGAGGCTGATGATTCGGGCGCTGGAAGGGATTGCGACGTCGAAGCGCCATGCGGGTGATAAAATACGCATCACGGGACTGGTAGCAGCGGGTTGGCCGTCGATGAACACCTTGAAGACCACGCTGGGGTATTTGGCGAGGTTGGATCCGTTGCTCGCCGCGAGGAGGTTTTCGTCGGCGCCAGCCAAGCCGACAAAGCGCTGGTAACCGGGTTGAACCTCATAGAGCAATTCGCAGGGGGCATGAACTCCCAGACCGTGGGAATAGACCTTCCGGTTGATTTTCAAGTCACCGCCCAGATTGGCCCGATCCTTCTGCGGCGCCTGGGTGTTGCCTGAGTAGCGGACGGTTCCACCGTACGTATGTCCGAAGCCTACGCTCCGCAAGGGCTTCAGATCGCCGAGAAAAACGTCGGGCGCTGGCGGCATCGCCCCGAGCTTTTCATAGGAGCCTTCGGATTCGAGGCCGGTCGGTTGCCCGTTGCGAAAGGCCCGGGTGCGGAGGTGCGTGGTCTGATTGAATTCGAGTGGACGGGTATAGAGCAGCGAATTAGCCGCAGGTTGGGAGCCGTCCAAGGTATAGCGGATTTCCGCATCCGGCTGAAGCGGCGCCGCAAGGGTGATGGTAATAGGTTGCTCAAAGAGATGCGGCCGCATGGGGGTCCCCCACGGAGCGATTCGCACCGGATCTAATAACCATTCGGAATTCCACTTACCCAATTTCGCCAACTCCTGCTGGAAACTGATAGTGGGAGCAAGATACTTCTCAAAATGCTCGACCACCTGTTCCGTATTGAGATCGGGTGTGAAGTTCTTGGCAGGATCGTAGCCCGGATGGGCGTCTGTCATGTCGCGGGCCAGCATGCATTTGAGTCCGGCGGATTTCATGGCCTTCAGGCCCATGGGCTTTCCCAATAGACAGACCTGGGTATGGAAACCCACGTAGATCAAGTGGGTGAGGCCCTTCTGTTGGCAGACAGCGTACACCTCCGCCTGGGTGTCGGGCATGAGGTCGGCGGCACCCACGTGTAACCCCGGGTGCATTCCATCCCAGCCGTAATTGCCTCCACATCGCTCACGACCGCAGGCACACCCACCAGCGTCGGGCACCGGTGGACAGGTGACGTCGATCACCTTGGGCACGGTAACCTTGGGTAAAGCAAAAATCGCCTCTCGCTGCGGGTACCCCACATAGTTGTCGACGACGTCGCTGGGGCACAACATGACGGTCATTCCAAGGTCCCGCGCAGCCTCCAAGGCCCGGTTCATTCGTGGAACAATCGCATCGACCCGCATGGTCGCGGTCTTGCACCAGTGATAGTTCCAAACGTCCACTGCAATGACGCCTACACGACGGGCATCCACCTTTTCGCTCTGAAGCTGTATCTGTCCCGTCGCCGGATCTCGACTCTGCAGGGTGAATTCGATTTCCCTTGCTTCGGCCAACCACCTGGCCATGCAGAAAAACATCAGGAGGAGGCGGAGGCGGAGGCGTTGTGCGGCAGTCTTCATAGCTATTCTGGAACCGACTGTAACACACCCATGTTGCCGTGGAATGGTGCGCAGTCCAGAGGCAAAATCGTCTCTGAAGATACGTCCACGCCCCTGTTTCGCGAACGACTACAAGCCTTTGAGCGTGTCCTTGAATCTGCCGCAGGGACAATTCATCCGATAGGCACTTTCTCCGAGCACATCAA
>DATJII010000165.1:0-9194 GCA_035493435.1 Candidatus Limnocylindria bacterium | reverse complement strand
ATGGTAGGTCCGATACGTTAGGTGCTTTTCCGACGCCAGAATTCCTTCTACCTCTTGAGCTGGTCCAACACGGTCGCCAGATCATCCAGTGCGTTCAACTGGTGGCGCTGGGGTTGGAGGCGCTGCTTGAGGTAGGCGGCGGCGGCTTCGAGATCGTTGACGGAGCGGGGCAGGACAGTGCCGGCGGCATTGGGATGGCCGCCACCGTCGAGAACCGAGGCCACTTTGAGGGCGTCGCCATTACGGCTTCGGAAGCTCACGATGAAGTTGCCGTTGCCCTTGCGAAAGATGGTCGTGAGGACGGTGTACGGCGTGGCGCCGCGTTCCAAAAGCTGATGGACGATGCTATTGGTGTTTCCCACGACGGTTTTCACCAAGCCGACGGAATTGGTGATCTGCTCGGTATGCACCCGACTATATTCGTACCCAATGGGATCCTCTACCCGACGCTTCACGAGCATCACTTCGAGCAACGGATGATCGATCATTTTTTCCAACTGCCCATCGATCAACGAGTGAACATTCCAAAAGCCGTACGTTTTGACCAAGTTGGCGTAATCGCAGGCGAGGTCGAAGTCGGGATGATCTTCGAGAAAGAGATCGCCGATGTTCGTCAACTGGACCAGACGATCCAGTTCCGGCGACTTGATGCCGTAGGGTTGCGCCAGTTCGTAGCAGAGCAGGGCAGCCGATTTCGTGGTGTCGTGGATGAGCCGGGCCTGTCGGGGCCGAGCTTCGCTGGTGTGGTGGTCCAACACTAGCCAGCCAGTCCGATCCAAGCGGGATTCAAAAGTGAAATCGCAGACCCAGGCGACCGATTCATCCAGCGAGCGGGCTTTCCAGCCTTGGTAATGGTAAGCTTCCAAGGGGATCGGGGTGCTGAACATCTTCTCAGCCAAGCGTTGGAGCAAGAGCCCCGACACCAAACCGTCGAGGTCGCTCTCGTGTGTAAAAATGACTTGGGGCTGAGCCAAAGCGGACATGTCCCCTAAGGCTAGCGGGATTCCCAAGAGCCGCAATCGTTGATTCCGTGCTTGGGGCTGGGGTGGTCGGAATGGTTCGATAACGCCCACGAACATGGTCGAACTGTACGACACCCACGCGCACCTCGATTTCCCTGACTTCAAAGGCGAAGAAGCAGCCTTGGTGGAACGCGCCTTGGCCGCCGGGGTACGGAAGATTGTCACCATTGGAACCACTCTCGAAAGCAGCGCTCGGGCGATCGAACTCGCCTCGCGGTTTGAACCGGTTTACGCCGCAGTGGGGGTTCATCCGGGATACGCGGACCGGTCGCCCTCCGAGATTCGGTCCGCCCTGCGGGAACTGGTGAAACAACCCAAAGTCGTCGCAATTGGCGAGATCGGACTGGATTTCTACCAGCGCCCGAACGCCCCTGAGGTGACACCCGAGAAAGCCGCCGCCAATCGGATTCGGCAGATCGACCTTTTCACCCAGCAATTGGAAATTGCTGCCGAGATGGGGCTCAACGTGGTGATCCACACCCGCGACTCGTTTGCCGATACCATGGACATCTTTCGACCCTATGCCGGGAAGGTCCGAGGCGTCTTCCACTGTTTCGTGAGTTCACCGCAAGAGGCGGCACAGGTCATTCAGTTGGGCTCGTTGGTCAGTTTCACTGGCATCCTGACTTTCAAAAACGCCCTCAACGTCCGTGAGGCACTGGTCTCGGTTCCCGACGGGAGTTTCATGTTCGAGACCGATGCCCCGTTTCTAGCCCCCGTTCCCTATCGTGGGAAACGGTGCGAACCAGCCTTCGTAAAGGAAACGGCGATCTGTGCCGCGGAACTGCGCGGAACATCATTTGACGACGTGGCCGCGCAGTCCACTAACACCGCACGGAGTTTTTTCCGCGGCTTGTAGGAACAGGATCTTTTTTGGCAACGGAATCAGCGGATCACTACTGAGGGCTCGCCCCCAATCGTGCCCACCAATTCAGCAAGATAGGCGGGTGCTTTTACCCGTTCCAACATGGTGCGCGCCAGATTAAGCCGGCCCGCGACGTCGAGACGCCGTGCTTCCTCCTGATAACTTGGACGGGCCAGGAAGCGCTCCAGGTAGGCCGCGTGGCGTTGCCAGAGTCGCACATCAATGGTCTGCCGGGCCATCAGGCGTTCCTGATACCAGCTTTCGTTCGCGATGGACTGGGCTTTGAACAAGGCGCGAATGGCGGGGTCCTTGATCGTTTTTCCTTCGTAGTGGCCGTCTCTCATGATGTGCAGGAGCGCACGCAGCGGCGGGCAGGCGAGGTCGATACTCCCATCGTCGAAATAGTTTTCGGCGACCCGGCGATGCGTGGTGACAATGTTGTCCACGGCGTCGATGAATTCCGCCCGATCCTGCATTTCGGGACGGAGCATTTCCTGCGTAAGGACCGAGTGGGGATGATTGAACACCCGTCCGAAGAACGAATGAACAAAGCGGGTCGTGATCCGGTAGCCCAAGCGGCTGGCGGGCACCAGTTTGCCCTCATGCTCGAAGTCTTCGCAGGCTTCTAAATACCCGTTCGCCAGGAGGAACCGGGGATCCCGCTCCTCCGGTCCCATGCGACACCACACTTCGGGCACCAGCAGGCTGATATCATGGTCGACCCGCAGCTTGGGCCCCACGCATCCGGCACTCGTCAGGAATCCGTGGTAGCCGCTCACCAGATAGCTCACCAGCGAAGCGTTCAGATCGTATATCGGCGGCAACGCGTTGAAGGGGCCCTTGGTCATGGCGCCCTCGCTTCCTGCGCCCGTCGTGCTGGGAGATTTGCCGGTCATGCTTGAGATGAACTCCATGAACAATTCGGGCAGTTCGAGATAGTGGATCGGTCCGTAGCAGGCGAGCGATCGCACTCCTGGTTCCGCCGGATTGTTGCGCCGCCCAGCCAGGATGGCATCCACGGGCGTGAGCAACGGTTGTTCCGGGGATAATTGCCGGGCCAAGCGTCCGCAAACTTGGATCAGGTACTTCCCCAAGGCATCCGAGATATCGGTCCGGAGCTGGAGATAGCGGGGATTCTTCGAAGGCTTGCCATCCACGATGCGGGGATGGGCGGTGCTGACGAAGTAATTCGGGCTCGAAGTCGTCTGCGTGGCAATCGAGCGAATCAACGTCCGCATGGGTTCCGTGAATTGCTGGAAGCCAATGGCATCTTCCAACAATTCCCGAGCGAATTCCCGCGTCAACGGTTCGTAGTTGCTGAAGAAATTACTCGTTCCCGAGAAGTCCCGTTCCGCTGTGTGATCGTAGCCGCGCACAATGGCGTCGTCGGGACGTTGGAACAGACGATACTCGACGTTGTCGACGAACTTAACGGAGGTGATACCGGCAGCTGTATTGACTGGCGCCAGCTTCGAGCGGGGCACGGTCGCACTGGCTGTGATATCATCCTCCATCTGGATCTTGGCGGCCGGCTGATAGTCCTTCCGCAAACCGAAGGTCCGCCACGCGCCGCTGCTGTCATAACCGACGCGCAGAAATTGGGTCGCCAACTGCTTTCGGCCCAGGCGCAGTTCGTTGGCGGGGACTCCGTTGACGATGTCGACACTGAACTTTTCCCGCCATTGGTCACCCCACGCGGGTTTCCAAAAGCGTTTCACGACCAGGGCCAATTCCTTGATGTGCTGGGGCACCGACCCGAGCCAGCTATTATAGGCTTCCGAGTAATCGGAATTCGGGGTGAGCAGTTTGATCACCGAGCCCAAGGTGCGCTGGGGCGAAAGCACCGGCCGCTGATCCTTGCCCAACTTCGTCGGATCACGAAAACGGTCCGAGTAGCTGCGTTTCAACAACGCCTCCACTGCGTCGAAATCCTTCTCGAAATCGGCGACAAACACCGGCCCATAGATGATGGCGTCGGAGATGGGTTTGCTGATTTCGCTTTTGCCGCCACCGCTCACAGTGCAGGGCTTGTGGCACAGGACACCTTCGGGCCGGGTGCCGATCAACCGCCACGCGCGGTTGCCGATCGGTGGTTCCAGGTGGATGCGGAAGCCGCTGGGCAGCACATAGACCTCGCCTTGGCGAAGCCGGATGGAATTCTTGCCGGTGCCTGTCGGCCAGGAAACCGCCTGACTTTCAATATTGAAGGCAGTGGTCTCCGGCACGTAGATAACTTGCGGCAGGTTCTTATCGACCGCGTAGCCTTCGGGCCGAACCTCCACGGAGTCGCCCAGCAGACGTTTGATGTCGGCGAACGTTTGGGGGAAATCGCGCCGATGCTGGTTGGCATCATATTCGCTGGCCAAGTCGTTGCGGGCGAAGACCAGGGCGCCGCCGGCATGTTCTTCCTCGGAGAGGCCGTATAGGTTGGTCGCATAGCTGATCTGCGTCTTGACCTCTTTTTTGCAGTAGCCGAAATAATTATCCGAGATCAAGGTGACGATGATGCCGGATGGGTCGCGCACCGTGATCTTGAAGGCGCTGCCTTCGTTATAGAGCTCGTCCTCACTCTTCCAACACATGCCGTCCCGCCGTTGGCGTTCCGAAGCCGCTTCCCACGAAGGCAGGCCCAGGGCCTTCTTTTTGAGACCGTTAAGATGCGGCGCGAGAATGACGCAACCGGTATGTCCAGACCAGTGCTCGACATCCAGGCCGGCGTCATTTTCCGGCAAATACGGATCGCCACCGTTGCCAAAGATGCTCTCGACAAAGTCGAGGTTTGCCACCAGCGAGCCCGGCACAAAGAACCGTGTTTCCATGCTCTTCTTCGGGCTGTAGCCGGGAACTTCAGGAGAGACACAGGGGCGCAGCAACAAGGTGACGAAGCATTCCGCCCGGCTCGGTTGCAACGCGGTAAAGGGCAGGCGCAGCAAGTCGGCAGGAGGGGAGAGAGCGACGCGCAAAAGTTGCGCGAAAACCTCCTTGGGCACCGCTTTCTTGTCATTGGGAATGGGCAGCCCACCTTCAACCACGTGAAAGATGCCCGCCGTCGTACGGCGATCCGACTTCGGATTGTGGAGAATGCCGTTCTTAAGCCGATAGCTCTTGAGGGTGGGGGAGACTGCTTCGTCCCGTTCCGGCGGCAGCGAAAGCATGCGGGCCAGACCGTAGCGATCGAGGGTGAAGCTTCGGCGTGGGAGCTTGGGGGGGACTACGACATCGCAGAGATAGTCGTGGATGAAGGCATCGATGCGGTGGTCAGCCGGACAAAGATACGTCGCCAAAAGGCGGTCTTTTTCACGGCTATGCGCAATGAAATGCGCCAATGAAGGATCTAGCAGGTCCTGCTCCCCGGGAATGGGAACAGCGGCGAATCCGAGCTCGGCAAGCTTCAGGTTGATGTGCCGATGGAGTGAAAGGGTGTCTTGTTTGACCAGGCCAATTCGAGTTGCGTCGTCCATTTGTTGTCTTGGTTTGCCAACGCCTGACGTCGTGCGCACGGAGTATGTCCCAGCGTCAGGGAGGGGCAAGCGATCCGAGCACCGGAAGGATAAATTCTTTTTCTCATTCTGGCGCAATGGCACAGAAACTGCCATAGTTCGGATACCCTCGAGTCGCCGATGCGGCGCGAATTGTTCGCCTGGGTGCGTTACTTTTCAGGACGCCGCATCGGTGCCGAGCTGAATCCTTCCCCTCGACGGACTTCTCGTTTCCAACGTTACGCAACCGGCGGTAGTACAGGTGGGTGAAGCACGACTTTGCCCGTGGCGCGCTCGATGCGTTCCCGCCAAATTTCTTCGGGAACTTCGATGGGCTTGGCCTGGCAAACCTTCTGGAAGCCGGGAAAATTCCATAGATTGGGAAAGTCCCGGCATTGCTGCGGTTTCACTGCTTGGATACGACAATTGTCACCTTCCAAGAAGACGCAGGCGAAATCTTCACGGTCCACCAGGGCCAAGCCCGTGCGTTCACGGTTCAGTCGGGTGTACTGCTGGATGAAGTCGGACTCGGTGAGTCCCAAAAATTCGGCAATGCGAGTGATTTCACCCTCGCTGAGCAGGACCTGGCCTGGCCAGCGACAGCAGGCAGTACAACGGTCGCATTCCCAGAAGGTGGCCATCCACCAGCACCTTAGCCGCGATAGACGATCATGACCCCAAAATCCGTGATTAATTTTTGGGTGCCCATCTCGATATAGCTGTAGTTGATGGGAGTGATGCTCTGGATCGATTGATCGCCCACTTTGTTGAGGAATTCGGTGACGATTTCATCGAACTTGTCGTGACCCACTTCCTTGCAATCGCTATGGCGGATCGTTTTGACACGCAAGCCGGGCTTGCTGTCCTTGGCCGCCGCCTCGAGCGATTTCTTTGGTTTTTGGATGAGCGACTCGGTTGGTTTGTCCGTCACGGGTACGGCAAATCGTTTGTCGTCATGCATCGTTGTGACATTGATGGACGACGAAGGCGCCTTGGGTGTTACTGGCGCGCCGGGAGTAGCGTTAGGAATCGTAATGTTCCGGTTGCACACCGGGCATTGAATTTCCTGGCCTGCGGCCTCCGCGCCGACCTCCAAGGGGGTCAGGCAATAGTTGCACTTGAAGACGATGTCCATGTTGCTATTCGAAAGTGCGGGTTAATGTTTTGATGCGGGATGCCAGTGGTGAGTTCGGACCATTTCTGGCTTTCACGGCAAGAAAAATTCGCCGGGCCTCGGCTGGATTACTGAGAACCAACATCTGTGCATAATCCAGTTCAATGGCGCTTTTTCTCGGTTCTTGAATGCGTGCTCCGTACTGGTTGATCCAGTCTTGCATGGCGGCCACTCCCGTCGCCTTGGCTTGGGCCAGTGAGGCTTCAAACGCGGGCGCCAACTGGGGCAGGTCAGGTTGGGCATCGACTGCCGCCGTGGCCACTGGTTGTGGTCTGGGATTTCCCTTTTCGTCCACCTTATTGTAAAGCTGAGCGATGCGATAAACGCCGAATACCACCACCGCAATCAGCAAGATGAGCAGGACTTTACTCATTCTCCAGGTTTTCGTTCGATGCGAGCTCCGAGCACACGGAGTTTCTCTTCCATCCGCTCGTAACCGCGATCAAGGTGATACACTCGATTGACTTGGGTGGTTCCCCACGCCGCAAGACCCGCAATGACCAAGGCGGCAGAAGCTCGCAAGTCCGATGCCATAACCGGCGCTCCGCTCAAGGGTCGTCCGCCCTTGATAATCGCACTCGGCCCTTCAATGGAAATCTCCGCCCCTAGGCGCATCAACTCGGCCGCATGCATGAAGCGCGATTCGAAGATGCGTTCCGTGATGATGCTGGTTCCCTCGCACAAGCACATCAGGGCCATCAGTTGCGCTTGCATGTCGGTAGGAAAGCCTGAGTAGGGCATCGTGGTCACGTCCACCGGCTTAAGTGACCGGTTGGAAGACACTTTTAAGTTTGCTCCCAACCGCTGGCACTTGGCTCCAGCTTCGGTGAGCCGGTCGAGGACCGCCCCTAAATGGTCCGCGCGGACGCCTTTGATGAGAATTTCACCGCCTGTCGCGGCGACTGCGGCGGCAAAAGTCCCAGCTTCAATGCGGTCAGGAATAACTTCGTGTTCAGTGCCGTGCAACCGGTCCACGCCGGTGATCTTAAGTGTCGGGCTTCCGATGCCTTCGATTTTGGCGCCCATGGAGGTTAGAAAGTTTGCTAGATCGACTACTTCCGGTTCACACGCGGCACTTTCGATGATGGTCTCCCCTTCAGCCAAGGTGGCGGCCATCATGATGTTGGCGGTACCCAACACCGTCGGGCCAGAGCGACCGCCCAGGAATATGAGTCCGCCTTGGAGCCTTTTCGTATCCGTTTGGACGTATCCGCTGTCGATCGTGATACGCGCACCCAAACCAGCTAAACCCTTCAGGTGCAAGTCTATGGGCCGAGTGCCGATGACGCAGCCTCCAGGCAATGACACCCGGGCCTGATTCAGCCGGGCGGTGAGCGGGCCGAGGATGCAGATCGATCCCCGCATTTTGCGGATCAATTCATAGTCCCCAAATCCGTGAATCTTGGCGGCGTGAATCCGCAGAACGCCACCTTCAAAGGAGACGGTTGCGCCCAATGATTCCAGGATGCTGGTCATGAACCGCACATCGCTCAAATCAGGAACCCGTCGTATGACGACGGGGTCTGCCGTGAGCAATGCCGCCGCCATGATGGGCAGTACTGCATTCTTGGAGCCGCCGATCTGAACCTCGCCCTGCAAAGGGACGCCGCCTTGGATGACAAAACTGTCCATCGATATTGTTCCGTGATGCGCTGGCGTGACTCTGGGAAGTCTTACACCCGCGGTGCGTGAACGATGAGAACCCGATCCCTTTCGCTCAAGTCTTTCTCCACAGATTCGACGATCCAGCCCTTGTTATTGAAAATCTCAACCAGCTCGGCGGCCTGCCCATCCCCAAATTCCAAGGCTAGTAAACCGCCGGGGACCAAGTAGTTCCGCGCTTGGGCGGCCAACTGGCGATAGCAATCGAGCCCGTCGTCGCCACCGTCCAAGGCCGACCATGGATCGAAGTTCCTCACTTCTGGCTGGAGAGCAGCAATGTCACCGGACGGGATGTAGGGCGGGTTGGAGACGATGGCATCAAAACGGCCCCCATCAGCGGGAAGTGCCTGAAATCCGTCTCCCTCAAAAAACGCTATCCGATCATTTCCCAGAATAGCCTGGGCGTTTAATCGGGCAATTTTCAGAGCTTCCACCGATCGGTCGAGAGCGCAGACATACGCTTCCGGGAAGGCGTCAGCTACGGCAATGGCGAGGCAACCCGATCCGGTGCCCCAATCGAGCAATCGCAGTCGGTCGCTGTATATCGTCCTGACTTCCTCAATGAAGCGGAGCGCCAATTGTTCCGTTTCCGGACGTGGAATCAGAACCGCCGGGGAGACCTTCAATTCATGATCCAGGAATACGGCTTGGCCGACAAGGTGTTGAAGGGGAATACGTTGGGCACGCGCGGCCAGCATGGATTCAAACCGCTGGCATTGCGCGTCGGTCAATGACGTATGGCGGGTCAGGATCAATCGGGTCCTGGTAGTCTCCGCGACGTGGGCTAGCAGCCATTCTGCTTCCGCCGCTGCTCCCTCCACTCCGACCTGTTCCAGAACTTTGGTGGCCCGTTCGACCCCTTCCCAAAACGTCATGGAACCTCCGGCAGCCGAAGATCAGGAGCCTGCCCGGTCTTCGGGCGAGTGAACGATTCGCCGTAGCGCGTAAATCCAGGACCGAATCCACCATGAGATAGGAAGAATTGGTTGCCT
>DATJII010000164.1:0-3065 GCA_035493435.1 Candidatus Limnocylindria bacterium | reverse complement strand
ATTTCTGCTGCCTTGTCGAAGAGGACTTCATTTTTCGGTGTGGGAGAGACAAAGGAAAGGAGCTCGATCAGACGGTCGACTCGACCTCGTTCACTTTCCGATATTCGACTTAGAAAGTCTTCTTTGAAGCCGTGGAAGACTCTCTGACGAAAAGCCTCTTCATTGGTCATTGCTTCCGGCCAGGCACCCGAGTTGATCAGTTCTCCCCCAATCACGACCAAAAGAGGGCAACGGTCGGCGAGGTTGGCCAAACGTGTTGCTTGGCTTTGAACTGAAGGGGCAAGAACTTGCTCTGCCAGATGATGGATTTCCGCCTGTTTCCAGGGCGGTAACACGATGTTTTTTTCCAGGCGTTCAGCGTAACCGGAGTCAAAAAGTCGCTTGGTTACCGCTTCCAGTGCCTGAGGACGAGTGGAAATGATTAACCGTATGGATTTGACTCGGGCTGTAGCACGGGCCACATCTTCGACTGCACCGTCTAGGCGATGGGCATCATCGACAATCAAAACGAGATTGTCTTCCTCTCGGGCCAGGAAACCGAATTGTTCAGAAGATAGGCCATGGCGGTTGAGATTGAGGAAACGGACCCGAGGTACGTTATCCTGACTTTCCAATTTCCGAGCCAGCTCCAGAAGCAACCGACTTTTCCCCTGGCCTCCTGCGGCGCTCAGGATAGTCACCTTACCCGCACCAGATTGGGCAAAGGACTCAAGTTGTCCGAGTGTGTCGCCACTGCGTGTAAAGGAGGTGCGGTGGTGAAAGTGCTTGCGCTCTGGCGACAGATCTTGTTCGAAATATTCCTGCCAAGTCAGCAACGGTTGATCGTGAGAGGAGAAGAGGGCCTTTTTCCAATCTGAGCCGAAATAGCAGTGAACCAGATTTATTGCGTCTTCACGGGGCCTCAGTCTAATGGTCTCTGTAGTTAATCGAGACCCATCCCACCAAAGCCAACGTTTGCCCAAACGACTTTGAGCATCTTCACTGAGTCCACAGGTCGTTACCAAAACAAACTGATCGGCGTGGGGAAGGCTCGCTTCTGCCAGCCGGACTGCTTCGGCTACATCGGAAGGGCCAAATGCTTGGGTGTGCTTGCACTGGAAAAACCAGACTTCCCCGGCTTCTGCCTCCGCACGAATGTCCGCACCTTTTTGTGAAGTGCCGGAAAGCAGTCGGTGCGCGGTGACTATCCGTCGGGTAATTGGAACGTTGTCTCGGAGGCAATGAATGACAGGGTGTAAATTGAGCAGGTCGGTGCAAAACTGTTCAAAACCGGCGTCGTCCATTCCACAGTAGAATGGTAAGGCGGTTGGCGCGTATCCGGTTGGAATCTTGGCTGAATCCGTTTTCATTCCCAACGAATGATTGCAAAATAGGAGTTCAACTCCTAAACTGCAACAAAATGCGCTACGAACGCTCGAACTTGTTGGGCCGCATAGAAGAAGGACTGGGAACGGAGCCTGTCACGATGCTGTTGGGACCTCGCCAATGTGGAAAGACGACCTTGGCGAGGTACTACGATGGCCGACCGGACACCCATTGGTTCGATCTCGAGAATTATTTGCATCGAAGCCGTCTGGAGGACAATCCACTGACGACCCTTTCGTCATTGCGAGGCAGGGTCGTCTTGGACGAGGTACAGACGTTGCCCAATCTGTTTCCGACGTTGCGGTGGCTGGCGGACCGCCCGGAGTTACCCGCCCGTTTTTTGCTTTTGGGAAGTGCGTCACCGCGATTGGTCCGGCAGGTATCGGAAACCCTTGCGGGCAGGGTATTCCGCATTGAGATGGGTGGCTTTGTAGCGAGCGAGGTCGGTCCTCACCATCAGAACACGCTTTGGCTGCGGGGTGGATTCCCTGATGCATTCATTTCTGGAAGCGATGCAGGTTCGTTGAAGTGGCGTAGGGATTTCATCAGCGACTTTCTGCAACGCGATTTGCCGGCGTTGGCTGAGAGTCGACTTTCCGTCCAGCAATTGCGCCGGTTGCTCTTGCTGCTCGCTGGTTACAATGGATCTTGCATCAACGCTTCTTCCCTCGGCCGTGACATCGGGGTGGATTTCAAGACGGTCCAACGGTATCTGGACGTCTTGGAAGGCTCCTATATAGTGAGGGTATTGCCGCCCTTTTTTGCCAATGTTCCCAAACGGGTCAGGAAGGCGCCAAAGCTCTTTTTTCGGGATACCGGCATTCTCCACGCGTTATTGAGTCTTGAGACGACCGAACAACTCCAGACTTGCCCCACCATGGGATTCTCGTGGGAAAGCTTTTGCCTGGAGCATTTGATCCGCGAGGCCGACTTGGCGGAAGAAGACTGTTTCCATTATTCGGTTCAGGGAGGGGCGGAACTGGACATGGTCACGATCAAAAACGGCTCTCGCTTCGGGTTTGAGTTCAAGCACAACGATACGCCCAGGCTCACCAAATCCATGTTTGACGCGGCGGAGGATTTGCAAGTGAAACGAGTGTTCCAAATATATCCCGGCCCCGACACGTTTCCTCTCGACGACGGTGGGCGATTCTTCGCTGTCGCGTGGCGCGATCTTGCCAGCCTCAGGTCACGCATGCAGTAGAGCGATGGCGCGTGCTCTTGATGGTTTCGGAGCTGTCCACCCGGCTTCACACGACGGGAACATATCTGCCCCTCCCCACAAAAAACCCGCCGGACTTTGCGGTCCGGCGGGTTGTATTTAGATGGATTCCGCGATTTGCGCTATTGCGGGGGGATAGCGGGAGCGGGCTGGCCGGCGGGGGCGAAGCGGGGATCCTGGCTCAGTTGTTTCCGGATATCCAACGCCGTGGGGTTGGTCTTCAGGCGGGCGTCGTTCAGGGCCAGGGCCTTCTGGAGCGAGGCCTGGGATTCGGTGCCTTTGCCCAAGGCGCCCTGAATGGCAGCCAGATTATACCAGCCTTCCGGATAGTTCGGGTATTTCTTCGTGATGAGTTCCAACACCCGGGACATGCGGTCGGTTTGGTTGAGCTGGCGGTAGAGGTCGGCGACGTTCAGCAGGATGCCCGTGTCGGCTTCCGGCCGGGCGGCCACCTTGTCGAGCAAGGCGTAGATCTTGT
>DATJII010000163.1:0-29088 GCA_035493435.1 Candidatus Limnocylindria bacterium | reverse complement strand
CGACCCCCAGGGAATCGCCCGCCAACTGTTCACTTAGGAAACGATCGTACGGAAGATCTTCGTTGAAGGCGCGAATGACATAATCCCTATACGGCCAGGCGTTGGGGCGCGGATTGTTCATCTCGAACCCGTGGGTCTCGGCGAACCGGACGACATCGAGCCAATGACGCGCCCACCGCTCGCCGAAATGGGGCGAAGCGAGCAACGAATCGACCAGTCGTTCGTAGGCCCCGGGGCGTGAGTCGTTGACGAATTCAGTTACCGCTTCCGGGGTGGGTGGAAGTCCCACGAGATCGAAATACACCCGGCGGATCAGCGTCCGGCGATCCGCTTCAGGCGCCGGTTGCAATCCCTGGGCACGCAATTGGGCCGCCACGTAAAGGTCGATCTGGTTTCCCGGGTGCGCGTCGGGAGTCGGCGCGGGTAACGCCGGTCGAATAATCGGCTGAAAAGACCAGTGTTCCGTGTTCCTTTCGTTGTCTGCTGCCAGTGGACCCTGGCCGCCAAGTGCGACGAGCAGTGCGGATAGCACCGGCCAGTTCCTTTGGCGTTGCGACGGATTCACTTTTGCAGTTTGTGATATTTCACGCACGTCCGCACGCACTTTTGGGGGAAAGTCCGGTAATTTGTTTTCCCGTCTTTCGCTTTGAATTTGCCTGCCCCGTCGGCGTCCACGCTTGCTATCTTCGTGCCGATGTTATCCCGCTTTTTGCGTTGGGTGGTGGTCGGATTTGCCGTCAGCAGCCTGTCAATCCGAGCTCGGTGCGCCAGCGCGCCTGCGGTGTTATCAAAGACGGATCTGGAGGCGTTCGCACTCAAACAATCCGGGGATGCTATACACGGCGAAAAGCTGTTCCGGCAGGACACACGATTGGCCTGTGCCAAGTGCCATTCAATGGATGGAACCTCTTCCAAAGTCGGCCCGGATCTTTTTGCCGTGGGTGATAAAATGGGTCGGCGGGAAATTGTGGAGGCGATCCTGTATCCATCGCGATCCATAGCCGTGGGCTACAGCGCCTCCGTGGTAGCCACCCAGGACGGCGAAGAGCACGTGGGTGTTTTGAAGGATCGCACGGCCGACGCCTTGGAATTAATGGAACCGGACGGTCAGCGGCATCGCTATTCCGTGAGGCAAATCCGGAAGGAGTACTACAGCGAAGTCTCCCTGATGCCGGAGAGTTTGGAAACAGCATTGGCTCCGCAGGAGTTCACTGACCTGGTGGATTATCTAGTCAGCCTCAAGCAACCGGCCAGCAGATCGTTGATCGCGCACGGCATGCCTGGGGAAATTCCGACGAATCACCTAGCTATACGTCTGGTGCCGATTCATCCCGAAACTTTGAAATTCAGTCATCCCGCCTGGCTGGGGCAGCAACCGGGAACTAGCGACCAATTTCTCCTGATTGAACACGAACCGGGAAAGATTTGGGCGGTGGACCTCGCTCGCGGGACGAAATCCTTGTTCGCAGACTTTGGCGCCCACCTTACCGATGGCGGTACGCGGGGCTTGGTGGGGGCTGTTTTCCACCCGGACTTTGCGCGCAACCGGCTTTATTACGTCATCATTTCGCAGGCGTTGGCCGATGGAACCCATTCGCTGTTGCTGGAGCGCAAGGCTTCGGCTGATGGATGGACCGATTCCGGAGAACCCGCCCGGGAACTGCTTCGCATCAAGGCTTCTTCCAACAATCATTACGGCGGAGGACTGATGTTTGGTCCGGAAGGCTTTTTGTACGTTGGCATGGGCGACACTGGCCCACAGGAGGATCCAAGGGGCAATGGGCAAAACATGCTGAATCTCGCTGGCAAGATGCTTCGGATTGACGTGAACCATCGCGATCCTGGCCTGCCTTACGCGATTCCGACGGATAATCCGTTCACCAAAGCGGTGGGGACCCGGCCTGAGATTTGGGCTTCAGGTCTGCGGGAGCCTTGGCGGTTTAGCTTTGACGCCGTGACGAAGGAACTCTGGGTGGGTGACGTTGGCCAGGACCGTTACGAAGAAGTTGATGTGATCCAGAAAGGGAAGAACTACGGCTGGAACGTGTTTGAGGGATTCGAACCCTTTTCCAACCAGTATCGGCGCCCGAAGTCCGATTACACGCCTCCTGTGTTCGCCTACGCCCGGAAGTACGGTCCATCCGTCACCGGGGGATACGTTTACCGTGGCGACCGGCATTCCGATTTCTACGGGGTTTACATCTTTGGCGATTACGAATCCAAGCGGATCTGGGGCCTGCGAGCCAAGGACGGCAAACTCCGGGAGATCCGGCAAATCGGCGTAAGTCCCCAGCGCATCGTGTCTTTTGCGTCCAGCAGTCAGGGAGTGTTGTATCTGGTGGGCTACGAGGGGACCCTTTTCCAGCTCGATTTCTCGGGTTTACGCTTTGAGTGACGTCTCGACAGGGACGGCTGGTTTTTGGTTACCTCTCGGGACTTTGGGGAGATGATGAACGTCGAATTGCTTAGCCAGGCCAAGTCGTTGGGGTTTTCCGACCGACAGATCGCGAATTTGATCGGGAAAACCGAGGATGAGGTGCGCGCCAAACGGAAGTCGCTGGGGGTCGTCCCGAGCTACCGCCTGGTGGACACGTGCGCCGCAGAGTTTGAGGCGTACACGCCGTACTACTACTCGACTTACGATCGTGGTGACGACGAGGTCCGTCCGTCCGACCGCAAGAAAGTCATGATTCTGGGTGGCGGACCGAACCGTATCGGTCAGGGCATCGAATTCGACTACTGCTGCGTGCATGCGGCCTTTGCGCTCAAGGCGGACGGTTTCGAGACCATCATGGTCAACTCGAATCCCGAAACAGTTTCGACGGATTACGACACTTCCGATCGCCTCTATTTCGAACCCTTGACGCTGGAAGACGTGCTCCACATTTATGAGCGCGAGAAGTGCTGGGGGGCGATTGCCCAGTTCGGTGGACAGACACCTCTGAATTTGGCGGCGGGGTTGAAGAAAAACGGGGTCAATATCATCGGGACGACGCCCGAGAGCATTGAAATTGCCGAAGATCGGAAGCTTTTCGCGGCGATGTTGACCAAGCTCAACATCCCGCAGCCCCGCAATGGGATAGCGACCAATGAAGCGGAAGCGTTGGCGGTGGCCAAGGAATTGGACTACCCGGTTTTGGTGCGCCCCTCGTTTGTTCTGGGTGGTCGAGCGATGCAGATCGTCTACAGCGACCAGGAATTGCAGCACTACATGCGCTTCGCGGTCGAAGCCTCGCCGGAGCGCCCGGTGCTGGTCGACAAGTTCCTGGAAGACGCGACTGAAGTGGACGTGGACTGCATCGCAGACGTCGGCCAGTTTGCCGATCCCAACGACGGCACCAGCGTCATTGGTGGCATGCTCGAACATATCGAATTTGCCGGGGTTCACTCCGGTGACGCGGCGATGGTGTTGCCGCCCCACACGTTGTCCAAGAAGGTGATGGACACGATCCGGGAGTACACCCACGCGATGACCCGGGAATTGCGGGTCTGCGGCCTGATGAACGTGCAGTATGCCGTGAAGGGCGATGTGGTTTACGTTCTCGAGGTCAATCCCCGTGCGTCACGTACCGTACCTTTCGTGTCCAAGGCCATTGGCGTTCCCTTGGCGAAACTGGCTGCTCAGGTCATGGCGGGCAAGACGCTGAAAGAACTCGGATTTACCGCTGAATGCTGGCCCAAGTATTGGGCTGTGAAGGAATCGGTTTTCCCGTTCAATCGGTTTCCGGGTCAAGACATCATCCTCTCGCCCGAAATGCGTTCCACGGGCGAAGTCATGGGGCTGGATGCCGACCTGGGGGTGGCGTACGCCAAGGCCCAAATGGCCGCTGGATCGCCTCTGCCGCTCAAAGGACGCCTATTCATCAGCGTGGGCGACTTGCACAAACAAGAGGTCGTGTCCATCGCCCGGGAATTTGCGAGCTTGGGCTTTGATTTGGTCGCCACCGGGGGAACCGCCACGGTTTTGGAGCTGGCGGGACTCAAAGTGCAACGCATCTTTAAGATTGCGGACGGCGCTCGTCCCAACGCCGTGGACTTGCTGAAAAACAAGGAACTTCAGTTGGTAATCAACACGCCCAGCGGGGCGACGCCGAGGGCGGACGAAGTAAAGATCCGTACCACCGCCGTCATGACAGGAACGCCGATCATGACCACGCTCTCCGGCGCACGAGCCGCCGCCATGGGCATTGCCGCCCTGCAACAGCGTGGGTACGGCGTGAAGACGATTCAGGAGTATCACTGAGCCTTCGTCGGCCTTGAGGGGCCGGGGGCCATTGGCTATTGTCTGGATGCATGCAATACCGCCCGGTGCCTATTCCTACCGGCCCACCTCTTTCGCCGGAGGAGAAAGTGGCTTTGGCGAATCGCGTGTTTCATGAACAGTTCGCCCGTTGTTTCTGGTCTTGGAATCCCAAGGCCGTGATCGGCGAGGGAAACTGGCAACAGTTTATCGATGACTTACGCCTGAATGGCGGACACCAAGGCTATCGCATTGTTTCCAAGTTATGCCGATAGGGGAATTCGAACGCGAGGTGCTCAGGTGTCTGGCGACTAATCGCAATCCCGAGAGTTTTATCGCGGGCGCCACCGTGCTTAACCAAGGCGCCGACAGTCCCCGTTCGTCCGAGGATATCGACGTTTTTCACGATTCGAACCAGAGTTTAAAGGCTGCGGTTGAATCGGACCTGGAAGCGTTGGAACGAGATGGATTCAGGTACGAAGTCATCTTGCGTGACGAGTCATTCGTCCGGGCGATTGTGCAAAGGGCTGCGGCCACGACAAAAGTGGAGTGGGCGCGTGACAGCGCCTTTCGGTTTTTCCCAGTGGAGGCCGACTTGGAGCTGGGCTGGCGGCTCAATTTTTGGGACGCGGCGACCAACAAGGTTCACGCCGTGGCTGGACGGACCAAGGCGCGTGATTATATCGATATCCTGCACCTGCACTTGCATCACCTGGCTTTTGGCGCGCTGGTCTGGGCGGCCGCTGGCCAGGATCCAGGGCTGACTCCGGAGATGCTCGTTGAGTTTGCCGTGCGAAATTCCAAGTATCGGCCGGAGCATTTCGATCAAGTACGATTGACTGTGCCGGTCGATCTGCAGCGTATGAAGGAGGTTTTCCTGGCGGCCGTTGAGGACGCACAAGACCTTTTCGCGAAGCTTCCCTCCGAAGAAATTGGCTGCTTTTACCTAAACGAAACAGGCCATCCCGTTTACCCCGACCCGGATTCTCCCGGGTTTGGAAAGTTGAAGCGGCACTTCGGCTCAGTGCGGGGAACTCTCCCACGAATTAGTGAGGAGTAGCATCCACGGATTGCCGGGCGGGGTGATCCGTTGGGATCTTATTAGAAACGAAAAGCGCCAGGGAGGCGGTATAGCCATGGAAAAAACTCCGCGGACCCACCGGCCCGATTTCCCCGTTGCAGAACATCCCGGCCATGGTGAGTGGCCCCAGTTGTTCCTGGATCAGGCCGGCATCGTGGTTGGGTGAGCCAAACAATCGGGCGCCCCGGCCGAGGCAAAAGAAGGACAGGCCACCATATACGGTCTGGCCAACCAGTTGCTCGCGGACCTTTCCCAGCGAATAAGACAGATCCTCGGTGGCCGCCGCGGCGTCACGCCGCTGGAATTGAATCGTCTGCCCGGCTCGAGGCAGGGCTCCCACAGTCAGCGTGCCGTTCTTCGGATCGACACCGAGGAGATTGCGAATGAGGAAATCCCCGCGATGAAAGTCCTCCTGGTATTCGTTGCTGGCCAGGCCGATGAACAGGTTATGCTGCACCTTCGATTGCTCGGTTTCCGACAGGTGATTGAAGGTGTCGACCAGCACCGAATAAGCCGGGCGATTGCCGATCTGGAGGATATAATTCCGGTCGGTGTGGGTGATGGTCCAGGCGTCCCCGATCGGCGTGCAGCCTTGCGATACGACAGGTTGGAGGCGTACCTCCCCGGAGACCGCCACCAAGACCACGCCGTCCTCATAATACTCGCCATTGAGGCAGACCACGGCTGGCGCATCATCTCCAGCGCCGCAAGCCAGTCCTCCAATGACAGGGGTGGCAGGGTAGGCCGTGTTCCATTCGCGGAGCCAGGTTTCCCCATCGAAGCGAGGCGGAGACGCGAGACTGAGCCAGCCACCGACCTGGTCCGGCGTGACCCCCGTGCGACGATGCCAGTGCGCGGGCCCGGAACCGGTTTCGAGATCTTCCTGGGTGATGTGCAAGGCCTTGAGGCGAGCGCCAGGCAGGTGAAAAAGGGCCAACGAAAGTCCGTCGCCTTGCTCGGCCTCAACGCCATTGGCAATGAAGGATGGGCTGGACGCACCAATCAACAAGGGTATCCGTGCGTGAAGCCGGAGCACTTCCAGCAGGGCACCCACGTCGGGGAAATGGGCTGGAGAAAAGAAGACGGCTCCCAAAGTGACTTCGGAAGCTGGAAGACGAGCCCGCAATCCCGCCGCCCAGCGTTCCAATCCCGCTTCATCCCAACCGCCCTGCCATTGTCCGGCAATACTATGCGGTGCGCGCATCAGGGGAGTTATTAGGATCGCCGGGCTCTTTTGCCTAGCGGAATCGGTTACTGCTGCAAATCGGCCAACTCGCACAGGGTCATTTCCCGGATCAGGTCCGGGAAACTGTGCTGGGGGTGCCATCCCAAAAGTTGCCGGGCCCGCGAAGCGTCTCCCAGCAGTTTGTCTGGCTCGGCCGGGCGGAAGAAACGGGGATCGGTGCGGACGAAGCCAGTCCAATCGAGGTCTACGGCGGCGAAAGCGATGGCGACCACGTCTTGCACGCTATGGAGCTGGCCGCTGGCGAATACATAATCGGTGGCGGTGGGATGCTGGAGCGAGAGCCACATGCCACGCACGTAGTCACGGGCGTCTCCCCAGTCACGCTTGGCGGTGGTGTCACCGAGGGTGAGGCTGGATTCCAAGCCGAGCTTGATGGCGGCCGCAGCCCGGCAAATCTTGCGGGTCACAAAGTTCTCACCGCGGCGGGGAGACTCGTGGTTGTACAGGATGCCATTGACCGCAAAGAGGCCGTGGGTCTGGCGATAGATCCTTACCATCTGGGTGGCGAAGGACTTGGCGCAGCCATAGGGATTGACCGGCGCCAGGGGGGTATCCTCGGTTTGGGGCGCCACTTGGGGGCGGCCAAAGATTTCGCTGGAGGCGGCGTGGAAAAAACGGGGTGGCTGCGGCAGGTCACGGAGCATCTCCAGTAATCGGAGCGTGCCCATGGCGGACATTTCGCAGGTGGATTCGGGAATCTCAAAACTCAAGCCCACATGGCTTTGGCCGGCGAGGTGGTACAGCTCATCCGGAGCGGTCTTAACGAGAACTCGCCGGAGCGTGGTGGGATCGTCCAAATCAGCGTAGTGGAGGAAGAGCGACTTACCGTAGATATTGCCGTCCGTGTACAGGTGCCGCAGGCGCGAACGCTCCAGAGTACTCGTCCGCCGGACCAAGCCGTGAATCTGATAGCCCCGGTCCAACAGAAATTCGGTGAGATAGGAGCCGTCCTGGCCGGTAATGCCGGTGATTAACGCTTTTTTGGACATAGGCTGAGGCAGATGTCAGTCGGAATTGGCGTGGGAGGCAAGCCGCTTCCAACGGCATCTCGCGGCATTTTCGCGGGGTGACAGTCAATTTCGCTTGATAAACTCTTTACAAAGGCTTTCTTAACGCGCTCGACCGACGCGCCTAAACTGGAAGTGGGTAAGGTTCAAAAGCAATAGACGACACGTTGAAATGAATTCAATTCAGAGACCGGGAATGCAACGCGGCTCCCTCTACAAATCCGCGGCGACTCCCATCAGCTTCATCTGCCTCGCTCCCAGTGCGAAGGTGGTCAGCGTTATCGGTGAATTCAATAATTGGGATCCCGCTGCGAATCCCATGGAGAAAAATGTCGATGGCTCGTGGCGTGGCATGATCCAACTCAAGCATGGCCATCACCAATACGCGTTCCTCGTGGACGGTGTGGTGACACTTGATCCCCGGGGCCAGGGAGTCAGCCGCAATCCCCGTGGCGAACGGGTTTCGCTGCTCGCAGTAAGCTAGCTGTCCTTGATTTAACGGACGGCGGACGGATACGCTGTCGGGACACATGCCATTCGCCCCAGTCCCCTCCGGTGAGCTCTGGTGCCTGGGCGTTGGCGATGGACGCCCGTCCCCGGACCGGCGTCGATCGAGTTACCTCTACGCGCTGGGCGGAAGGGGCATACTCATCGATTGTGGGGAAGGCTGTTGCCAGGCGTTTCGGGCGCAGGGCTTTACCTCCGCCCAAGTCGACCATGTGGTTCTCTCGCACATGCACAGCGACCACGTAGGCAGTTTCTCGCTGTTCATGCAGGATTTGTGGCTGGAACCGAGGCGCGCCCCCTTGTCGATCTCAGCGCCCACGGGGGCACTTCCGCGGTTGCAGGAATGGCTTTGCCAAACTCTTCTGTTTCCCGCCCTGATGCCCTTCCGGATGCGTTGGACGCCCTTGCGGGCCGGGGTCGCCCAGAAAAGCGGCGCGGTTCGCCTGACGCCTTATCCAACCCGGCACCTTCAATCGTTGGCCAAGCATTTCCAGGCCAGCCATCCCGAGGTGTGCTTTGAAGCTTTTTCGTTTGTGCTGGAAGCGGGCGGAAAACGCGTGGCGCATTCGGCGGATATTGGCCACGAGGACGATCTTGACCCACTGCTGGCCAAGCCCCTCGACTTGCTGGTCTGCGAACTGGCCCATGTGGAGCCCGAGAAGGTGTTCGTGAAACTGCGAGGCCGATCCATCGGGCGGGTGGTGTTCATCCATCTGGCCAACGAATATTGGACCCACCGGGCCGCGCTCCGGCGGCACGCGCGAAAATGCCTCGGCGACATCCCATTTCAGTTCGCCACCGATGACGACCGCATCGGATTCTGAAGCGAGCCCGCGTCCTGAACTGATAAAAGTATAAAACCGGACCGCGCGGGCGGTGTCACCGGCGCGGCTGCCCGATCATCTGGGCGACATTGACGGCCAGTTCCGTCAGCCGGTAGGGCTTGGCCAGGATCCGGGTCACGCCGTTATCCCTGGCTTCGTCCTCGTCCAAGGCGGCCGCCATGCCGCTGGCGAGGATGATGGGGATGGTATTATTAGCCATGCGCACGCGGTTGGCGAACTCGAGCCCGTTCATCGCCGGCATGGTCAGGTCGGTGATGACCAGGTCATAGTTATTCGGCGCCGCCTCAAACTGTTGCGCCGCGGCCGTGGCATCGGGGTAGGCGGCGACCTTGTAGCCCAGCCGTTCGAGCATGGTCTTGCCCAGGTTCAGGACAGGCAGTTCGTCGTCAACCAGCAGGATGCGCTGCCCTCGTCCGGTGGCCATGCTGCCTGCGGGCGTGTTGGTTTCGGCGGGAGGTGTGGTTTGGTCGTGCAATGGGAAATGTACGGTAAAGGTTGTGCCTTGGTGCGGCTTGCTTGCGACTGTCACGACACCGTCATGGGCTTCGACGATGCCGTGAACGACGGCGAGCCCCAAGCCGGTCCCCTGGCCGACAGGCTTGGTGGTAAAAAAAGGTTCAAAGATCCGCCGCAATGTCGCCTCCTCCATTCCGATGCCGTCGTCGATGACCGAGAGCTCGGCGCAGAGAGGGGAACGAGCCGCCACCGAGGGCCGCAATCGCGTATCGGTCGCGGGTACCAGGCGCAGCCTTAGAACCACGCTTCCCGACCCGGGATGAATCGCCTGGATGGCGTTGCTGGTCAGGTTGACGACGATCTGATGTATCTGGGTGACGTCCCCCGCGATGGCCGGGCATTCGGCGATCTCAGTCAGGATTTTCACTTTAACGGGGGCGGTGGGACGAAGAAGTCCGACAGCTTCCCTGATGACGTGGCCGAGATCCACCGGATCGCGTACCTGCGATTGCTGGCGGCTGAAGAGCAGGATCTGGCGGACAATCTCGCGGGCGCGTTGGCTGGCCTTCTGGATTTCATCCAGGGCTTCGGTTGTTTCCTCGGGTAAATGAGGCCCCCTGGCGAGGTCGAGATTGCCCACGATCACCGAGAGCAGGTTGTTAAAATCATGGGCCACGCCTCCCGCCAGGGTGCCAAGGGCCTCCAGCTTTCTGCGTTGCTGTAATTGGTCTTCCAGAGCCCGGCGGCGTTCGGAGCCATCCTTAAGTTCGGTGAGGTCCACGGCGACGATCAACACGCCCTGAATTTCGCCACTCCGATTGGAGTGGGGTAGCAACGAAATTTCGTAGTGGCGGAGGCGGTCATTGATCGGAAGCGAATGCTCAAATCGTTGAAGCTCGCCAGCGAATGCGCGATATAATCTGGGACGGAGGATCTCATAAGTTTCCATTCCCCAGACGTCCTGCATGAGCTGCCCGATGATCTTCCCAGCGGGGATTTTCAGGACTCTTTCCACCTCCCGGCTGACCCAGCGATACCGCATGTCGAGTCCCAGGAAACCCATGCGGATGGGGACCGAATCCGACACCAATTGCAGCATCTCCTGCAATTCCCGGTTGGCGGTTTCGGCTCGCAGGACTTCGCGGAGGTCGTGCCCGACGAGAGAGTAAAAATCGATCGACCCGTCGTCGCAGCGATGCGCCAGCAACGCGACTGAGGCCGCGATGGGCGTGCCGTCGTGCCATTCGAAATCGACCAGACCCCGCCAGAGATCGTTATCTGCGCGCAAGTTGAGCATTACCTGGCGCACGTTTTCCCAGGATCTGGCGCTAAGCAATTGCGCCAGTTGAATGGTAGTGGCTGACTGGCTGCCCGGAATTCCCAGCATCCGGCGCCCGGAGTCGTTGATAAAACTAAGTCTTTGGTCTGGATCCGTGAAAATAACCAAGTCAGCCGTGGCCCGGAGGATGCCGGCGAACCGGGCATGCTCGACCGCTTGTTGCCGTTCCGCCTCCGCGCGGTTTCGGGCGAGGGCCAGCCGTCGTCGCTGGACGCCCCAGGCAGTCATACCCGTGAATGCCATTAACAGGGCCACGGTGGCCACTTCCACTTCGTTGCGCTGCCAGAAGGCCGGGGGAATCTCGACTTGGATCGAAGCCGGCTCGTCCGAGGTGACACCGTCAATGTTGCTGGCCCGGATGCGTACCGGGAAAATCCCGGGCCTGACGGACGGGAACCGGACGGACTCCTTGGTTTCGAGGGCGATCCAGGGGGAGGTGGAAGGCCCTGTCTGGTATTCATATTGAACCCGGTCGCCAAAAGTCGGTTCGATGGAATAAAATTCGATGGAAAACGAAGAAGTTTTGGCAGGTAGTTTGATCGCTTTAGCTCCCGTCTCGATATGATTCGTCGCCCTTTCCGTGACTACCGAGTCAATAATGACCTTGGGGGCGATCGGGAAGAGGGGGAATTGAACGGGATCGAAGACCACCAGGCCACGGCGTGATCCGATCCATAGGCGCCCATCCCGGGTGCGCAATCCGCCGGAGTAGCCGCCGATCCACGCGAGGTCGCCGAGCAAGCCGTCACTCTGATTATAGAAAGCCTGGGGAAGTCGCGTGTTCCGTCCCTCGGCGACGGCGTTGAGACTTTGGCGGTCCAGCCTGGCAATGCCAGTGAACTGGCCAATCCACCAATTGCCACCCTGGTCGCGCAGGAAGCTCGACGAGCTGGAAACCTTGAGGCCTTGTTCCTGGCCGTAGGCTGTTCGTTTGTTCCCTTGGACCCGAACCAGCGTGGTATCGGTGAGTGCCCAGAGCGTGCCATCCGGCTCGAAGGACAGGTGGAACAGATTGTTTGTGCCTGCCACCTCCGGGTGAAAAGTAGTCTTACTGCCGGAAGCGTCGCTGGTATAAACTCCCGTGGAGGTGGCGATCCAGAGGGTTCCATCCGGTGCGGCGGCAAAATTATGGACATCGTGACCGTCCAAAGAGCGCAGGCGGGTTTTCCGCCGGGCGCCGGATCCGTCCAATACTGTGAGTCCCCCGTTGTGCCCGATCCAGAGACTTCCGTCCGGGGCTTCATAGATCGCGTGAGCCCAGGAAGAGGCGAGCGGGAAAGGGGTCCATTTTTGGGCATCGAAATAGGATAGCCCCTTGCCATCGGCCGCACACCAGAGCGTCCCTGCGCGATCCCGCAGGAGTGCCCTCGGTTCCTTGGTATACCTGTCGGTCAATTCGGGGAGGTACGACTCCGTGATGCCGTCGGTATGATAAAACCGACCGGAATGGGTTCCGAAAAGTACGCGTCCATCCGGTTCCTGGAGCAGAACGGTGATGTGGTTCTCAGATGACAGGGGGTTGCTACCATGGAGGACGCGAAAACGGCGCGGGATCAACTGAATGGCTCCGCCCGCGCCCGTGCCCAGCCAGACACTGCCGTCGCGGTCCACCATGATGGCGGGAATATGGGTGTTGGAAAGGCCGTCGGCCTCGGTTCCGGTCACCGTTTCCCCGTCCTTCCGAAAGATGACCAATCCACCCGTAAACAGACCCATATAGAGAACCCCTGCCTTGTCCTCGGCGAATACCGCAAAGTCCGGTGTCATCCCGGCCGGCAGGGTATGGGTTTGTCCCCACTCATGCTTGACGCGTTGCGCAACGAGGTTGCCCCTGGCGGTCCAGACGCCGCCCGCTTCGCATCGGCCCAAGCCCAGGAATCCTTGGCCAGGAGTCGATTGGACCTCCGTTTGCCATTGTCCGTTTTCCCAATACGACAGGTTCGATTCCACACACGCCCACAGAACGCCGTCTTTGTCGGTCGTGAGGTTGATCGGGGACCGGTCACCAGCGGCGCGGGGAGGTGCAGGAAACGGTTCAAATCGGGAGCCATTCCAACGGATGATCTGGGGTCCGGACGTGAAATAAAGGTGGCCTTCGGAGTCTTCTGCGATGGCGGCGATACTGTAAGTGAAAAAGCCCGGTGGCGCCGGCATGATTTGCCAGGCACCGTCACGTTGCCGAAGGATGGATCGGGCAGTGCCCGCCCAAGTATCCCCGCGGTGGTCAATGTGAAGAGCAACCATGAAGTTGTCGCTCGGTTCGCCGGAGGCCACCGGAATTTCCCAATGCACCCGGTTGCCATCGATACGGCCCAAGCCTTCGTAAGTGCCCACCACGATCGCGCCATTGGGTGCTTGAATCAGGCTTCGCACGGTGGGATGCCTGACCCCTTTATTGTTCCCCCAAATCCGAATGACGAAATCGTCCGATAATTGGCGGGCCAATCCGGGGAAACTCCCGCCCCACAAAAGGGTGAGCGCTACGGGTAAAATCTTGGGCCAGCGATAGCAAGGACGGCCAAGAGGCGAAGGGCCTCTAAGCTGGGAAATCCATTGCATTGCAAATGCCCACATGCTGACGTGGGCATAAAGCGGGCGCGGGCCGGAAATTGCAACCACGAAGGGCGGGTTTTCCGTCATCCCGCCCTTCGTTTCGTTGCCAGCACGGATGGGTTCCGGATCGGAACCGGATTGCCCCGCGTTGCCGACTATCGCTTGCGCAGCCGGAAGTACGACTGGGAATTGGTCGGGCTTAGGTCGAGCAAGTATTGGCTTCCGTCGAATTCAGCGGTGTTGGTGACCACTTTCCAGGATACAGGTCCGAGGCCAGCCGATTGTTCGAGCAGGAAATTGGTTCCAACCGCTGGCCAGGCCAGGTGGATACTGTCCGCAAAGGGATTGGACACATTCAACACGATCGGGTGGGATTGGAGGTTCAGGGTCGCTGTGTTGTTATTCGTATTGCCATCCGGAGTGCCGCTGGTGGCGTTCATCGACAGCGTAAAGTTGGCGTTCGAGAGAACCAAAAGCCGGATGGAACCGGTAACGGTTTCACTGGGAGCCAAATCGCCAAACGTGAAGAGCGCACCGGTACTGCTCAGTTCGGACGTCCCTTTGCTGGAATCAACATTGGATATGGCGGTCACTGCGCTGCTGGTAAAGGTGCCTTGGACAGCGGTCGCGGGCAGGGGGCCTTGGTTGCGGATGGTAAAGTTAACCACCAAATCTGCCTGGGTCACCGGACTTGTCGGAGTCGACGTCATGGAGACGGTGACATCAGCGTTGGTGCCGACCACAAACGAGGAGGCGGTGGTGGTTTGGCCACTCGGATTAATGACCGTAATGGGGCCGGTGGTGGCGGTAACGGGCACCTTGGTCGTAATCTGGGTCGCGCTTATGATGACAAAAGTTGCGACATTCGTGCCGTTGAATCGGACCCCGGTGGTGGTATCGAGGTTTTGCCCGTTAATCGTGATTATTGTTCCGGGACCGCCAAATCCGGGAGAAAAATCGGTCAGGATCGGCTCCGGTCCCTGCACCACAAAGCTGCTGCCGGAGGTACCTGTCCCTCCCGGACCGGTAATCTTGATGGGTCCGGTTGTCGCTCCGTTCGGAACGTTCGCGACGATGGACGTTGAGCCGTGCAACGCAAACGTGGCTGGCACATCATTGAAGGTCATCGCGGTGGCAGCGGAAAAATTGACGCCTGAAACCGTGACCGAAGTTCCAACGATGCCCTGCACAGGGGTGAATCCTGTGATCTTGGGCGCGATATAAAAGGTCGTTGCACTGGTGCCCGCGCCATTCGGCGTACCGACGCCCACCGTTCCGGTAAGAGCTCCGATGGGCACTGTGACCGTGATGGAATTCGCCGTGGTAGCGGTCGGCGTGGCCGCCACGCCACCAAAGGTTACGTTGGTCGTGCCGAGCAGGCCGGTGCCGTTGACGGTGATACTGTCTCCCGGCGCGGCCCCCACGACCGAAAATCCGGTGATCGAGGGCAGCAGCAGGAATTGGGCGATCGTAGAATAAATATTGCCCGCCGAGGTGACGCTCACGGTCCCGCTCATCGGCGCGTTATTGGGAATGGTGGCCACGATATTCGTCCCCGTGTCTCCCTGGATGGTGAAGACGGGCGCCCGGATCCCGCCAATGGTGACGTTGGTGACTCCCAAGAGGCTGATCCCGGTCAGGTTGATCTGGTCTCCAACCTTTGCCTTGCCGGTGAAGAAGTCAATCCGGGGTGGGATATAAAAATATTCGGGTGACGTCGTATATCCCCCAGTGCTGTTGATAACCAGGATCGAGCCGGTTACCGCGCTGGCCGGTATGGTGGCTACAATCGCGGCGGGACCTTGGATGTCCACGTTGGCCCGGACGGCTCCGAAATATACCTGGGTATTGAGAGGGGTCCCATCGTTGGATTCAAAATTGGCCCCCAGTATATTGACCGTCTGGAAAGGGTTGCCCCGGTGACCGTCTCCGGGAACATCGTCCCGGGACCCAATGCGAGAGAAAGAGGTTATGAACGGGGCCGCGGTGAAATCGCTCGGGCTATATCCGTCGCCATCGACGTTTCGGACGATAATCGGGCCAGTCATGGCTTGGAACGGCACTGTGACCACCAAATGAGTGTTGTTGCCACCGAGGATTTGTGCCGCTTGTTCAATGCCACCCGCAAAAATAACCTGAAGCCCAGCAGCAGAGGCGAAATTGCCCCCGAATATATCGATCTGTTTTCCAGCGGGTCCGAAATTGTCGCTAACAGACGTGATGAACGGGGTATCCCCACGGAGTGGCAACAACCCGAGTAACGCGAACAATGGTAATAGGCGCAAAAATCTCATAAACCCAAGAATAGGCATGTTTACAGGCGTTAGCTGCTGAAATCAAGAAAGATTGCTGTGGTATATGGCTTAACCCTTTGCTCATCAACCGCTTGTGATGGCCTATGGGCCGTGAAGGCGGAAGAAGGACGGGCTGTTGGTGGTGGGCAGATCGAGGAAGAGTCCAGTTCCATCCGACGAGGGAGCCGTAGGCACTTTCACCCAGCTTTGTGGCGACAAGGCGGGGCTGCGTTCCAGGACGTAGTTGGTGTCATTGGGCCAGGCCAGATGAATCTTGTCCGACAAGCGGCCCACCTGGAGCGAAATGGCCCCGGAGGTGAAGCTCAAGTGGGCGGAGTTGTTGGCCGTGTTGGTGTCGGTGGTGTTTGAGAAGAGGTTCATGGCCAGGGTAAGGTTCGTGCTCGAATTGACTCGAAGGCTGACTTCACCGGTCACTGTCCTGCCGACCGACAGGTCGCCAATCAGGATGAACACTGTAGTACCGTCAAAGGTGGGGGTTCCACGGGTGGAGGTAGCCTTGAGAAATTCCACGGCGGGCGGAACAGGAAATGATGTTCGGACACCCAAAGCATCGAGCGGACCGTTGTTCGTCACGGTGAAACTCACGGTCAGGCCCGATCCTGTGATTGGCGAAGTGGGGTTGGCCGAGAGTTTTACGCCGACATCTGCCGTATTTCCTACCAGGAAATCGTTGGTGGAGGGGACGGAGCCCGATGGCCCGACAACGGTTATGGGGCCGGACGTGGCGGTGTCCGAGACGATGGCGGTGAGCTGAGTATCGGTCAAAATCTTAAAACTCTTGGCCGCCTGGCCGTTAAACCGGACAGCTTGGGCACTGGCAAAATTCTGGCCAGTGATCGTCACCGTGGTGTTGGGTGGGCCAAACTTGGGGGTAAAGGAAGTCACTACCGGCTTGGTTCCAAACACAGTGAACTTAGCCTCGGAAAAAGCCGATCCGCCCGGGTTGTAAACGCCTATGGTTGTGATACCAGGGCGGCTGGGGACCGTTACCGCCAGGGTGCCGGAATCGATCACGGTGAAATTGGTCGCGGCGGTGTCATTGATGATCACTTGGGTGGTTCCGACAAAATTGGCGCCAAAAACCGTGATCCGCGCACCAGGCAAGGCTTGGTTGGTGCTGAAACCGGTGATTCGCGGGGCAATGAAGAAATTACTTTTGCTGGTGCCCGTCCCGTTGGGCGTAACCACTCCGATGAATCCGCTGAGAGCTCCCGTTGGAACTTTCACAGCAATTCCCGTGGCGCTAGCGGAAGTAGGCTTTATTGCCACGCCGCCGAATGTTACGGAGGAAGCCCCCGTGAGGCCAAAACCACGAAGATTGACGATGGTCCCTGGCTCTGCGCCCACGGCTGGCCGCCCCGACACATTTACCCCGGTCACGCTTGGCAGAAGAAGGAAACTCGTTGTCGTGGTGGCGCTTCCACCAAGGCTGCTGACCGTGATTTTGCCGGACAAGGGCGCATTCGTGGGAACGATAGCCAGAATATTGGTGCCGGTGACTCCTTGAATTGTGAACTGAGGAACGTTGACAGCATCGATGACCACGGAATCGACCCCCAACAGGCTCTTTCCGGTGACCGAGAGACCGTCTCCCACTGCCGCTTTGGCGGTGAAACTTGAGAGAGTGGGTGCAATGTAAAAGTAGTCCGAACCCGTTGAATAGGAGCCTCCAACGTTGGTGATGATCAGGGGGCCGGTAACTGCACCGGCTGGAACGTCAAGGAGCACACTTCGAGTCCCCCTCGAGTCAAATGTGGCGCGAACGGCCCCGAAGAAATACGCGATACCGATGGGCGACTTGTTGATGGATTCAAGATTGAGTCCTTCCACAAAGACCGTATCGCCTGCCTTGCCTCGGTGGATATCATTCTCGCCCGTCGGAGTGGGAAACTGCTTTTCAAAAGATTCGACGTAAGGAGCGGCAATAAAATCCTGGGTGGTAGTGAACGCACCGTCGTGATTGGTTACCAAGATCGGGCCGATGGTGGCATTGGTCGGCACACGTGCCTGGATCTCCAATCCACTGACTGTGGAAAGCGTGGCAGGTTGGAGTCCACCACCGAAGTAAACGCCTGGAGTTCCGGCAGTTGCGAAGTTCCTTCCGGCAATTCGAATGATGTCACCCGGGGCGCCGTGACTGGGCGAGACACCAGTAACAATAGGGGCGGCTGCTTCCAGGGGAAGACGGCTAAAAAAGAACAAGACCAACAGTATTCGGTGAAGGGCCATTTAAACTAAATTCTGCGGAGATTACATCTGTTACGCGCTTTAGCAAGTTGTAAATGAACGTGTTACTCCCTCGCCACCAAAGGCTTGCGTGGGTGTGTGAATAGGGATATGCCCGCCTCGTCCAATGAAGCGACGTGAAAACGAATCGATTTGGCGTGGTTGGTGTTTACCTGCTCGCCTTCGGCCATTCCCGGCACGGGTCGATTTAATATTGTTCAAGACGTCCACTCTCCCACTTCACCCATGAAACGTCTCCTTCCACACGCTTGTCTTGCCGTCCTGTTGGCGGGTTGTGACTTGCGGTCCGCCAGCGTGACGGATGCGCAGACCAGCGCCAACGGGACGGTTTTGGCCACCAATAGTCCCGCCGTGACCGGCACTCGTGCCGTTGAGGGCTCTGGCACCAACAAGGCCACCGCAATCCAGGCTCCAAAAGCCGCAGTGCTGGCGGAAGATCCCGCTCCCGCCCAGATCGCGGTGCCGAAGCCTCCGCCCGATTTGCCGGTGCCGGTCGCGGAGGTGGTCCGCCTGGCACAACATACCCTGGGCGAGTCGGTGCTCATAGATTATGTGAATTCCGTCAAGGAACCCTATACACTGAACGCCGACCAGGTGATCTATTTATCGGACCTGGGAATTGCGCCGCCGGTGGTCCAGGCCTTGCTGCGCCACTCCGCCGGTCCTGCGCCCGCCGCCGCGCCGGCGCCAGTGACCCTGGCTGTCGCGAACGACACGAACGCGGTCCCCGCCTCGCCGGAGCAGGATCCAGGTGGCACCAATGCCATCCTGATGAACTATTTAGTGTCCACCGCGCCGGGAGCGCCGGCTGGCGCCCCGCCGCTCGCCGCGGCACCCGCGCCTGGCGTCCCAGCCTTCCAGCCGCCCCCGGGACAAGTGCCCGTGGCGGTTCCGCAGCCACCAGTGGAGGTGGACAACAGCCAGATTTATACCTCGCTTTCGCCCTATGGCAGTTGGGTGGAGGATCCGGATAATGGCTGGTGCTGGCAGCCAACGGTCGCGGTTATCGACACCGGCTGGCGTCCTTATCTAAATGAAGGAGGCTGGGTGTGGACGGATGCCGGATGGTATTGGAACTCCACCTATTCCTGGGGCTGGCTGCCTTTCCATTACGGACGTTGGACTTTGGCGAGCTCCCGGGGCTGGGTTTGGGTGCCGGACAATGTTTGGGGCCCGGCCTGGGTGACGTGGCGCACGACTGACACCTTGTGCGGTTGGGCACCGCTGCCTCCGGGTGCGCGCTGGCATTCCGGCGTGGGCCTCGTCTTTCACGGAGCCCATGTTAGCGCCTATTTCGATTTCGGGTTGCATGAGAGTTGGTATTGCGCCGTCCCCTTCGGCCGCTTTTGCGATCCTTGGCCGCGCCGCTATTGCCTGAATCGCCGGGACATGCCGGGATTTTATCATGGCAGCCGGATCGTCAATGACTACCGATCGATCCACGACGGCCCACACGGGCATGAGCGCGAACACTTCGTGAACCATGGCCCGGGTACCAAACCGGTCCAGCAGGCAACTCGGGCCGAGGTCGTGAAGTATAATATCCATGACACCCCGCGCCCCGGCGGGCCCACGCCCCTGCCTTCGCGACCGAACAGCCCAGGCGGCGAGCGGTCGATCACGGCGTATCGCGGCGATCTACCGACAACGACGGGTCGGCCCCCGAGCACCGTACTGGCGCGGCAAACCGACCGTCAGGCGCCGGATACCACCTACGGCGCCGGACCGGCGCGTCCGGCAGTCCCGTCGTCGAATCTGGCCGAGCGTGGCGCAGGCGGTATTGCTGGCAACGGTCAGCCGAGGACTCCCTCCAATCCCCGCCCGGGCGGCGAGCCTCCGGCCATCCAGAATGGGAACCGTGGCGTCACGCGGGGTGAGCCCGCGAATATTTATCCTTCGGGTGGACCTGCGCGTCCTACGCCCGCAACTGCTGGATTTGCGGCGACGGGTGGTTCCTCCCTGGCTTCGCGTCCGACAGGTGCAGCCGTTTCAGGGCCGTCAGGCGCCTCCAGCTCCGGTTCAACACCCGGGACAGGTGTGGCCCGCCCAGTGGTTGCTGGACGTCCTGGCGGCCCGCAGGGAGTTAATGCGGGGGTGCAGCCGCCAGCCTCCTCGCGTCCGCAGCCGAACGCGATGGGCGCCACCACACCCGTCGCACCACCACGTCCTATAGCGCGGAATGAACCTCCGGCTGCTGGCGCGTCGAATCCCAATGTTTTCCAGCACAATGAATCCGGATGGGCACGTACCAGCACCACTCCCCGGCCCCTGAGCCGGTCGGACATGGTGGCTGGCGGCTATCTAGACAATAGTGGCGGTGTGGCTCAGCCCGCCCGCCCGGCGCCCACCATTCGCGTGCCCAATTCGTCGTCGTCCTACGGCGCAGCCAACTCGTTCAACAACGGAGGCGGTGACCGGCCCGGCTTTGCCACGCCCCAGCCCGCCGCGCGGTACAATCCTCCGGCCCAGAATTATTCCGCGCCGGTCGCGGCTCCCCGTCCTGCCTATACCCCGGCGCCGCCGGTCCAGCGGTATTCCGCGCCGCCGCCCGCCGCCGCCCCGGCCCCGAGTTCGTCTCGCGGGTCCAGCGGGACCTCCCAGCCCGCGGCCCGCCCGAGCGGCAACAATGGCGGAAGGCATGCCAACTGACCTGCACCGTCATTGAGTTTTGATTCATACCTTTTGCACCTATGCATCTATCCAATAAGTGGCGCGAAGCGGTTCTCTCGACCCTGACCGGACTGTCCCCGGCAGGCGTCGGACTGCTCCTAGTCTGCCTCGCCGGGAGGGGCTGGGCGGCCAGCCCGCCCGAACCCCTGGTCCTCTTTCAAACGGGATTCGAGTCCTTCGAGGGGTACGCTGCGGACCAGGATTTGGTGGCTTCCGACGGGCACGGCCAGAACGGCTGGGTCTCGTACGGTTATGCGGGCAACGGCATCCTGGCCGGGCCGCATCCCGATTTCACGGGGCAATATGCTTATATCGGCTTCACCGCCGGGCAGTCGGCGGAGCCTTTCAACCTGTGGCGTCCCATCAATCTCGTGCCGCAGCCCGGCTCGCCGGCGGTGGTGACGTTCAAGGTGTCGTTTGCGATCGCCGATTCCACCACCCAGGCGCCGTATTTCGACGATTTCCGCTGGAGTGTTTATACCAAGGAAGGCAAGCGGCTGCTCACCCTCGATTTCAACAACGACGACCGCAATGTCTATTTCGCCCTCGATGACGGCAAGGCGTTCGTCTCCACCGGCTTCGGGTTTGCCAACGACGAAGCCTATGACCTGGTGCTGGCGATGAACTTCGCCCGCAACAAATGGACGGCCAGGATCAATGGGGCGGTCGTCGTCAACGGGCAGCCGCTCACCACCCGGGGAACCGCCTTGAACCTCGGCGATATCGATGCGGTCTGGGCCCTCCGCGACGTGGCACACCCGGGGGATAACTATATGATTTTCGACGATTACCGCGTCGAAGCCCAGGCCGTGACGGATATCCCATCGACGCTTGTGCCCCAGGGATTCATCGCCAACGGGGCCTACCTGCTCAAGGTCCTCGGCGAGCCGGGAGTCACCTACGCCGTGGAATCCAGCCCCGACTTGGTGCATTGGAACTACGTGGGGCAGGCGTTGGCCCAATCGCCGGGTGGCGTAGCCTTGGTGGAAGACTCCGGAGCGAAATCCGCCGCCGTGCGGTATTATCGCGCCTACTCCCAACCGTAACGGCTGTTTCGTGCTGGGTGGCGTCGTTTAACCGACGCTTCGCCAGGATCCGCTTCGGGTGGGAATTCCCTTGGCGTTGAAATCCTTTTCAAAATCGGTTTTCACGGCCAACAGTGTTTCCGGTGTTGGCTCGCGACGGAACAGCGGGTTGGCCTCGTACACCTCTTGCATCTGGGCGAAGTAACTTTCGTCGTCGGTGCGAAGATGCACCACTCCGCCGGCCTTCAAGGCTTTGTGGGTTAACTGGGTAAAGGCGGCATTCACGAGGCGGCGTGGCCAGTGACGGCGCTTGGGCCACGGGTCGGGAAAGTAAACGTGGATGGCATCCAACGAGTTGCGCGGGATCATCCAATCCACCACGTAGGACGCTTCCAGGCGCAAGACGCGGATATTGTCGAGTTCCTGTCGCCGGGCCTTCTTATCGATCTTGCGCAGCCGCCCCAGCAGCCGTTCCACCCCCACAAACGAGCGATCAGGATTTAGCCGGGCATACTCCAGCAGAAACGAACCATCGCCCGCACCCAGTTCCAGTTCCACAGGGCGTGCTTCGCCGAAGATCGTGGGGTAATCGAGGCGTTCCATGATCGTGGGCGGGAGGATGAACGTTTCCTCCCCAGCGGGTGCAGATTCGACAAGTGCGGACATGTATCGGAGTGCACAGTAAACCATTCAGGGGAGAAATGGGACGAGAATTCGTACAGCGGGCTTTCCGAAGGGACGGATAGCCTTTTCAAGGTGGTGGTGGCGGCTCGCCGCTGAAGGGTGAAATTTTGGCGTATTGGAGAGGACCGTAGCCCCCGTTCGTTTTTTTTGTGTCCAAAAAGCTCAACTCGGCGGAAGTAGGGTCACACTCCATCGGATGTCTCTCGACTCATCATCTCATTCCGGCAGCCAGCCCGTCGTGCAGCAACGGTTTCTGTCCCTGTTCCTGCGCAGCAAGCGGGAAGCCTTTCGGAATATGGCTGCATGGGTGCCGAATATCGCTGATGCCGAGGATTTCGGGTCCTATCCCTCGCGCTTCGACGCCACTGTTCTGGGTCCTGCATCCGCCAGAAACTGACTCCCGGGACCCAGGCTCTTTTGATCGGCAAAAAACCACCGCCAACCCATGAAAAAAACGCTTAGAGACTATTTTAAAAGTGCAATTGGGCCTACTGCTGGTGAAACAGAGCGAGGGCGTTGTTGTCCTTCGGTCACAGATCTTCGCGGATATGCTCCCTCAGGACGCCTAGCCCTCGCTCTGTTTCCCTGGCGCATCAGACCCAAGCCCCTTTTAAAACAGTCTCTTAGAATCCTCGCCTTCGCTCCGGCACTGTCGGCGTTGCTTGCTCTGGCCCAAACCAATGAACCGGCCGCCGACTGGAAACCCGCACCCTCCAACCAGGCTGGTAAGGAATATCCGCAGGTCAACTCGGAGGGCCGCGTCAAATTCCGCATTATGGCGCCTCAAGCTCAGAGCGTCAGCGTGAGTTTCAAGGATAGCAGTCCCTTTACGAAGGGCGAGGATGGTGCGTGGATCGGCCATACACGGCCGCTCGACGAAGGCTTCCACTATTATACCATCACCGTCGACGGGGCCGAGGTTCCAGATCCGAACAGCCACTATTTCTACGGGGCTGGCCGCTGGGGCAGCGCGGTCGAGATACCGGCGAAGGATGCGGACTTCTATGCCCTGAAGAATATGCCCCACGGCCAGCTCCGTGAGCTCCAGTACCTGGCCAAATCAGGCAACACCAACCGGCATGCCTTTGTTTACACGCCGCCCGATTACGACCAGGACACCACTCGCCGTTATCCGGTGCTCTACCTGCAGCACGGCGCCGGCGAGAACGAGACGGGCTGGGGTAGACAGGGCTACGCCGGTCTCATCATGGATAACCTGATCGCCGAGGGCAAAGTTCGCCCGTTCATCATCGCGATGGAATTTGGCGGAAACCCCTTCGCCGGTCCCCGCCGGACCAACGCCGTACCGGCGGCGGGCGCGACGAATGGAACTCCGCCGCGAACCTTTAATTTCAGCGAATTTGAGACGGTGCTCCTGAACGATTTCATCCCCTTCGTGGACGCCAACTTCCGCACCCTGGCCGACCAACCACACCGCGCCCTGGCTGGCCTCTCCATGGGCGGCATGCAGACGCGGGCGATCGCACCCGCCCACCTGGACACTTTTTCACACATCGGCGCCTTCAGCGGAGGTAGTATTGCCGTGACGAACATCACCGACCTGGCCGCCTTCAAGGAGAAGGTAAAACTCGTGTTCATCAGCTACGGCAGCCGCGAACTCGGCACCAACCGCACCGGGGGCCGTGGTTTCGGCGGCGATCCCAAGGCTGAAACGGCGGCGCTTCGGGAAACCGGTGTCAATGCTGTCTTCTATGAATCCCCCAATACCGCACATGAATGGCTGTCCTGGCGGCGCAGCCTGCGGGAATTTGCACCGTTGCTGTTCAAGGATTGACCCTTCTTCAGCACTCTTTACCTGTTCGCCCAACGAATCTTCAAGTGACTCAGATTGCGCTGAACACGAAACCAACTGTCACCCCTAAAGTCTCTAAAGATATCACGATGAAAACTTGGCTCATTGTTCTGGCCTTGGCGGCCTTTTCGCTTAGCACCGCCGCGGCGGATGTCACTGGCATTTGGAAGGCCGATTTCGACACCCAGATCGGCAAGCAGCACTACGTCTATGAATTAAAGACCGAGGGCGAAAAAGTCACGGGGAAGGCCACCGGGGAAATCAACGGTGAAAACAAGCACACAACCGAAATCAAAGACGGCAAGCTCGCTGGCGAGACGGTGACCTTCGTCGAGTCCTTCTCTTTTCAAGGCAACGACGTCACGATCAACTATTCGGGCAAACTGGCGGGGGACGAAATCAAATTCACGCGTAAAGTCGGTGACTTCGCGACGGAGGAACTGGTCGCCCGGCGCGAAAGGAAGACGGACGTCACCGGCCAGTGGCAGGCCGAATTCGACACGCGTGTGGGCCGCCAGAAGTACGTCTTCGATCTTCGGACCGAAGGAGGGAAACTAACGGTTAAAGCCACCGCCGAAGCGAATGGGGAGAAGCGCGACGTGGTGTTCATGGAGCCAAGCCTTGAGGGCGACACAGTGAAGTTCGTCGAACTGCGCAAGATTCAGGACAACGAAATCCGCATCGAATACACGGGCAAACTCGGCGACCAGGGGATCAGCTTCACGCGCAAGGTCGGCGACTTCGGAAGCCAGGAGTTTGTCGCGACCCGGGTAGCAGCGCCTGCTCCCGGTACGCCCGGTGGCGGGAAGCCCCAGGCGGGTGACCGCCCGCGCGGCGGTCGCGGCGGCTTCGGCGGCCCGATCGAGCTCGGACCGGATGACAAGGAAGCCTTCCCGCCGGTGCCTGCCGAGTTCGACAAGGCCCGGGACGGCATCGTCCACGGCACACTGGAGATGGTCGAATACGACTCCAAGTCGGTTGGCAACAAGCGGAAGGCGCTCGTCTATACGCCGCCCGGCTATTCCCCCGGAACGAAATATCCCGTGCTGTACCTCC
The DNA here is from genome assembly GCA_035493435.1 of Candidatus Limnocylindria bacterium. Lineage (GTDB taxonomy): Bacteria > Verrucomicrobiota > Verrucomicrobiia > Limisphaerales > UBA9464 > DATJII01. The sequence goes on along the minus strand of DATJII010000163.1, from coordinate 4,004 downwards.
TGCACGGCATTGGCGGCGACGAGGAAGAGTGGCGCCGTGGTGGGCAGCCCAATGTCATCCTCGACAACCTTATCGCGGACCAGAAAGCCGTGCCGATGATCATCGTCATGCCCAATGGACGCGCCCAGGCGGATGACCGCTCCGGCCCTGACGCCATGGCTACCGCGCCAGCTTTTGGCGTGTTCGACAAAGACCTGCTCGGCAGCCTTATCCCGTTCATTGAGGCCAAGTATTCCGTGAAGGCAGACCGGGAAAGCCGCGCGCTGGCTGGACTCTCGATGGGTGGCGGACAGTCGCTGAACTTTGGCTTGGGGAACCTCGACACGTTTGCCTGGGTCGGCGGCTTTTCCTCCGCGCCCAACACGAAACCGGCGGCAGAGTTGGTGCCCGACCCGGCGAAGGCCAAGGCGCAGTTGAAGCTCCTCTACGTCTCTAGTGGCAACAAGGACGGGCTCATTCGCATCAGCCAGGGCGTCCACGCCTATCTAAAGGAGAACGGCGTGCCGCACATCTGGCACGTGGACGAGCACGCTCACGACTTTCAACACTGGAAGAAGTCGCTTTACCACTTCTCGCAGCTTATTTTTCAACCGCCGGGCAAGTGATCCATGAAGAGCTTGAAATCGATTCTCGTGCTGTTGACGGGAGGGGTGACCCTCCTGAACGCGTGGGCCGCCGAGACTTCCGATCGTCCGCTGCACGTGCTTTATTTTGGTCCAGCCGGTGGGGGGGCGGGCGTGTCCGCTGGAGGCGGAGGCCGCACCAACTACGCCTATCTGCCCGGGCAGACGCTGGCGCCCGAGGCGATCTACTTTGATCAACTCGCCGAGGCGGCCTACCTCACCGACGCCTATCTGAAACACTTTGATGTGGTGGTGCAGGCCCGGCCGGACAGTGAGGTTGATGCGGCGCTCCAGAAGAGGCTCGCAGACTTTGCGGGTGCGGGCCACGGGCTGATCAAATACCCCGACGGCAAGCGTCCGACGGACGGTGTCCTGCGCGAAGCTGTCCTCGGCGCGGTGAGCCGGAAGGCCAAGGCCGATTGGGAGGCGTCGCTGGCGTCACGTCCCCCGCTGAAGCGCCTGTCCGGCGAGGTACCTAATTATGAGCGCCGACCGGAGCCGGTCCAGTACCAGGCGCCGCTCGAGCCGAAGGACAGCATGCGTTACACGCAGGTTCCGGCCGATTTTGAGCTCCAGCTCTTCGCCACGGAACCGGACGTGGTGAAGCCCATCTGCGTGGCGTGGGATGAGCGCGGACGCGCCTGGGTAGTGGAGGCGCGCGACTATCCCCATGGGCTCTTGCCTGAAGGCGAGCCGGGCCATGACGACATCAAGATCTGCGAGGACACGGACGGCGATGGCCGGGCAGACAAGTTCACCGTTTTCGCCGACAAACTGAACCTCGCCACTTCGCTCGTCTTTGTGAACGGCGGGATCATGGTGTCGGAAGCGCGCCACATGCTCTTCCTCAAGGACACCGACGGCGACGACCACGCCGATGTCCGCCAGGCCATCCTTCCCGGCTGGGGCACGGGCGACACGCACGCGATGCAGAGCAATCTTGGCCGCGGTTTCGACAACTGGCTCTACGGCGCGGTGGGCTACTCGAATTTTCGCGGCAACGTCGGGGGCCAGGACCTTCAGTTCGGCCAGGGCGTGTTTCGTTTCAAGGCCGATGGTTCCGCACTGGAGTTCCTATACCAGTTCAACAACAACACCTGGGGCTTCGGTCAGAACGCCGCTGGCGACATCTTCGGCTCGACGGCCAACGGCCACCCGACTTTCTACGGATATCTTCCGGCTTACATCCTGAACCCCACCCAGCCCGGCGTCGGCCGCCGGGGAGGTGGTGGCGGTGGTGGCGGCTTCCGTCCCGGGTACCGACTCGGCCCCGACAACACAGTCGAGGCCAAGGCGGTCGATGGCAACGCCGCTCAAGTCCGTCGGCTGCTCTCTGCCAAATCCATGGCGCCTGGCATGCGCATGCATCCCAACACGCCGAATGTCCGTATGGTGGATAATTTTGGCGGCTATACCGCAGCGGCGGGACACGGGTTCATGGTCAGCGACGCCCTGCCCCCGCGTCTTCAGGGCAAGGCGTTGGTGACGGAGCCGACGGCCAAGCTGATTGGCATCATGGATATCCGACCCGACGGAGGCGGTTACCGGGCCAGCGATGGTTTCAACCTGCTGGCCAGTTCCGATGAATGGATGTCACCGATCTTCGCCGACGTCGGTCCAGACGGTGCCATCTGGGTGATTGATTTCTATAGCTTCATCATCCAGCACAATCCGACGCCCAGCCTCCAGTCGGCGGGTGTGCAAGCCGTGACGGGTCCGGGTGGCGCCTACCAGACCGAGCACAATTTGCGGGACCAATCCCACGGCCGTATCTACCGCGTGGTCTGGAAAGATGGCCCCAGAAGCTCCATTAAATCTCTGACGAAGGCCAAGTCATCCGAGCTGGTCGCCGCCCTCGACAGCGGCAACCCGTTCTGGAGCCTCACCGCCCAGGGCCTGATCGTGGACCACAAGGTCACCGACGTTGCGCCAGCGCTGAAAAAGCGCGTGCGTTCCGGAGCCGGCGGCACCGGTGCCATTCATGCCCTCTGGGCACTCGCCGGTTTGGGCGCGCTCGACCACGACACACATCAGGCAGCGCTCCTCGCGAAGGACGCCGCTTTGCGGCGGAACGCCGTTCGCGCTCTGCCAGCCGACGAGGCCGGGCGCAAACTGTTCTTCAGCAGTTCAGTCATCCAGGATCCAGATCTCATTACACGCCAGGCCGCCTTCGTGAAACTGCTGGAGTTTCCCACGATCCCCGAGATCCAGACGGTGGTCGGCCAACTGTCCCGCACCCCCGTCAACAGCAGCGATCCGTTCTTGAACGACTCCATCACCCTCCTCGGCCGCATCCACAAGGTGTCTGGGGTTGGAGAAAATGAGGTGAAGGTGGTGGCGGGCGATCCCCGGCGCGGTGAGGAGCTGTTCTTCAACAGCCCCACGGCGGCTTGCGCGAGTTGCCATACGGTGAACGGCAAAGGAGGCAGCGTCGGCCCCATCCTCAACGGGATTGCCGTGCGTGGTGACCGGGCTTATATTCTGGAGAGCCTGATGGATCCTAACGCGAAGCTCGCCAAGGGATTCGAGAATCTCTCCATTTCGCCCATGCCGCCTCTCGGCACCTTGCTGAAGGAGCAGGAGCTGGAGGACATTATGGCATTTCTGGCGACGCTGACCACTCCCCCCAAAGACGGAATAACGGTCCCGGTGACGAAGCCCGAACAATTCGAATGACCATGAAAAAACTGTTCTGTCTCCTGGGGTTGGTTGCCCTGATAGAAGGATCGATGGCGAAGGCCGGTGCGGCTGATATCTTGACCCTCGACCCGGAGGGATATGTCCGTGACTGGGTGATGCTTGCTCCTATTGCCCTACCAAGCAGCGACACCGCCTCCGATTTGCTCCTCCGGGAACAGATCAAGACCGAAGCCACCGTGAAACCAAAGGCTGGGGACCGGGTTACCGTCAACGGCAAGGAACTGGTTTGGAGGAACGTCACCGCCCCGACCAATTTCTTTGATTTCAATGCCGTGCTGAAGACCCAGAACGACCACGCGGCCGGCTTCATCGTCACTTACGTCGAGTGTGACCAGGACATCCCCGACGTGACCATGGCGGTGGCCAGCAACGATGAGGGAAGGATCTACTTTAACGGAGTGGATATCTACGCCTTCACCGAGGCCCGCCCGCTCCTTCTGGATGCCGACAAAGGAAGAGTCACCCTGAAAAAAGGCGTCAACGTCATCGTGTTCAAAATCCTCAACGAACAGAACAGTTGGCAGGGGGCCATGCGCCTGCTGGACAAGGCTGGGACCCCGCTGAAGAACGTCAAAATCAGATTGTCGCCATGAAGTCTGGAACGCGCCCGTCATAGACGGCGTTCAGTGCCTTCACCTTGGGACCTCGGTGGCTACCTCAAGTCGGCAGCCGTCCACTGGC
>DATJII010000162.1:0-7473 GCA_035493435.1 Candidatus Limnocylindria bacterium | reverse complement strand
GCTGACCGGGACCAGATCCAGGCGATGCACCGGCTCGGAATCCTCCCGCGCCGCGCGATTCAGTTCGTCCGCCCAGCGATGAAGAACGCTTTCAACGCCTTCGATCACGATGTCCGGGGTCGAGGTGCCGGCCGTCACTCCCACCACGCTCCCAGCCCAAAACCAGTCGCGATTCAGGTCCTGGGCCGATTGGACAGCATAGGTCTTTGGGCAATAACGACGACAGCTACTCGCCAGTTCCCGGGTATTGTTGCTGGCCGCGCCACCAATCACCACCACCACGTCGCAGCGCTGGGCCAACTCCATCGCCGCCCGTTGACGATCCTTCGTGGGCTGACAGACGGTATCACGAAAACGTATCTCGGCGTTGGGAAAACGCTCCGCCAGACACGCCCGCAACGCGTCTACACGCACCTTGGGCTGCGTCGTCTGCGAAACCACCCCGAACCGTTCCCGCGCCGTCATCTGCGCCACATCCTCCGGCGTGAGAATAACGTCGCACTCGGGGTAATCCTCGGTAAGCCCCCTTACTTCCACGTGCCCTCGTTGGCCAATGACCACCGGATGAAACCCCTGCGCCACCAATCCCGCCAGCGCACTATGGGCGCGCCTCACCAACGGACAGGTCGTGTCCACCACGTCCAAGCCGCGCTCCTTGAGCATATCCATGCGCGCTTGCGAAGCCCCGTGGGCTGTGATCATGACCCGCTGGGTGGGCAGATCGTCCAAATCGGTCCGTAGGAGTACGCCCCGACGCCGTAAATCAGCCATCACCGTCTCGTTATGGACCAGGTCCCCCAGCAAGGTCACGGGCCGCTGGGCGATCTCAGTCTTGGCGATTTCAATGGCGTCGCGGACACCGAAACACATACCGCGATGTTCAGCCGGGAGAATTTTCATGAGAAGAATTCAACTTTGTATGACAAAGTAAATGACCATGGTTTTTGAGTTACGTTCAAAGCGTCAGGAAAGTTTCGCCTGCCGAACAATCTGTTCCAGCAAGCCGATATAAGCGCCGAAAGCCGTGCGACCTTCGGGAGTAAGAGCACAGGTGGTGAGCGGGCGGCTATCGCGATAGGATTTGGTCACCGCGATGTAGCCTGCCTGTTGGAGGCTCTTGATATGCGTCGTCAGGTTTCCATCGGTCATGGAAAGCCATTCGCGCAATTCGGTAAACGACACTTCGGGATGGGTAGCGAGCGTGGACATGATGGCGAGCCTTCCCTTTTCGTGTATAATCCGATCCAGTTGTAAGAATGCGTCGCCGTTCACTTGGGTGTATGGCGTTCTGTCCACACCAGCCGGAGTCCATAAGTAAAATGGCTCAGGCCAAAAGTGGCTCCCATGACGATGTGAGCGGCTGTGATCGCCATGGTGTTTGAGAGGGAATTCATCAGGTACGGCAGGAAAATCGATCCCACCACGGCCCCGCCCAGATGGATCCACCCCATCCACCGGATTCCCCGGGTCATCTGTCCCGCAGCCGCGTGTAAGGCACAGCCATGCAATGCGAGCCAGAGGCAGGGCGCGGCCCAAGCGACAAAATGGACGGCGTTTCCACTCAGGCTGACGGCGCAGCGCGCCACCACCGCCGCCGCCACCATCGGGGGTACCACCGCCCACGCCACCCGTCGCGCCGGCGGTGACCAAAAGGGTTCGTGGTCGACCAAGGCTTGACGGCGAGTGGCAATGACCGCGGCAATCACGGCCAAGGCAGCCGTGGCAACCCACGCGAGGACGAATCCACGCTGGGTGGAAAGAAACGCCGTGTCCGGCGCCAACCCGCCGGCGACCGCCATCAGAATGCCAAAAACCCCGGCGGCGAGCATGCTGGGAGCCAGCGCCCGGCGATACAGGACGGAACGCTCCATCAGCGTGCGGATAACCTGCAGATGCTCAACTGCGCTTTCGGGCGTCACAGCGGCCACTTTGTCACACAAAGTAGGCCAGTCAAGCCGGTTTCGGGACGAATTGCCAAACACCTCGATTTTCGCCCCTTTCTTGCACTCAGGAAACCCTACGATTCCCCAAAAAACTTTTGCACGTCTGGCACCCTCTTGGTTCACTCTATCGCTTCGGGACGACTCGTCGTCCCGTCGATCGATGAACAATTACCCGTTGGTACCTGAATCGCTCTACCGACCAGAGTTCGAGCATGACGCTTGTGGCGTCGGCTTCGTCGCAAACATTAACGGCAAGATCGAACATCGCATCGTGGCTTTTGCCATCGAGGCGCTGAACAGCTTGTCGCACCGCGGCGCGTTGGATGCGGATGCCAAAACCGGCGACGGTGCCGGCATCCTGACCCAGCTACCCAAGGCGTTGTTCAAACGCGAAGCCGAAAAGCTCGGAGTACAGGCCGTGGAGGAAGATGACTTGGCCGTTGGCTTTGTCTTCATGCCGCGTGGACAAAAGTACTTGATCGCCAAGTGCCAGAAACTGGTGGAGGAAGGTTGCGCCCGCTACGGCATCCATTTCCTCGGCTGGCGCCAGGTGCCGGTCAATTCGCGCTGCCTCGGCGACAAGGCCCGGGACACCATGCCGGAAATCCAGCAGGCTATCCTGGCCAAGGAGCATTCCTGGAGCGTGGAGGAATACGAGCGCAAGCTGTTCCTCGCCCGAAATCATGCGGAACGCGAAGCAGCCCTGGAGAAAATCGACGGTTTCTACATCCCGTCGATGTCCTGCCGCACGATCGTCTACAAGGGGCTTTTCAACGCGCCCCAGTTGCCGAAGTTCTATCCCGATCTCAAGGATCCCCTGTTCGTTTCCGCGCTGGCAATTTTTCACCAGCGTTATTCGACGAACACGTTCCCCAATTGGCAATTGGCCCATCCGTTCCGGATGCTCGCGCACAATGGCGAAATCAACACGCTGCTGGGCAATAAGAATTGGACCCGCGCCCGTGAGCGCGAATTGAAGTCTTCCCTGTGGGGCGACGATATTGAGACGCTCAAGCCGATCATCCAGCCGGGCGGTTCGGATTCTTCGGCCCTCGACAATGCCATGGAGGCGTTACAGCTCTCCGGTCGTGACGTCTTGCACGCAGCCATGATGCTCGCGCCGGAAGCGTGGGAAAACATGACCGACATCAACCCCGACCTGAAGGGGTTCTATGAATATCACGCCTGCCTCAACGAACCGTGGGACGGCCCGGCGGCGGTGGTTTTCTCGGACGGCACGCTGATCGGTGCGACGCTCGACCGTAACGGCCTGCGCCCGGCGCGATATAAGATCTACGACGACGGCCTGATTGTCATGGGTTCCGAAGTCGGCGTGGTCGCCCTGGACGAACGCAAGGTCGTCCGCAAGGGCCGCCTCGGACCCGGCAAGTTGATCGCCATCGACACCGAGCGCGGGGTGTTCATGGACAACGACGAGGTCAAGTCCCTCGTCGCGTCCGGACAACCCTATGCCCAGTGGTGCCGCGAGAACTTATATCACCTGACTCCCAACGCGAAAGCCATAGGAGCCAGCCAGTCACCCGTCAATGTCCTGGACCTTACGCTGAACCAGATCACGTTCGGCTGGGATATGGAACAGGTTGACGACCTGCTGAAGCCCATGGCCACCCAGGCGGCCGAACCGATTGGTTCGATGGGTGACGACACCCCGTTTGCGGTCATCTCCAAGCGGCCCCGCCTGCTGTATGATTATTTCAAGCAGTTGTTCGCCCAGGTGACGAACCCGCCGATTGACTCAATCCGCGAGAAGATCGTCATGTCGCTCAGCACCACCATGGGCGCCCGCAAGTCGTGGTTCGAGGAAACCCCCGGACACGCGGCCCAGGTCAAGGTCGACTCACCGTTCCTGTTCGACTACGAACTGAACGCACTCAAGTCGATCCCGGCCTTCCCGTCGGAGGTGATTCCATGCTTCTTCGATATCTCTGCAGGTACGGACGGACTCGAAGCCGCACTAAACACCATCTGCGCCCAGGCCTCGGCGGCGGTCGATGCTGGCAAGCAAATCCTGATCCTCACGGATCGGGGTGTTGACGCCGCGCACGTGCCCATACCGTTGCTCTTGGCGACCGGCGCGATCCACCATCACCTGATTCGCGAAGGCAAGCGCATGCGCTGCTCGCTAGTCTGCGAAAGCGGCGAAGCTCGCGACGTCCATCATTTCGCGGCGTTGATCGGTTTCGGTGCATCCGTGGTAAATCCCTATGTGGCGATCGACTCGGTTCGCGAAGCGGTCGAAAGCGGTAAGTTCGGCGAATTGACGGTCGAGAAGGCGGTCACCAACTTCCGAAAGGCCATCGAGAACGGCATGTTGAAGGTGATGTCCAAGATGGGCATTTCCACCATTGCCAGCTATCGCGGCGCCCAGATCTTCGAGGCCATTGGTATCGGCCAGGAAGTGATTGATCGCTGCTTCTTCGGCACCGTTTCCCAGATTGGCGGCATCAGCCTCAAGCATATTGCCGAAGACGCCACCCGGCGCCATCAGCAGGCCTACGGTTCGCCAGAACAGCCAATGTTGGATGTTGGCGGCAATTACCGCGTCGCCAAGGGCGGTCGCGGCGAATTCCACGCCTTCAATCCCCAGGTCGTCGGCACGCTCCATAAGTTCATCCGCTCAGGCAAGCGCGAGGAGTTTATTAAGTATATGGAGACGGTCGAGAAGCGCGAGCCGGTGAGCCCGCGTGACTTGCTCCAGTTGAAGCCCGGCACCACGCCTGTTCCCATCGACGAAGTCGAGCCTATCGAGGATATCCGCCGCCGTTTCACGACCGCCGGCATGTCGCTCGGCGCCCTATCGCCCGAGACTCACGAATGCCTGGCGATCGCCATGAACAGCATCGGCGGCAAGTCGAACTCCGGCGAAGGTGGCGAAGATCCCGTGCGCTATAGCACGGAGAAGAATTCCGCGATCAAGCAAGTCGCCTCCGGTCGCTTCGGCGTGACGCCCGCCTACTTGGCGAGCGCGCAGGAAATCGAGATCAAGATGGCCCAGGGCGCGAAGCCCGGCGAAGGCGGCCAGTTGCCCGGCCACAAGGTGACTCCGTTGATCGCCCAGCTCCGGCATTCGGTTCCGGGCGTGCCACTCATCTCTCCCCCGCCCCATCACGACATTTACTCGATCGAGGATTTGTCGCAGTTGATCTATGACCTCAAGCAGGTCAATCCGCGCGCCAAAGTCTGCGTCAAACTCGTGGCCTGCGCGGGTGTGGGAACGGTCGCTGCCGGTGTCGCCAAGGCGTACGCCGACGTCGTCCTGATCTCCGGTCACGATGGCGGCACGGGCGCTTCGCCGCTGAGTTCGATCAAGAACACCGGTGGGCCTTGGGAATTCGGCGTGGCCGAAGCCCAGCAGACCCTGATGCTCAACGATCTCCGGTCACGCATCGTGGTCCGGACGGACGGCGGCATGAAGACCGGGCGCGATATCATTATGGCGGCTTTGCTCGGCGCCGAGGAATATAACTTCGGCACCGCCGCGCTCGTCGCGGCGGGCTGCGCGATGTTCCGCGTCTGCCATCTCAATACCTGCCCCGTGGGTGTTGCGACCCAGAAGGAAGAACTCCGCCTGAAGTTCCGCGGCAAGCCCGATAACTTGGTCGCTTTCTTCAACGGCGTCGCACAAGAGGTTCGCGAAATCCTGGCCCAACTCGGGTTCCGTAAGCTCGATGACATCATCGGCCACACCGACCTGCTCGAACGCCGTCCCGTGTCGGATCTGCCCGAGGAACTCCGTGTCAAAGCGGCGACCTTGCAGATCGAGAAATTGCTCTACCAGGTGGACCCGAGCGGTATCGCCACCCGGATCCATACCCGCGAACGCAACGAACGCTTCGGCGACAGCTCGCTGGACGACCGGATCATGACCGACGCCCGCGTCGCCCTCCAAGGCAACGGCGTGGCGAAGCTCAGCTACAAGATCAACAACACGCACCGGAATATCGGCACCCGGGTGTCCGGCCATATTGGCTACACCTACGGCGATCACGGCCTGCCCGATGATTCGGCGCTCGATATCACCCTGCGCGGATCCGCTGGCCAGAGCTTTGGTTGTTTCCTCGCCAAGAGCGTGCGCCTCAAGCTGATCGGCGAAGCCAACGACTATGTCGGCAAAGGCATGAGCGGCGGCGAGATCGTCATTCGCCCCACCGACGGCCTCAAGTATGTGTGGGCGGACAACAGCATCATCGGCAACGTCTGCATCTACGGTGCCACCGGCGGACGCCTGTTCGCTGCGGGACGCGCTGGCGAACGCTTCGCCGTTCGTAACTCCGGCGGCATCGCCGTCGTCGAAGGCGTGGGCGACCACGGTTGCGAATACATGACCGGCGGTATCGTGGTGGTCCTCGGTGAAACCGGACGTAACTTCGGCGCTGGCATGTCCGGCGGCCGGGCCTACGTCTACGACGCCTCGGGAACCTTCTCGAAGCGCTACAACAGCGCCATGGTGGGCATCGAACGCCTCACCCACGACGACGAAGCCAAGAAGATCGAATCCTTGATCTTCGCACACCTGGAAGCCACCGACTCCCCTCGCGCCAGCGAGATCCTGAAGAGTTGGGCGACCAATCGCGGCCACTTCTGGGTCGTCGTCCCCCACCCTGCCGAAGCGAAGCCCGCGGGCCAACCCGTCAACGAACCGGAAAAGCGGACCTCCTCGTCCTCCGACACCACCACCGTGTCGGCCCCTAAGGGCAGCTTCTAGGGGCTAAGGCTCCAACAATCTTAAGCCAAAGCGGCGGACCGAAAGGTTCGCCGCTTTTTTGAAGCAATTGCCTCCCTTATTTTCTTGTACGGGACGTTTGGCAAATTGCCGTAGCTTGTGGAAACAGAAGCACTATCTTCAAACCGATTTACGTGGTAACGACTTTCCGTTTGACCAATGGCATGGGAATATCCGAGCAGCGGTAGCGAATGAATTTGGCGACAACATTACCTGCCAGAAGCCGCCAAGAGGAACTCGGGCAGTTTCTCACGGCAGCACCGCTGGCTGACTTCATGGTTTCCCTGTTTGGACCATGCCCGAAAACACTGCGCCTGTTAGATCCTGGCGCTGGGGCCGGAGCTCTCACTGCGGCGTTCGTCTCGCGTGTATGCGAGCAAAAAGACAACGTCGACGCTGTCGATGTCACCCTTTACGAATTAGACCCCGAAATACTTGATGCACTTTCAGCAACCATGCACGAATGCCACTGTAATTGCGAAGCAGCAGGCATACGCTTCTCATTCAAGATCCACTCGGGCGACTTCATTCAGGAAATGGCGGCGAATTTGGCGGGTGATTTATTCAGCAAGTTACCGCCAGTCTTTGATGCTGCAATCGCGAATCCGCCGTATCGTAAAATTAAAACCGACTCCGCAGAGCGCCTTGCCTTGCGTTCTATCGGAATTGAAACCAGCAATCTCTATACTGGCTTCATCTCCCTAATCCACCGGCTTTTAGTCCCGGGGGGGCAATTGGTTGGTATTACGCCTCGAAGTTTCTGCAATGGCCCTTACTTCCGCCCTT
>DATJII010000161.1:0-18794 GCA_035493435.1 Candidatus Limnocylindria bacterium | reverse complement strand
GTTCTTTCCATGACATTTTTACGGTGGCCTTGAAGCAGTGGCCCGACCCGATCCCATCCCGAACTCGGCCGTCAAACACTGCGTTGCCGATGGTAGTGCCTGTATAGCTTGCGCGAGAGTAGGTAGCCGCCGTTCTTTTTTTCTCTCCCAAACCGCCCGTGATCTCTTGGTCACGGGCGGTTTTCTTGCTTTTACTCCCAAAGGAATGGGAGGCAGGGGAAGAATGGGAGTCATGGGAATCATGCCCGGCACGCTCTCCCCAGGGCCGCTAAGGCCATGGCTCCCATGGCTCTCATTCCTCCCATTCTTCCTATGCCCAGCGCTACTCAGACTTCAGTGCCACTACCGGATCTATATTCGCCGCACGCCGGGCTGGAACCCAACAGGCCAGCAGAATAACCGATCCCAGCAACACCGGACTAACGAGAAGTGCCACCGGATCGGTGGGGCCGACACCAAAAAGCAGGCTGCGTGTCAATTGCACCAGGCCTAGTGCACCGGCCAGTCCAGTGAGTGTTCCAACGGCGGCGAGAAACATTCCGTGACGCAGGATGAGATGGAGGACATCGGAACGTTGTGCTCCGAGGGCCATACGGATACCCACTTCACTGGACCGTTGAGCCACCAAGTAGGACATGACGCCGTAAACTCCAACGGCCGCCAAGGCCAAGGCGGTTAGCGCAAACATACCGGTCAAAAGAAGGGTAAACCGTTGGCTGGCAATGGCCGCACCCGCCAAGGCGTTCAAAGGTTGGATATCGGCCATGGGAAGATCCTTATCGAGCTGGCTTAATTCCCGGCGAACTGCGCCCACCAGGTTCATGGGATCTCCTTCTGTTTTAAGAGCCAAAAAGAGTTCGCGCGACGGGATCTGGGAGGGGGGCATATAGAGAGCCGAGACAGCTATTGAGGCTTCAGGAGTGTCCTTTACGTCACCCACCACTCCCACAATCGTCAGCCATTCGTTTTCCTTGGGATGATCCTGAAAGCCGATTCGTTTCCCCAAGGGGCTCTCGCCGGGCCAAATGGTTTGAGCCATCCGTTCATTAATAAGCAAGACCCGCCGTGAGTCGATGGTGTCTCCCGAATTGAAGAACCTGCCAGCGACCAGAGGCGTGCCAATGGCCCGAAAATAACCCGACGAGGCTCTATGGTACCGTCCTCCAAACCCACCGGTGGACGAGGTTTTCCCCTCTACTGTCAAACTGGTGTTCTCATCGTAGCCGGTCCAGGGAAGGTCGGACGATAGTCCGGCTGCGCTGACTCCGGGCAACGCCTCCAACCGCGCAATGAACTGCTGGCAAAACGTTGCTCGCTCCTTTGAATCCCTATAGCGCGCTGGCGGGAGGTTAACCGTGGCCGTCAAAACCCCGGTGGGATTGAACCCCGCATCAATGTGCTGCAGCTTTTGAAAACTCCGCAGCAACAAGCCTGCACCAACCAGCAGCACCAAGGCCAAGGCTACTTCCAGGATTGCCAGTCCATCGCGGAGCCGCCTTTTGCCGATACCGCCCGAGGTTCCACGCCCGCCGTCCTTGAGGAGGTCGTTGATATTGATTTTGATGCTTTGCAGCGTGGGGGCGAGGCCGAAGAGAATCCCCGTGAGCGTGCTTACTCCCAGGGTGAAAAATAATACCGACCCATCAATGGTGGTGGCTTGCAAACGTGGGAGTTGGGCGGGGGCCAGAAAGATCAGCAGTTTGATTCCCAGGCTGGCGAGCAACAGGCCTGCAGCGCCACCGAGCAGTGAGAGCAACAGGCTTTCAGCCAGGGTCTGCCGGATGAGGCGGGCACGTCCCGCGCCCAAGGCCGTACGCACCGCGATTTCGCGCTCACGCGCGACTGCGCGTACCATCATCAGGCTGGCCAGGTTGACGCAGGCGATTAGTAATACGAAGACCACCGCCGCTTGGAGGACCAACAGTGTGCCGCTCGATTTTCCCACGATCTCGTCATGCAATGGACGCAAATTGATGTGCCAGCCTTTGTTCTCGCCGTGCTGCTGGGCCAGGCGGTCCGCAATGATATTGAAATCGGCAGCGGCTTGCGGGCCGGTGAAGCCTGGCTTTAGCCGCCCAATCGCGTTGACGAAGTGCGAACCGCGAGTGCCTTCCCAGGATTCCGGCTTCATTCCAAAAGGCCACCACACGTCAACCGTCTCGCCGTAAGGCAGCGACCGATAGTCACCACCCACATTTTGCAATCCGGCCGGCATGACACCTACCACGGTGCAAGATTTCCCCGAGACGGGAATCGTTTTGCCCACAATTTGTGAATCGGCATGGAATCGGCGTTGCCACAAGGCATGGCTCAGGATCACCACCCGGGCATCGTCCACTTGCTCCTCTTCACGGCGAAATTCGCGCCCGAGCAAGGGTTTGACGCCTAAGGAATCAAAGAATCCCTGAGTTACCCGCATTCCTGTGAGGCGTTCGGGCCGATCGTCCTGGGATAGTTCGAGGTCCTCGCGCATGTAGACGGCCAATCCCGAAAGTGAAGAGTTTTGGTCCCGGTATTCCAAAAAATCGGCCGGAGACATCGGAAAATGAGGCTGATCCTCACTGTACTCAAAGATTCTCACCAATTTTTGGGGTTCCCGATACGGCAACGGCTTCAACAATACCGCGTTGATCACGCTGAAGATCGCGGTGTTTGCCCCTATACCCAGGGCTAGTGTGATCACCGCAACAGCGGTAAAGCCCGGGTTCTTGATCAGTTGCCGGAGGGCAAAACGCAGATGATTCATAAATGTTGTGAGGGGGGAAGAACGCACCTCCACCCAAACTAAAGTGCCTGGCCACCCCAGCGTACCATTGCACTGAGGTGCCGCCAGCCTACCGCATGCTTGATGCCAGATTGATGAGCTACGAGTACCATGAAATTCTCATAAATCCTTAAACCTTCATGCCTTTGCTCGTAGGACTTCTTCTCAAGGGCGGGATTCTCCTGTCCCAGATATGGGATCGGCCCTCTGTTGGTTAGGCGCCCGAAAGAGCGGTTTTGTCTGTCACTTTCGACGCAGGCGCCGTTTTGGGAATCGAGAGGCATTTTTTTCGGGTTCGAGTGGCTAGAGACCGCATAACTACGCCAGAAGTCGTAGGAGAAGTGAAGTTTAGCGGGCCAGAGCGGGCGGGGTTACGCCTGCCGTCGTATTCCGTGGGAGAAGAGGAACTGCAATCGTTGGGAATGATCTTAACCCGTTCATGTCGACCGGTGATTCGATGGGCCATTTTGGCCGCGATCGCCGTTTGTACCTTAAAATCAGTCAACGCAACCCCCGTGACGAGCCACCCCCGCTTGCTCATGCGAGCGGAGGATCTTCCGGCGATACGAGCACGGATGAATCCCACGAATGACGTGTGGGTCCTTTTCAAACAGGAAGTGGTGGACAAATGCCTGCGCGATTGGAAATGCAGCGCAACGCAGGTGTACGACGCCGCGAACTACCAATGGGTCCGCACCTCCTTCACTGATGAAAATGGGGTGATCCACCATCCTGGCGATGCAGATTGGGGACAGTATTCCAATCAATCCGAACGCCCGGCAGCACCCGAAGACGATGCCGGTGAACCCACAGGAAACGTCCGGCTGTTTTCGGAACAGTACGCGATGATCTTTTCGTTCATGGCCCGGCTACTTCAAGGAAACCCTGACCCGGCGATCCAAACGCAACGTGCGGAATATGTCACCGCCGCCAAGGAGTGCCTTTTCACGGTGATGAATGAGTCCCACAAGGGCATTGCCGCGTTGCCTTGGCGAGCTGGGAACTTTGCCCAGAATGACCGCAGTTTCTCGGCCGAAGCTTTTGCCCTCGCGGTGGACTGGATGTATGAGGACCTGACTCCCGTGGAATTGGCCAAGGTTCGCAAATCGTTTTTGATCTGGGCCGAAGAGAGCAACTCCCATATCTATTTCGCTCCCCATCGGTCCAATGGCCAGCACGGCCCGGTCAATTCGCCGGATCTGCTCCGCCTGAACGATCCTTATGATGGGCCTACAAGATACGAGGTTCGCCTTGCACTTAATAATCACTACGCGAATCACGCCCGCCAATTGGTTCTCTACTCGTTGGCTTTGGATCCGAAGGACGATGTCCCCGTGGCGCCCGGTTCGCCGGCGGATGGGATCGTTGACGATTCGTCCATCGCCGGTTCTCTGACCAGCCAGACCGTCAATCCGGGGCAGCCTGACCAATGGATCCAGCAATCCTATGGGTACTTGCAGGACACTCTTGGGGTTTGGTTATATCTCATGGATTATGCCTATAAGCACGACGGCGCCGGTGGCATCTCGATGGAAGGCAGCCAATACGCCAGCAATGGTTTGGGACCCGCAGCCCTGATGATGGCGGCTCTGCATACTGCTGGACAGGATGATCCCGCCAAGTGGGGGCCTCAAGTGTCGCTGGAAGGCCATCCGTTCTGGTCGAGGACCATTCCGTCCTATTTGGCCTTGCTGAGTCCTACCCCGCGCATTCCGGGCAACAGCACTGGCGAAAATTACCTCGGTGCGATTTTTCAGCCGCCTCTCACAGGTGATCTGGAAACGTACCTTTATATCAACAATCAGTTCATCAAGGTCCTGGCCCCGATGGCGCTCTATGACGCCAGCGTGAATGGGCCCACTGGCCGGATTGCCCAAGCCGTGCGGTACATCCAGCGTTCGCTCGCACCCGGGGGCGAATCGAATTTTGGGACTCGGATGTCCAGCATGCGCTCGAACAAGACCCTGCGCGATGCCATCTACACCTTCCTGATATTTGACACCAGCGCACCCATTGCTGTTGATCCGCGGCCCGCCTTGCAGGCGAAAACGTACTTCTCCTCCCATACCGTCAACGGCAAGGAAATGGGTAAACTGTTTGCCCGCACCGGTTCCTCGCCCACGGACACCTATTTCTATACCCACCTGGACTGGGTGGGCATCGATCATATCCGCGGCGATTCGTTGACGTTCGGTCTATGGAAGAACGGACTCTGGTTGACCAAGCCCATGACGGGTTACGGCGTGATCCAGGGATGCAGCGATTACCGCAATTCGCTTTCCCTGCAGAACGGTGTCCCGACCAGCACTCCGGTCGGCGAAGACATTTGCGCCCAACATGGCAGCCAGTGGAATTACAGTTCCTTGGGTGATCCGGAGTATCTGGCCCGGAGTTTCGGGCAAAATTTCCTTTACGTGAACATGGACGGCACGCCGCTGTACCAGCACCGCCAGCAAACACAGTTGCGCGAAGTGACCCACGCCAGCCGTCGTATGGTCTGGTTGAAGCCCGACGTGCTCGTGATCCACGACGTGGCCCGATCCAAGCAGTCTGGATACTTCAAGCGGGTCTTCATCAATACCCCGGAAGTCCCCCAGATTGCCGGTAACGTGGCGCATGCATCGGCAAAGGAAGACGGCGTTTCCAAGGCGGAACTGTTCGTGACCCAATTGCTTCCCGCCGGAGCGACGATGCAGACCACCGATATCGCCAGTGGCCAGCCTTCTGGTGGCGAAGATATGCAGGCCCGTCTTTATACAGAAGCGCCAGGTGCCCCGCAGTCAGCCAATTTCCTGCACGTGGTCCAAGGTGCCAACGCGGGTGTGGCGACGCCAATTTTTACCCAACTGGTTGCTTCCAGCTCCGGTGCGGACTTTGAAGGCACGGTGGTCGGCACCGCAGTAGTCCTGTTCCGCAAGGACCCGCTTGGTGTCGGTGATGGGTTTGCTTATACTGTCCCCGCGACAGTGACGCAGCATTACTTGACGGGCTTGGCGAAATCGGCTGGGTTCGACGTGAACCTCAGCACCCAGAATGGCCAGACGACGGTGACCGTCACTCCTGGTGGCACTCAGTTCTACACCGACAGCGGCGGCGTTCTGCTGCTGGGCGGCGATGAACCGACCAGCGTTGATATCGCGACCACAGACGCAACCGGGGCGGAGCAGGGCGGAGACCCCGTCTCGTTTGTGTTCCATCGCAGCGGCGACGTGACCTCGGCGTTGACCGTGAATTTGCAATACACCGGCTCGGCGACCGTTGCCGATTTCGTGAATCCCCCGGCGTCAGTCACTTTCCCCGTGGGCAGCACCACGGCAAATCTGACGCTTACCCCGTTTGATGACTCCATTTACGAGAATTCGGAGACCCTGACCCTACGTATCGCAGCTGGAGCGGGCTATCATGCGAGCGAAGTTCTTTCCGAGGCGTCGGCGGTGATCGACGACAACGATGCCCCGGCGGGAGGATATCTCCAGTTCGTTTCAAGCGCCTTTAGTGGGAACGAAGCCGCGGGCTTTGCCACCGTGACCGTTAAGCGAATCGGCGGAGCCGCTGGATCGGTGAGCGCGTTGGTGAGTGCCCAAGGACTGACCCCGGCGAGTCAATCGATCTCCTGGGTCGATGGCGATAGCACCGACCGGATCGTCACCTTTCAGGTGGTTAATGATCATGTCTATACCGGTGGCAAGACGTCAGCCGTCAGCCTCTACGGTGTTGCCGGTGGTGCTGCCGCAGGCACACCCAAGAATGCCGTTCTCACTATTGTGGATGCGGAACCTGCTCCTCCGGGACAGATTGCCTTCGCTGCCGCTAGCTATACGGTTGGGGAAGGCGTCGGGCAGTTTGTCATCCCGGTGAAACGCGTGAACGGAACTGGGGGAGCGGTGACGGTCAATGTCACGGCCAACGGCGGTTCGGCAACTTTGGGGACCGACTACAGTTTCTCGCCCGCCCAGATCACCTGGGCCGACGGCGATGCCACGGACAAGAATGTGACGGTGCAGGTGGCTCAGGACAATATCTACGAGGGCGCGGGCGAAAACGCCACCTTCCTGCTCTCCATCGCAGCCGGCACGGCAACCCTGGGCGGGCAATCAACGACGGCGGTTACGATCACCGATGATGATCCCGCTCCCCAAATCTACGATGTGGGTGATGCCGCCGACGGCTATTCGTATAATACGATCGCTTCGGTGCCTTGGAAACTCCTCGGCGCAGGAGCGACGGTTCGGATTCACTATCGCGCGACGCCTTACCAGGAGAAGATACTCCTCAGCACCCGGGGCGAAGCAGCCAATCCCATCAAGGTTTGTGGTGTGCCAGGTCCCAACGGCGAACGTCCAGTAATCCATGGCGCCAACGCCACCAGCAGTTCGTCCTTGGGATATGAATCATGGTCCTACACTCCGCAACTGGGTATTGTGGCCGTCGCCCGGGGCGCCAATACACCCGCCGGTTCGAAGCCGGGATACATTGAGATCAGTGGCCTGGAAATATCCGGATCAACCGACGCCAACTATGTTGACATCGCGGGCGCGACGCAGAGTTATTGGAGCTCCGGCGGGGCCATCTACCTGCGCGGCGCCGAGCATGTCAAGATCAGCAATTGCGTCTTCCACCATTGTCCGAATGGCTTGGTGGCTGAGAACTACAGCACGGAACCTGAGGTCAATCGCGACCTGCTGATCCAAGGTTGTTACTTCCACGACAATGCCAAGGCGTCCTCCTGGTCCGGTGATAATCTGCAGATGGAAGCCGTGGGCGTGACCGTCCAATATTGCCGGTTTGAGGCCAACCTCAATCGCGACAAGACACCGAATATTCGGGATCGTTCAGCGGGAGCGGTTTATCGATATAATTGGATCGAAGGCGGATCGTACCTCATGGAAATGATCGAACCCAGCGGCGCGATCAATATCGTTACCAGCGACCCGTCCTATGCCGCGACCCACATCTACGGCAACTTCCTGGTAAATCGAAACCAGGACGGATCGAGCCTGGTGCGGTTTGGATCATCCTATGGCACCACCCAGTACGTGCGTCCGTTGCTGCACTATTACCAAAATACGGTGCTCATCGACAGTTCCTCGACGTCTCGCGCGGTCTTTTCCCTGACCGGTGCGGGGGTGACGGTTGAAGCCCGCAATAACATCGTCCAGGCCTCGGCCAGCCAATTCCAGGTTCTGAGCAGCGCCGGGTTGGTCAATCTAGGCAAGAATTGGATGAAAACCGGCTGGTTCGGCGGCTGGAATGGGACAGTCAACGGCAGCGCCAACGTGATTTCCGGTACCAATGCCGGATTCGTAAACCTGGCGGCCAATGACCTGCGCCTGACCGCCGCTTCGCCCGCTCGCAATGCGTCTGGACCGTTGTCCGTTGGAGTCCCCGTGGTGACCAATCAGTACAAGGATGTCGCCAAGAGCGAGGCCCGGTATTCCACCGACGATCTCGGTGCGGTCGCCTATATGTCGGCACCCTCGGTTTCGACTTCTGGTGCGACAGCGGTGACTTCGTCCTCGGCCACCTTGGGTGGAAGTGTGAATCCCAATAGCGCACCGGTCTCGGTGTGGTTCGAATGGGGAACCACGCTTACCTATGGCCAAAAGACTGCCGTCCAATCGATTCCGGCGGGAAATCAAGCGGCCGCCGTCTCGGCCAGTCTCACCGGTCTGCCGGCCCACAATGCGATTCACTTCCGGACTGTCGGATCCAACGTCGTGCAGACGGTGTTCGGCGGGGACATGGTCTTCCAAACGGCGAACTCGATCCCCAGTGCCCAAGGTGATAGTTTCACCTTGGAACCCAATACCATGCTGACGCTGCCAGCGACGCAGTTGCTGGGCAACGACAGCGACGCCGATGGTGACACACTCGCCATCAGTGGCGTCGCCAATGCCGTTCCTGCGGGCGCGACCGTCCTGTTTAGCAATGGGATTGTTGTCTATCAGCCCCCGGCAAACTTCATGGGTGCCGGCTCGTTTACCTATACCGTCACGGACGGCTTCGGTGGATCAGCCAACGCGGCGGTCGCGATCACCGTGAACACGGCGTCGATTCCTTTCCCGCAGGTCACCGGGATCCAGGTTGGTGCGGGTGGTGTCATTACTTTCGTGTTCGCGGGGACACCCTCCAGTTCCTACGCGGTGGAGACTTCCACTGATCTGCATGTCTGGGCTCCCCTGGGACTAGTCCAGACCGGCGCCGACGGCGTGTTCGGCATTGATGAGCAGGCGAATGATTCGGCTCGGTTCTACCGGGTTAAGAATCCGTAACAATCGATTGTTTAACACCAGCCGGGCGGTGGGAATTCCACTGTCCGGCTTTTTCGTTTTTTGACGGTTGGTTGTCCCTTGTCGCCCGGGGTACCTTGTTGGTTACATGGGGCATGTTCTCGCTTTCATCTTTCGCGGCGCGCCGCCTGGGTTGTGCCGTGGCAGGAATTGTGGCTTTCGTTTCCGCAACCGTTGTTCACGGTGCCGATTACTTCCCGCCGCCCGATAGCCAAGGGGGCTGGCGCACGGCCAACACGGCAACCGCTATTCGTGACTGCGCGGGAATGGATCTGGCCCGGCTGGATCAGGCTTACGAGTTCACCCAACGCTGTAGCCAAAACGGTGGCTTGCTCGTAGTGCGTCACGGCTACCTCGTCTACGAAAAGTACTATGGGCGTGCTCATCGCAACGCGAATCCCGACATGGCCTCCACTGGCAAGGCCTACACCAGTGTCGCCTGCGGCATCCTGTTGAATGAATATCGTGCGGCCATTCCTGCGGGCTTGAACCAAAAGGTGTTTACCGAGAAATATCTTCCCGAAGCCTTCCCACTCGACGATCCCCGCAAAGCGGACATCACGCTCGGGCAACTGCTTTGCATGTCCGCCGGTTATCACGGCGAGGGATCGAGTCCTGGAGTCGTCATGGGGAAAGTGGTCCCGCTGACACCCGTTGCCGGCCAAGACATCCGCAATCTGGACCAGTCGTCTCTTCGAACTGTGCTCTGGACCAATTCTGGTGCGGGCTATTCCTATTCGTCACCCGCACCCCATATCGCATCAATGGTGCTACGTCGTGTGTCGGGGATGGATTTGCAGCAGTACATTGATGAACGCCTGGCCAAACCCATGGGGTGGGGGCCTTGGGGCTACTGCCTGCATCGCGGAGATTATACCATGCCCCACGCCAATGGCGCGGGCAGCATCGCCGTTCACGCCACGGATGCGCTCCGTTTTGGCTATTGCTTGTTACACAACGGACGCTGGGGAAAGCAACAATTGGTGCCCGCCGAGTACGTGGCCTTACTAAACAAGCCGTCACCGTTTAATCCCCATACGCCTTTTACGCTGATGTTCGAAAATAATTCGGATGGTCATGTCGCCGGTGCCCCCAAGGACGCGTATTATAAGTCGGGTGCTGGCGGATTCGGTATCTTTGTCGTGCCGTCGCTCGACCTGGTCATCTATAAATTGGGCGGCAACGACGGCCAATACGCGCCCGAACTCACCGGCCTGCCGCAGAACTTCCAATACGACGGTTCGCGTAACGACTGGAAACCGATCCCCCGCACCCCCTTCAACGAAGGCAGCATGGGTGGCGACGACGGTTTGCGCCGGGTGTTGGAAATGGTGGCGGCCGCGGTCCGGGAGTGATTTACGATGGGGCGCAATAGGGTGCCTCATCAACACCCTCCAGTATCAAACTTCTAATAGCGATCCCGAAGGGATCACAGCGATTAGCCGGGGGGTGAGCGAAGCGATACCCCCGGTATGGAGCCGGCCGAAAGGGCAAGCGCCAAGGGGTAAAAACAGCAGCTAGGCGTAAGCTGCGAGCAAGTCAACGAGCAAAGGTCGCGCGAAGCCGCAAGAGTGCAAACTGCCCGGAAAACCACCGGGACTCTTTATTGAAGGGCATCCGTATTCCTCAGCAGTTTCTGAATCCTGGTGAAGATCCATCTTGCGACCGGATCACGTATCACGTTGAAGCTTAGTGTTTTAAAGATTGTGTAAGATGAGGCCCCACGGTCTCTGATACCGCTCCGAAATCCTCACTGATGTTGGTGTTTTCCCTGCTTGGAGTAGGCTGAAGGCTCCTCGGTAAAGCTTGAGCCCACCTGCGCGAGTGCTTGGAAATGGAAGCGAGAGTCGCCGGATGGAAGCCAGGGCTGTCAGGCCTTCAAATATTCTCTGTTTTATGCAGCCTCCCCATAAATCCCTTTTTCACCCGCTGACAATGCTGGCCTGTATTCTAGCCATCGGCTGTGCCAGCGAAGTCCATGTGACCGGTACCAAAGACGCTCCCGTGACGGGGACTTTCAAGGTCGAAGACGAAATCGTGAGCCGTTCCGGCACGGTGCCAGTCGATATTTCGTTGCCCAACCGTCAGGTTCACGAATACACCATCCGGAAACTTCGCAAGGAGGATACCATTACTGTCCAAGCCAAACAGGCCGACGGCCAATCCGTCACGGTCGAGGCTCCTCCGGGATCCGCAGGCGTCATGTTCACCCAAACCAAGCCGGGGTGCTGGAGCTCGCAGTTGATCTATTGAAGAAGCAAAACGGCCATCACGGCTCCACTTGCATTTTGTCCAGGTCCAGCCGGTACATGATCTGGTTATAATCATAGCGGCTGGTTTCGTGGGCGTTGCCGGAAAACGTGTTGGAATACGTTCCCTCGAAATAGACGATCCGCCCACCGTCCTGGTCGAAGGAAGCGTCGTGCAGGAATGGGTTGTAAAACGAGTAATGCTCGTGCGTCACCACTTTTCGCGCCTTCGTCCACGGGCCGGTGGGTGACTTGGACTCACAATACCACACCTCGCCCAAGGCGGAGGTTCCGTTGGATTGGACGGCGAGCGTGATCCAGCGTTTGCGATACTCGCTCCAGCGGGTGTTTCCATAGTGCAGTTTCACGGGTTTTCCCGTCTCCATATCCAATGGCTCTACGTGGCCTGTCAGCTCTTTGATCAAGCCCGCCTTGATCCATCGCTTTTCCTCGGTGTCGGTCAGTGGTGGGGCCTCATGTTTCCAGGCAAATCGGAGTGCTATTGCGTTGTCGAAGTCGGGCTCAAACGTTTTCGGCTCCTTGCCCGGTTTCAGGCAGGTATAGGCTTCGTAACGGGCGGGATTGATCACCTCCCCGTAACGGGCAGGAACTCGTGTGGTGAAGAAATTGTCCCCTGAAAGTACGTATTCGGTGCCATCGAGTGTCGCCCGGCAAGGATGCCCGACGACAAAACGCCAAGTTTCATCGTCGGCCAGTTTTAAAACTGATTCAAAGATTTCCGATTTCTCGTTCCAAACTGCGAGCCCGTGTGAAAGCCGTTTCCCTAAGGTTTTCATTTTTAGGTAATGTGTGACCAGCCGTTCCTTCTGGTTGGCGTCTGGTACGGAGACCAGTCCATCGATCCAGACCAAATACGGATCGTCACGACCGTCCAAGGGACACATACCGCGGCTGAACCCCTCCTTGTTGGTCCAATAATGGAGGTCGACACCCAGGCGAGGATCGAAACCGTCGGCACCTGGCAATGTGGTCCAAGCGCCAGAGGTGTGGAATTGCCCCAAGGGATAACCCAGGCGAGAGGTGTCGCCAAAGAACCAATACAACCGATCGCCGTGACGAACGACTTGGGCCGAATCCTGCCCTACGACCTGGGCGTTGATGAAGGGTTGAGCCGTCGGAGTGGGTTCCCCAAGTAGGGCACTGTCGCGATAAAGGCCTTCACCCGTGATTCGGTAAAGCCGTTCCGCGAGGTTGAGGCGTTTGATTTTGACCGTGTGCCGTTGCCCTGGTTTCGGCATGACGGCGAAACCGGCAAAGCCAAAGCCGTCCTTCGGAAAAGTGTACCCGTGACTTTTCACCAGGAAATGGACCGTTTGCCCCGCCCAACCGGGTTCCTGGATCGCGACCCAGCCGGCGTTATCGGTGATAAACCGAAGGTGGTTCACCGTTTCCAATTCGACCAGCGGCACCCCACGCCCAGTGGACTCGTCCACGACATGGATCCCAAACCAATCATTCGTGGAAAGACCAAAGCACGAGCGAACTAGCATCCCCAAGGAGATCCAACACAAAAGCCCGATTCGGCAAAGAGAGGTGGCACGCACGGTAGTTGCAGAAACTGGAACGAAAGCCGTCCCCGCGCAAGCACCGCAAAATCCGCAAAACCCTGAATCGCCACATCCTTCCCATTCATCCCATAACTCTCCAGCAGATGAATTCGTGTTCCCGACGAATTCACGACCCGACTGGAACTTTCACCCTAATCCGGTTATTCATTGTCCGACAACGGCATGGCCCAATTTGCGTACAAAGCTCGAAGGCGGTCTGGGGAGATGATCGAGGGAGTCCTCGATGTCGCAGACCGGACGGCCGCATTATCCCAGATCCAGAAGCTAGGACTTTTCCCGGTGTCTGTGGCGGCCCAAGCCGTGAAAGCGCCGCCCAAGGCAAAGGTGCGGGTGGCTGCGGCGACCGAGGAGTCGGGGCAGAGGACCGCGCTTCCCAAGGCGCTCCAGGGGATGTTGAATCGGCGTCGCAAGCCGAAGCTCCAGGAACTGGCGATGTACACCCAGCAGATGGCCAATCTGCTGAAAGCGGGCATGCCGCTCACCATGGCCTTGCAGAGCATGTGCAGCTTGGCCACCAAGGGAATTCCCACCGAAGTCAGCAAGCAATTGCGCCAGGATGTCACTGAGGGCCGGAGTTTGTCAGACGCCATGATTCGCCAATCGGAGGTCTTTCCTGATCTCGCCGTAAACATGGTGCGAGCGGGCGAGCAGAGCGGCGCCTTGGAGCAGGTGTTGCGTCGTCTTTCGACCCACTATGTGCGGTTCGCCGACGTCCAAACCAAAGTCACTTCGGCGATGATTTATCCCATCATCGTCAGTTGCGTGGGCTTGGGATTGGTCACCTTCTTCATGACGGTGATGCTCCCGAAGTTCATGGATCTCTTCCAAAGCCAGAAGGTGGAGTTGCCGACCATCACCAAGATGCTGGTGGCCATCAGCCATTTTATCAGCGGCTACTGGTGGGCGATCATCCTATTTGTGGTCGTCGTGGTCGTGGTTTATCGCCGGTATGGAGCCACGGTCTCCGGGCGAAAGACCATCGACATGGCCAAGATGCGCATGCCGATCTTTGGTCATGTTGTGCGCCTAAACCTGTTCGGCCAGTTTGCTCGTACGTTGTCGACCTTGCTGGAGAATGGCGTGCCCGTGCTGATGGCCCTGAAGATCACCGAATCCATCGTTTCAAATCACGTGGTTCGCGAGGCAATCGCCCAGACGCGAAACGCTGTGACCGATGGTAAGACTCTCTCCCAGCCGTTGGCCAAGAGTAAGTTGTTCCCGCAGTTGATGATCGATCTCATCCGTATCGGTGAGGAAACCGGCAATGTTCCCGCCGCGTTGAACAATATTGCGGAGACTTACGAGAACGAATTGAACGTGGCGATCCGGACCATGATGAACCTGATCGAGCCACTGATGATCGTGGGCATTGCTATTGTGGTGGGTTTCTTGCTGCTCGGCGTGATGTCCGCGATGTTCAAGATCACGGAGAGTATCTCGCGATGAGGTGGAGTGGGCATGATCGGCGGACCGGCAGATATGGGTTTACCCTTATCGAACTCCTGCTCGTCGTCGGCCTTTCAGCCATCATGATGGCAATTGCGATTCCAGTCTTTCGAGCCGCAAAACGCAGCCCGCTGGCCCAAGCCACGGAAGATTTTTCCGAAGCTTGTCGTGAGGCGCGAGCCCAGGCGGTGTTCAAGTCCATGCCGATGCAATTGGTGATTCGTGGCGGTGGTGGCGAGATCTTGGTGGAACCTGCTCCGGTGGGCGTCATGGGTGCGACCAACGGCGTCTCGATGAGTTCATTTGAACCGCGCGTCGGCTCCAATGCTGACGACACTCCCGGGCCTCAATTCCACGCGACCTTGGGGGATGACCTGGGTTTCCGAAAACTCTATGTCAACGGTGTCGATATGATGAACGCCGATCTTGCGGCCATAAGATTTTATCCCAACGGGACCTCCGATGGGATGGAGGCGGAGTTGCAGTACCGCCGTATCGAAGCGCGCCGCTTGAGCCTGGAGATCATCACCGGCCAATTGACCGTGGAGGCCATTCCGTGAAATGGACAATGAAACCGAACGCGGCCGTGGGTGCCGGTGGTATAACGATTCGTTCATCGCGCACGTCGTGCCTGCGGAACGAAGGGGCGTTTACCCTGATTGAAGTCGCCGTGGCTTCGGCGGTCCTGGCCATCGCGTTATTCGCGTTGATCGGTGTTTGCGCCCATGCGATGCGCATTGCCCGACGGTTGGACATGAACCACGTGGATTGCACCAGCCTCGCTGCCGAGTTTTCCTTGTCCAATCGCGTCGACGAGCCCGACCAATCCGGCGACTTTGGCAACCTTCATCCCGGCTACCAATGGCAAACCCATTCCGAAGAAGTCGGCACCAATGGTTTGATCCAGCGGGATTTCATCGTTTTCTCCAGCTTTGACAAGCAGGGCACCGAGCGCCACCTCTCGGTGTATTATTATAACCCGAACATCATCCGGGGGAACCGGTGATGAAAGTGTCCGTTCGCAATTCACTCGAAACCTCGATTCAGCGCCGCCAGAAGGCGTTTACGCTGATCGAAGTGCTGATCGCCATCTTTGTCTTTGTGTTGGTGTTGTCGTCGGTCTACGGCACCTGGAAGTTGGTGACCCAGGGAAGCAAATCGGCCCTAAAAGCCGCCTCTGACGGGCAACGAACCAAGATGACGACCGCTGTCTTGGACGAAGCCCTGTCGTCCGCCGTGTTCTTCACCCAGAACGCGAAGCACTACGCGCTGATCGCCGACACCAGCGGTCCTTATGGGGCCATCACCTTTGTGTCGTCCCTGAGCGATTCGTTTCCAGGAAGTGGCGCTTTTGGTGGCGAGAGAGTACGGCGGGTGACGTTTTCCGTCGATCCTGGTCATCGCGATCTCCTGCTCGAACAGAGCTCCATGCTTGCGGACCTGACGCAGAGTGAGCCGCAACGAATGGTGCTGGCCCATGACGTGGAAACGTTCCAACTGGAGTTCTGGGATAATCGGCTGGGTGATTATATCACGGAATGGACCCAGACCAACCAATTGCCGTTGCTGGTGCGAGTTTCGTTGGGATTCGGCAGTGCCAGGGGGTTGGATACCAAGCCGAGGGAAATGGTGACCCGGACGATCCGCCTGGCCAGCGTGGGCGTGCCGCGTGAGGCGCAAGGCGGGCAGGGGATTCGGTAATTGACGCGATGAATATCCAGCTTCAACCGAAACCCCGGGGGGTCGCCTTGATCATCGTGATGCTCACGGTGTTTGCCATGGCCGTGATTGTTGGCGCCTTTGTCTATGCCATGAAGGTGGAATCCACCCTGGCGTATCGCACCGAATCCGAGGGCGAACTCCAATGGGTGGGCCGTTCCGGAGTCGAATACGCCAAATGGATTCTCGCTCTCCAGAAACAGGTGACCGGTGAGGAAGCCTTCGATGGTTTGAATCAATTTTGGGCCGGCGGCCCGGGGTCGACCAATGCCTTGGTCAATCCACTGGAGGGTGTCTCGATGAAGGATGTGCCGCTGGGTGAGGCCAAGTTCTCCATCGAGATTGAGGATGCCGATCGTTATCTAAACATCAATCGCGTGATCCAGGGCGATCCGCGTTCCCTGGATTTTCTCCTCACGTTTTGTGGTGCGAGCAGTGGTGAAGCGGCGGATATTGCGGCGGCGCTGAAAGACTGGGTGGATCGGGACTCCTTTCAGACGCCTGGCGGCGCTGAATCCAATGATTATTACCTGACCTTGGTGCCACCTTATATCGCCAAGGACGGCCCCATTGATTCGCTCGACGAGTTGCTCAAGGTCAAGGGCGTGACGCCGCAGATTTTTTGGGGCCCCAAGGCGGGTGCGATCGCGGTAAAGGATCGCAAAATGACACTCGGCCTCGGTTCTTATAGCATGAGTTCACTGGCCGGGACGGTGGGATTGGCGGATGTCGTGCGCGCCATTTCCTCTGGCCAGGTGAACGTTAATACCGCGCCTTATCCGGTATTGGTCGCGGCGCTCAATGGCGAAGAAGGCATGGCCCGCAATATCATGGACATGCGCGCCGGGCCTGACGGAGTGGATGGAACCTTGGACGATGCCCCGGCCCGAAACCCGGGTGAAATTGGACGCTTGATGGGCGGTCCGGCGGCGGGCGGTGGAGCAGGAGGGGCTCAGCCTCAATTCACCACCATCAGCACTTATTTCGAGGTCCACGTCGACGCCCAGCTCGGCCAATCCAAGCGACGCTACGTGGCCTTGGTGCAACGCCTGAGCACCCGAGATATCCGAACGCTGACCTTTAGGGGTGAATAGTTGAAGGGGCGGGGCGCCCAATGGGTATCTTCGTGCCCGAACAGGCTGTCAGGCTATTGCTCATTGCCCGCAAGCTGTCTAATCTCGCAGCACACCAATGCGCACTCCTTCAATCCCCGGTTTCACCTCTCCTTTGCGGATGGGTCTATGGCGCGGACTCCTGCTCGGTGCCGTCTGGACGGGTGTTCTATCGGCGGTACACGGCACGGATTTCCCTAATGCTCCATTGCGAATAGAACGCGTGAGGGTCGCTGTTGATAGGCCAGACGCGGCGGATTCCGGGATCATCTTTGAAGATCATTTCGACCAGGCACCCAACGGGAAAACGGGGTATTTGGAATTTGATTCGAAGGGAGAGAGCTTCCAATGGGGTGCCACGGAAGGGATGCGAGGCGGCGGCCTGCGTTGTCAATTTGAAAAAGGGCAGGTGGACGCCGGGCATATTCAGGTTCTATTTGGGAAGAATCCTCTCCGCCAGGCCTTGCGTCCCAATGATACCTTTCACGAGATCTACTGGCGCATCTATGTCAAACACGAGGTTGGTTGGTCGGGCAATCCCGCCAAATTAGGTCGTGCAACCTGTCTGGCCGGTCGCGATCGCAGCCAGGGTCTCATCGCCCATCTTTGGGGCGGCAAGGGCGATGTCCTGTGTATGGATCCGGCCACCGGTATTCGTGACAACCAAAAAATCACCACTCGATACAACGACTTCGCGCACCTCAAATGGCTGGGACTCCGCAATGGCCTGACGCCCATCTTCAGCACCCAAGAGTCCGGTCGATGGGTTTGCGTCGAGTCGCATGTTCGCCTGAATACGCCGGGGAAGCAGGACGGCGTCTTTGAGTTCTGGGTGGACGGCAAACTGGAGGCGAGCCGAGACGATTTGGACTGGCACGGCACCTGGGAAGAGTACGCGATCAATGCCGTGTTCATTGAGAATTACTGGAATGACGGCTCCGTCAAACGCCAGGCCCGCCGGTTCGACAACTTTGTCGTCAGCACGCGTCCGATTGGGCCCATTGTTGCAGAAATCCCCCTTCAAGTGACCCGTACGCAGGGGACAATCGACAGCCCATGGGAAATGGAAATAGCCAGCGATCCCGATGGTAAAGACCTCGTTTGGAAATCCAAGCCCCAAGGTGGCGATCAAATTTCACTGATTGTAGATACGGCAAAAGGCGCGTTCACCGGGAGTCGTCTTGGACTGGAATCGTTGGCCCGCGGCAAAATCCATAGGCTGCGACACCACGTCGCAGGTGAGGCGGCTTGGTCGTCCTGGCATTCGCCTTTTAGGTCGTAGCATAGAACAATTCGAAGGAGATACTTTCGATGGCGAGGTAGGCGCGAGAGATTGGCGTCTAGGAGAATGGATTCGTTGGATTGACCTTTGAGACTTCGAGTGCTAACAACGGGCGCGTCCTTGCTGGCAATGTTTGAAGCAATGAAGGCGGCGATTCGATGAAACCCTTGATTCGTTTCTGGTTCACTTTCGAATATATTGGAACACCCTCGCCGCTAAATCTTGGCTGCGGTGTGACCGCCTTTGATTACGAGGACGCGACCAGGTTTTTACGCGAGCGAGTTTTCGCGGGCAGAGAGATACCCAGGATTCTGCACTTCACCAAAGACGTTAACGTCTCCCT
>DATJII010000160.1:0-21059 GCA_035493435.1 Candidatus Limnocylindria bacterium | reverse complement strand
ACTACACCGCCCTGCATGACGCCTCCCTTTTTGATATTGCCAACCTCTTGTTTCAAAACCAGGAAGGCCCGGCATTTGCCGTAACTCAGGTGTATAAACTCACCGCTGAGCGGCCCGAAATTCGACGAGGCCCAAACTTGGGAACCCGAAGAGTTGTCCACAGCAAAGGGCAGCCAGCATAGCGGAGGATCATAACGATCATCCGGATAGCGAGGGGTGAAATCGTTCCATGAAGCAGGGGTACTTCGCAGTGCCGCAGCCCCGTGATCCATTCCCACCGCGCCGTAGAAACCTCCTTGTCGGACCCAATTCAAGCGGCAAACCGGCGTCCAGATCCCTTCGTTGTCACTGCACGTCAGTTCGCCATGAGGTCCCATTCCTGAGCCATTGGGAGCACGAAGGCCGGTCGCGAACCGTTCCAGTTTCGAACCGTCCGCGCTCACTTTGAGGACGCTGCCGTTATGAGCGCTGGTGGGATCCCAATAATCGGTTCCCAGCAAGGGCCCGCCCTTGGTGAAGTAGAAATTGCCTTCGGCGTCCGCCTGGAGATCGAGCGCGAACTCGTGGAAGTTAGGTGTGATACTGACGTCGTTGTTGAAGCATTCGTAGAAATCCGCTTCACCATCGCCATTAAGGTCGGTCAGGCGAGTAATTTGATCGCGGCCCAGGACGTAGATTTTGTCTTTGACGATCTTCAAGCCTTGGGGTTGGAACAGACCGGCAGCGAAGCGGCGCCACGAAAGCTGATGAAGCGACCGGTCAATACCCGAAACGATCCACACGTCGCCACTCCAAGTGCAGATCGCCGCTCGAGTACCATCGGCAAACAAATCAAAGCCGCTGGGTCTCAGCCATGATTGCCAGGGGTTTTTCACCGGCAATTCCAGTTGATCCACCACATACCCTTCGTCACCCGTGCCTAACTTTCCTTCCGTCAGCACCGGTTGCGGAAAGCGTGACGGGCCGCCGGTGATCAGAGATTTCGGATCTTCGACTGCGTCCGCGAGGAAGGGCGTCAATTTGGCCGGATCAGTCTGTCCGACCACCACCTTGATACTTTGCGGCTCGGAACTCGGCGGCAGATGTAGAATCAAGCGGTCGCCCCGGACAATTTCCCAGCGGGCTTTGGATGGCAGGCCGGCGGCTCCGGCACTCAGGCGTCCAAAGGAAATGGTCCCATTGTCTGCAGCAGGTGGAATACCCACGGCGGCGGCCTCGTGGCGAAGTTCAGTGCGCAGTTCGGCGACTAAGAGACTGAGCGTGCCACGGTGCGACTCAATCCTGAGCGCGCGGGTAAAGGCTGTGATGCCGTTGGTCGTTTCCATTCCCGGCAGGTCGAGCACCTCGGTTTCGCCAACGGTGTAACGAAGAACGGTGCGGTCGCCTGACACGTATAGTCCACGATACTTGGCCCAATCACGGGGGAGGGGAATATACGGTTCGGTACGCGGGTCACGCCAATCTTCGCCCCTGGCCCATCCGGGACCGTGGGAGGTGCCGAAAAGGGGTGTTCCCACAACTGCAGGTCGTGAGTTTTGGGGAGGTCGGTGCGTGCCATCAAAGGGTGTACCCATGAGCTTCAGCCAGCCGCCCGTCCAGGCGCCGCTCCAGCGAAGTTCGCCCGTATCGAAGCACGCGGCTCCGTTCGTGCCAAATCTGACCGTCACCGCCTTCAGCGTGATGCCGTCGAGATCTTCACCGTTCTTGGACCAGGGCATCGTCACCGAGGACGAGAGAAAGGACCCGTAGTCCATTCGCTCCCAAGGGGACTGTCCCATGGCTTCCAGGGAAAATGCCAGCGCGACGACCGCCGCAAGGATTCGCATGGGCGAAGTCTTTACCGCAAGTCAGCGCCAAAACCAAACAGCAGTTGAAGGGATTTCGGTTCGATCGTCGGACGAATGGTTCACTCACCGCGCAGGGCTTCAGTCACCTGGCCGGTAACGGCGATACGCGTGCCGAACCAGGTGCAGGCTAGGCCGCATATTAGAATGGCGACCATAGTGATCACCAGGGAAAGCCAGTCAGTTTCGGGGCCGGGCGAGAGGAGGGCGGGCAAGACGGCGATAAGTGCACTGACGGCGCCTATGCCGAGGCCAATCACCAGCAAGGCGGCATGTTCGATGAGCACCATGCGGCGGATGGCACCCAGTTGAAAGCCCAAGGCTCGCAACACGCCGAATTCTGAACGCCGCTCGGCGACATTGCGCATGACGACGATTCCCAAGCCGGCGCTTCCCAAGAGCAGGCCAAGTCCGCCAAGGATCTGAAACGTATTCAGATAAGTGTTCTCCACCGCGTTGAATGCCGCCAGCCGGGTGGTGGTGGGCAAAGCTTCGAATCCAAGATCGGATAAACCGCGAGTGAGTTCGGCGGCGATGCTTTGTTGCTGTGCCGCGGGGGCGTCGATGAGGAAGGTTCGATAGCCGCTTTCATTGGGGAAGCGCTGGATGAAATCGGATTCAGCAATAACCACACTCCCTTGGAGAATGGAATTGGCGATGGCACCCACGACGAGGACTTGGAAAGGGCGGCCGGATTCGTCCACGTAGTCAATCGTATCGCCCACCTTCTTATGTAGAGACCATTCCAACGAGTTGGCGTCCACGACGCCCCGAACTGTTGCGCCCGCTTTCCCTGGAGGCAGGAGCTTGGCCCAGTCCCGACTCTCGGGTTCGCCGGAAAGGGTGTCGGTAAGCGTAAAGGCGTGGCGTTGGGCGAGGAGCTGTGGATTGACCCCGAGGATTCGAGGACGCAGAGCCCGGTTAAGATTAAGGCAACTGGCCTCATCGCCTTCGCGGACTTTCATCGGCACGACGTTCATGCCGCCGACCTTCGAATGGTCCAAGGTATAGAAATCGAGACCCTTGGTGATGTTCAGGTCTTGGATGACGGGCAAGGCCGACTCAGCCCACAGCGCAAATCCTCCAGTTCCGCTGTTCCGTTGGGTGGCATTGCGGGTGGCGTCCAGCTTGTTGGCGCCTATGGCCACTACCATGAAGGCGGCGCTCGCGAGGAGTCCGGCAGTGGTCATGGAGCGACTGGGATTGCGAATTGGGGCACGAGCGGCAAGCGACGCGAAACTGGGGATGCCTTCTGACTTCGGGACCTTCGCCATACGTTGCCGAAAACCCCAGAGCAATCCTATCAGCAGGAAGAAACCGGCACCAAAACACAGGCCGGGGCGTTCGCTCTCCGAAACTGCGAAGCTGGCTGCAAGCATCAAAAGCCCCAGAACACTAACCACGGCGGGGAGTGCGCGGCGCCAGGTTTGGAGCGGCCTAAGATGGGTCGGCAATGATTCGCGCAAGCCTTCGTTGAGCAATTCCCGGGCAGGACGCTTCGCGGCACCGCGGATGAGAAACCAGACAGTCAGAATCACTATGGCTAGGCTGCTGACGGCGCCGATCGCCAGATCCAGCACAGAAGCGTGAAACTCAAGTCCAGTCCCGGCGACCGCCCCTCGCCAGATGGTATTCAGCGCGATGATAATGCCCTGGCCATATAGGATACCAGCCAAGGCCCCCAAGACGACACCGGGAAGAGCGACTACGAGTGTCTCCCGAAGAATCAGCCCCCGGAGTCGGCGGATAGGCCAGCCGGTGGCCAATAGAATGCCCAATTCGTCAGCACGGTTAATCAAGGCCAGTCGGAACAAAAGTGACACCAAGGCCAAGGCCGACAGGATTAGGAAGAAACTAAAGCCCAGGAATAATTGCCCGAAATCCTGTCCACCGGTGGCGGAAGCAATCGCAGGGTCTCCGGTGGGCTGGAAACTCAATCCCAAGACCGAAGGCGTTAGTTGTTTTCGTAGCTCGTTGCGGATTTCGTTGACCCGATTCGTCACCGATCCGGTGTTTGCAGGCCAGCGAATGGCAGTCAAATTGCCGAAGCGATTGGCCCAAAGATTTGATCCGGCATTGAGTGTAATGAAGGCCTTCGGCGTGCCGCGCCATTTTTTCCAATACGCCTCATCCTTGTCGCGGATCGTGTGGACCAGCTCGAAGCCGGCGTCCCAATCGTGGGTGCTTTCCGCTTTGGCCAAACCGGGAAACTCCGGCATCAGAGTCTTATCGCCATACAGGCCCGTCATCGGGACGACCGAGCGAACACGGAATCGATTGGTGCGCTCCAAGAGTTGCGAACCGGCGTCCACTTGGTAATAGGCCAGTTCGACGCTATCTCCAGCCTTGGCTCCCAGGTCTGTCGACAGCCAGTCATTGAGCACGATTTCGTCATCGTGAAGATCTATGGGGGTATAAGGAGCACCGGCTGCGGTGACCATGGAATAGGGGGCCAGCCGGCCCTGCGTGCCGATCCCGTTGGCCAGATAAGTAAGGATCGGAACTGCGCCAGAAATCCTGAAGCCGATGGCGGCCACTTCCCGATCCAAGAAAATGCGGCGCGAGCTGAGTTCGACTGCGGGTTGTGGGTCGCCGAGCTTGCTCGTACGCAGGGACAATTCGGCGTCGTCCAATTGCCATACTTGATGGAGCTGCGATTCCAGCCTGGCAAGTGTGGCGTCTCGTCCCGGGGATGGATCCGACGCCAACAGCCAATTGGCCCGCCCCTCGAGCTGGGCGGCTTTGGCGAGTTCGTCCAGGTTGACGAAGGCATTGAGCGCGGTCGATTGTCCCGCCTGGAAGCTAATATCACCGCCTGTTTCCGGATTCAGGATGCCGGCAAAACTTAATCGCAAGGCTACCGAACCTTCATTTCGTGGCACGATCACCGCGTCCTGCGAGAGCGCAGTGGGCTTGTGGATGCGCACGATGAAGGTGTCCCCGAGCTTGGCATTGAGCCGGGCGGCCAACGCGCGATTGAACCAGATTTGTTGGCCCACCGGATTGAAATCCGCCTGACCAATATGCCGAAGGTACTGATGCCATTCCAGGCCGCGAACGCCGATAATTTGGATTCGATTCGCGCTCGCTTGGTTGTCCTGGCGGCGCACGGTGGCCGGAAGTCCCAATACTGCAACGGTTCGGACTTCACCCAAGGCGCCGCCATTGGTTCCCGTCAACCTCGTGGCCAGATCCTGGCGAAAGAAACGATCCGTTTGCTGGATCGCCGCCACCGAGCCCACGGTTCGATGCCGGGCCCGGGCTAGTAGGGTCTCGCGCACCGAACTGCCTACTGCCAAAGCTCCGCACAGGACGGCACTGGCAATAGCCGTTCCCAGAAGCAGCCCCAAATGGGAGCGCCAGTGGAAAACCAGACTGCGTCGAACCAAGGTCCAGGCGTTCATGGACGAGTAGGGGACTTGCGGAGTTGCTCGGTGAGTCGGCCATTGTTGACCTCTACGACTCGTTCAAATCGGCTGGCGAGCTCCTGACTATGGGTCACGACTACCAGAGTCACTTGTTGCTCGCGATTGAGGTCCAATAGCAAGGTGCCGATTTCGTTGGCACTGGTGCGGTCCAACGCGCCGGTAGGCTCATCGGCCAGAAGGATCTTGGGCGAATTGATCAAGGCCCGCACGACGGCTACTCGTTGCCGTTCGCCTCCTGAAAGCCTTCCAGGCAGGTGTTCGAGTCGATGATCGATGCCAACCCGCTTCAAGAGAGTCTTCGCGCGGTCTACTGTGGTGCTGGCAGCGTGGCCGCCCCCCGCGAGTGCAGGCATGAGAACGTTTTCCAAGACGGTGCAATGGGGCAGCAAGTGATGGGCTTGAAAAACAAAGCCTATTTCGCGGTTTCGCACGGCCGCCAACGCACGTTCATCGAGTCGTGTAACATCCTGGCCGGAAAGGAGTACCGAGCCGGAATCCGGTTTATCCAACGTGCCTAGAAGATTGAGCAAAGTGCTCTTTCCAGAGCCGCTGGGACCGACGATGGCGGTGGCGGTCCCGGTTAGGATTTGGAAATCGGCCTCCTTCAACACTGGAACTTGTACGTCACCAGAGAGATAGGATTTCGAGACGCGTTGAAGTTCGAGTAGTGAGACCGGCATACGGAGTGCTATTGTGACAAATGTCGAGCTGGGAACAAGTTTTGCGGCTATCCGTTTGACGCCACTACGAATTGTGGTGTACTGACTCGGCAACCACAGCCGATAGTTGGTGGAGGCGAAAGAACTATGCGATGTCCCAAGTGCGGGGCGCAGGAAGACAAGGTGATCGATTCTCGGGCTTCGAAGGAAGGGGCCACGATACGCCGACGCCGCGAGTGTCTATCCTGTAACCACCGCTTTACGACCTACGAGCAGATCGAGCATGAACCGCTGATGGTGGTGAAGCGCGATGGTCGTCGGGAATTGTTCGCCAAGGAAAAACTCATCTCCAGTTTGCAGCGTGCCTGCCAAAAACGGCCGGTATCCGAAGATGAATTGGCCGGTGCGTCCGAACGAATAGCGGAGCGGCTTTCTGCAGAGTATGATAGGGAAGTGTCCAGTACGGCCATTGGCGAGGAAGTGATGCGCGAATTGCGGGGGCTGGACCAGGTGGCCTATGTTCGGTTTGCCAGCATTTATCGGAATTTCGCCGAACTCGGGGATTTCGTCAGTGAAGTTAACCGTCTCGTGACCCAACCGCGACCGGATAAACGCCAGCTTGCTTTAGAGCTCCCGGCGGATGTTCCGATTGCGCAGAAGAAAAAGGAAAAACCATGATTGCATTACGCGAGGATTGTTTCCTGGTGGCGAAGGATGATGGTGGTTTCATTCCCTGTTCCATCGAGGATCTCACCCTCGAAATAGCCGGCGGGGCGGCTGATATGGTGGATCGTGAGTGGCTGCGGCAGGCGGCTGCGGGAGTGATCCATTACTTCAAAAAAGAGCTCGGGAAAGATCAAGTCACGCCCGAGGAATTTGCCGCCGCCTTGTCAAAGGTGTTGCAAGGATTCGGCCTCGTCGCGGAGATCTCGACAGAGAAAGCAACGGCGTTGACCCGTACGGTCCTCATGGCCGACCTTCGGAAAATCGCTTGTGAAGCGGGGAAACTGGGCGAATTGGAGTTTTTCCGACTCCTGCAGGAACGCTTCACCGAAATACTCGCTGAGAGTCCCGACACCGTGGAGTTCTTTGGTCTGCGTGGTTGCGTGAAACAACTCACCGGGCGCAAGCACTGGTGCAGTGTGTGCAACGAGTATGAAGCGGAAATCGTGGAGCGTCTCCGCCGCTGGTACGGCCAGCAGGGTGCGAGCATGAAATCTTCGCTGGTGGTGCACTGAAGGCAGAATCGCCTGTTCGGAGGTGTGGGTCCAAGTGGACGAGAGGTAAATCGTGAGCGCCAGCCGTCTTGGAGTGCGGTGGCAAGCAACGCGCGACACCGCTATGGTACGAGGTGGGCTTTCTGCCGCATCGCACGCCCAACTATAGGGTTGATGCAGGTAGAAATCGCCAGCGGGTATATTCACAAATCGAACCCACTGGGGTCGGGATTTGCGTTAATACTCCGGACTGCCAAATGAATCGCCGCCTGTTTTGCCTATACCAGCAAACGCACCGACTCGTCCGTCTTTAGATCCCGCAGGAGCACCTTCACGGATTCGGTCCGACCGGGTAACACGAAATCCGGGAGAATCTCGGCGACCGGTTGGAGCACAAATTTTCTCAAGTGCGCTCGCGGATGGGGCAACGTCAGTCGTTCGGACATCAAGGTGAGAGTTCCCCACGCGATAATATCCAGATCGAGGGGGCGGGGTTCGTTCAGGACGACCTTGGGGCGCCTTCCGAATTCGCGCTCCAGGGACTGCAATTTATCCAGCAACGAAACGGGCGTTTCCCCTGGCAGAGGGCAGAGGGCAGCAGCGGCGTTAACGAAGACTGGCGAACCCGGGGGACAATCCACCGGTGAGGTATTCCAAAACGACGAACGAAGGATTGGCCGGGTGGAAAACCCGGCCAATCGGTTCAAGACAGTAACAAGAGTCGCGGCGGGTTCGCCGAGATTGGCTCCCAAGGCGATGATCACCCACTCTGGAGCCGCAGACTCCATGGATATTATTTCTCGCGCAGGCCCAACACGTCCTGCATGTCATACAACCCGGCAGGTTTGCCGACGACCCACTGTGCGGCACGCAGGGCTCCGTTCGCAAAGGTGTCGCGGCTGCTGGCTTTGTGGGTGAGCTCCACGCGCTCGCCTTGGGCGGCAAAAATGACGGTATGATCACCGACGACATCGCCACCGCGAATGGCATGAATGCCAATCTCGCTGGAAGTGCGTTCTCCAACGATGCCTTCCCGTCCGTGCCGCAAGGCCTCTTCCAACTGGAGTTTCCGGGCGTCAGCCAGGATTTCCAACAGCGTAGTCGCGGTGCCGCTGGGAGCGTCCTTCTTGAGACGATGATGCATCTCGATCACCTCGAGATCGAAGTTGGGCCCCAGAATCTCGACGGCTTTGCGGGTCAACCAAAAGAGCGTGTTGACGCCGGTCGAGAAATTCGTGGTCCACACCACCGGGATGGGGGCGCAGGCTTCACGGATCGCTTTCTTGACGTCTTCCTTATGGCCAGTGGTCCCAATAACCAGGGGCTTGTGGTGCTTGGCGCACAATTGGGCTACGCCCAAGGTGGCGTCATGCAGCGTGAAATCGATCACGGCATCCGCTCCAGCCAAAGCAGCTTCCAGATCGTCGCCCATGTCGACTGCGGCAACGACCTTCAGCGACGGAAGTTTGGAGGCGCACGCGATCAGAGACTGTCCCATCCGACCCTTGGAGCCGTTGATAACAACGTTTGTCATGGTCGGAAGGGTTACGGGATTAAGGAAAGAGCCTTCAGGGTGGCCTTGACGGTCTCCCGGGTCTTTTCCGTTACCGGTACGAGCGGTAACCGTACCTCTTCATCGACGATGCCCATGAGGGCCAAGGCCGCCTTGACCGGTGTGGGATTAGATTCGATGAAGAGATCCTTGAACAACGGATAGAGCGTTTGATGCGCCCGGGCCGCTGTCTGGACGTCTCCAGCGAGGAAAGCCCTGACCATGTCGGAAACTTCCTTGGGAGCCACATTGGACGCCACACTGATAACCCCTTTGGCGCCAACGCTCATGAAGGGCAGCGTAAGCGAATCGTCGCCGCTCAAGATCGTGAAATTCGGTCCGCAAGCCGCACGCAATTGGCTCACGCGGTCGCAAACTCCGCCCGCTTCCTTTATTCCGACGATATTCGGGCAAGCCTCGGCGAGTCGACGGCAGGTATCCACCGCGATCTCGATGCCGCATCGGCCCGGAATGCTGTACAACAGGATCGGGAGCTTGGTGCTCTCAGCGACTTTCTTGTAGTGCTGGAAAACCCCTTCCTGGGTCGGCTTGTTGTAGTAGGGGCAAACTTGGAGCGATCCATCCACACCCATTTTCTCAGCTTCCTGAGTGAGGTAAACCGCTTCTTTCGTGGAATTTGCACCGGTCCCGGCGATTACTTTCACCTTCTTGTCAGCCGCCTTGACGGACAAAGAGATGATGCGGAGGTGTTCATCGTAATCGACCGTTGGCGATTCCCCTGTGGTGCCAACGGGCACGATGCCGTCAACGCCCCCTTTGATTTGCAGGCGAATCAACCGATCCAAAGCCTGTTCATCAACGCTTCCATTGCGGAAGGGCGTGACTATTGCAGTGTACGTGCCAGTAAACATAAACGAAGCGGGAGAGCCTCGTTTACGCCGGGCCACTTGTGAAGCAAGTTTTTGCGGGATCGACGGGGTGGCTCCAAATCCCGCCCTCCGACGTGCAAGCGCAGGAACAAGGTAATCCTCAACGATGGCCTTTGAATCCAACTCCCCCTCGGATCGGTCGGCAAAGCGAGCCCGCTGGTTCTCGCTGCTCAATTCGGGCGGTTTTCACCCAGGCCAGCGCTCGGCAGACCTCTTCAAATCCCTTTGGGATTTTGTCTCCCAGGGTTGGAAGAGAATGAGCTCGCGCAAAAGGGATTGGAGTGCGGGCATACGTGCCTGCAAGCCAGCCCGAGAACGCATCCAAAGCGGTGTCGCGCGTTGCTTGCCACCGCACTCCACGACGCTTCGCGGAGTCTGCGTCAGGGGTTTATTAACAACCGATAGTACCTCGCATTTCCGACGGATGGACTCGTATCTGACAGCGATTGGTCAGTGCCGTCGCCAGTGGCGGTACCTATCGTCTGCCATTGGCCGTGATCCAAGACGTCCCGGTATTGGAGTTGGTAGTGGGTTCCCGCAGTTGAATGCCAGGTCAACGTCACCAGCGTGTCTGAGACGACGGTCGCTTGGAGGCGAGGGGCGGTGGAGGGGGGACCCACCTCGACAATAAACCGTCCGTTCGCGATGGCCTCAGGATCGAGGCCATCTCCGACTTCAAAGAAGAAAACGTGAGAACCTTGTTGGTCTGCGGTTGGCGTCCAAGTGAATAGACCGGATGACTTCCCCAACGTGGGACCGGAGAGGCTTCCGGGGTCCAAGGAGAATTCCAACGATCCGGCAGGCACGCTTGGATCGGAAACCGGGACGACGAAGGATAGGGTATCCCCCGCATTGACCGATTGGGTGGCGATAGTGGCGATTGACGGTGGGGCGGCTGCGCCATTTCGAATGTTCTGCGTCCGGGGAGTCGGTGCCGTCATGAATTCCAACGGGGTGCCAGCGCCGTCAGGATAGCGGCCATAGCTAATATCGCCCGACTGGGCGCCGAAAGTGAAGCCGTCGATAAAGTTACCGGAGGGGTCAAAGAGACCGACCTGCTTACCGGTTTTGCTCAGTTTAAAATTGGCATGGAGGTCGGGCAGGGCTGGATTGTTCGAACTGGAAGTCTTGTCTGCCCATACCAGGAGGTAGCCATTGGGAGGCAATGAGAAGCCGGCGGGGATCTGGAAAGCCGCGGGATTGGCCAGGCTGTCGGTCAGGCTGTAACCCGCGAGGTCCACCGCTTCCACTCCTTGATTATAGAGCTCGAACCAATCCTCGTGTTTACCAGTCGCGGGATCCACCAGGGTGGTATTGTTGGCCGCCATGATTTCGTTGATCGTCACCCGGATGGAGGGTGACGTGCCGTTGTTGGTGGAGCCAGGCGTCGGATAGAACATCAAGAGGCGATTGCGCGGCTCGCCATCGGGAATGCTCCCGAAGCTGCGTCCGGCGGGGAGGCGTTTGTAATCCAGAAAATCCACCACGGCGGGGGCGACGGTGGCGCCCTGAAGCCGGGCCAAGGCGACTGAACCGGACCCGGGTTGGAGGCGGAAATTGGCGTGCAGGACTCCGTTGCTAGACTGGGTGGTCTGGCCATCGGCCCAAACGGTCAGGAATTGACCCGCTGCGAGGCGAGTGGCGGCCGGGAAGCTCCAGGTGGTCAAATTGGTATAGTTGTTGGACAGGAAGTATCCGGATAGGTCAGCGGTCACTGAGCCGGAATTGAATAGCTCAAGAAAGGGCTCATGTTCTCCGGCGTTGTCGACCGGGCCCGCCGGGTTTTCGGCCAGGACTTCGTTGATCCATACGGAGGGGAATGCTTCCAACGATTGGCGCACCCCGATATTAGCTCTGCCAGGAGTGACGTGGTTTAGGTCATTGGTGGTGGTCGTCGCCCAGTTACCGACGCGATAGCTTCCCTGGGTGGAATCGATCAATTGGAGGGAAGGTCCCCAGCCATCGGCGCTCGTTGGCCAGGGGGCCTTATTATCAAAACGCACGTCTGAAATGACCAGATCGTTGGTGCCACCGTCCCCGGTCCCGGGCTTGATGAGTCGCAGATATTCCCCTCCGGAATCCAGGGAGCCGTCAAAGGGTCCGAGAACTGGGATGTTCACGCCATAGGCCTGGCCAAATTGTGACGGATTGCTGGCGACCACCAGGTAGCCTCCCGGTTGGATGACGGATCCCGGTGGGAAATAGTAGTTCAAGCCACTGAAATGCCATCCGGAGAGGTCGAAGGCATTGTTGGCGGAATTATTATAGAGCTCGACGAAAGAAGCCTTGGGCTCGAGCGGGTGATAGTGGATTTCATTGATTACGACACTAGTCTCTGGCGCTGCGATTGGTCCGGCGTAGACGGCGGTCAGGGTTTGCGACCCGTTCGACAGGGGATTGCCGTATTGGTCGTAAGCCGCAACGGCCAGTACATTGGTCCGGGCGGTGAGCGGTACCCGAATCTGGAACGTCGACACACTGCTCCAGGTGATGGGGTAGGGAACGTCATTGACCGTGATATAGGCGGCGGAAAAGGGGGCGACGCCGGTCAGGGTGAAGACCGGGCTGGAGGAATTAAGGACGGTCCCATTACCCGTGACGTTTAGCGCCGCCGGATCGCCGACCTTGATTTGATTCTGGATATAAGTGCGTCGGCCGGCCAGGTAGTTGGATACGCTGGAGGGTGAACTTACGCCCGCGATGCCGTTCTTTTGCAGGAAGATCTTGCGGGCCGCGATCACGGGCCCGTAGTTGGTGGGCTGCAAGGCGGTCGCCAGGGCGTTCTGGTAAACCTGGAACATCATGCGGCGGAACTGGGGCTGCGATTGCATCTTGTTCAGCACCGGGTCCGAGGATCCAGAGATGGCCGTACTCGTGCCGTTTCCGTCACCCAGGGTGAAATCGATGTCCCACGGCATCATTTGCCAGCGGCGATTGGCCCCCTTGAAGATATACATGTTCTGCCCACCGCCATCGTAACCGTAGGCGTCCCAATTCCCGATCAACCGGTTGTAGGACAGAACTCCCAGCCATTCGGGCACGTCGACCGCGGCCTGGAGGTTGGCGATATAATTCGTCGAGGAATCGTTCCCCAGGGAGACCAGATTGAAAATATTGGTATAATTGTTATAGGTGCCGCCCAGGCCCCGGCTCTGGAAATTCCACCGGTACCGCGCGGTCTTGAAACTGCCGTCGGCGTTCTTGAAGGGGCTCAACGTGGCGCCCGTGCTGCCAAAGGTTCCGGCGCCGTCCTGGAATTCAAACCAGATGGCCACCTTGTAAAGATCGCCCTCGTCATCCGAGGGAAACCAGTACTTCACATAGCTGGAACTGGGCTGCTCCTCGTCCTGGGAGACGTTGTATTGCTGGCCACCATTGCGATAGACCTGGATATAGTGTGAGT
This sequence comes from Candidatus Limnocylindria bacterium, assembly GCA_035493435.1. Classification (GTDB taxonomy): domain Bacteria; phylum Verrucomicrobiota; class Verrucomicrobiia; order Limisphaerales; family UBA9464; genus DATJII01. Next base: position 8,066 of record DATJII010000160.1, on the reverse strand, counting down.
GGAGGTACGGAATGCCCATTTGGTCGCCGATCCAGGCGCATACCTGGTTGCGAAGCCCGGTGGCCTCCGCGCCGCCGTTCCCGGTGCTCCGGAAGATGCGCTGGGTTTCGCCCAGCAGCGGTTCGCCCTCGGGATTGATCAGGGCATAACTGCCGCCGCCTGAATGAAAGGGACTGCCCTTATCCCGGAAACCAGCGTTATAGATAACCCGGGAATTGCCGTACACCAGGGTGATGTCCCGGTAGGTGTTGTTGAGTTGGTTGGCGCGGGCCGAGTCCGTCGCCCGGGAATTCCACATATGGTAGTGGGTGATGGTGCCATAGGGGACGGTGTCTCCCCAGCGGATATAGGCTTCCGGCTGGGGAAGGGCCACCGGAAGGAGCCCGTTGGACGGAAAAAAGGTGCTCGTGGCCAGGGCATTGTTATCCGTGGCGACGATACGGAAGCCCACCAACGTTCCCGCGGCCGCCCCCGGGACGATGGCACTATAGAGGCCATCTCCGGCAAGCGCATCTCCGTTGATTCCATCGTCATGCATAGCCAGGGTCTTCGTGGTGATGCTTGGATCGGTGCGATAGACCAGGTTCAAGGAGCGGATGCCGTCAGCGTCTGAAACCCGGCAAGTCACGGTGACGGGAATATTGGCGGCGGGTACGGGAGGATTGTGGGTGACTTCATAGATCGCGGGACCTTGATTGGCGACGCGGCGGCTATTGGGGAGTCCCGGGCTCCCCAAATTGGCGGGGATCGGCAGGCGAATAGGCATTTCCATCCAGTTTCCCCGCAGGCGCAAAAGAACTTCCGGACTACCAGAGAGCCAGCGCACTGAGGCCCGCATCGTCAGGCTGGTATTGGCTGTCGTGGTGAGTCCGACTACGCCGCGAACGGCATTGTTGCCTTCGTCACCTTTGCCTTGGCCCCGAAGATGGAGAAAGCGGCTGGCATTGGTTCCATCGCCCGTTTCGATGGTGGCTCCGCTGTGGTTGCCAATGAACGCCCAACTCGTGGCAGCCGTTCCGGTGCCCAGTTCAAAATTGCCGTTGGTCATCAGGTTGGCGGTGGTGCCTGGTTTGATGATTTCAATATTATCGATCAAAGCCTCGCCTTCGTCCTGTTCGATGATGAACAGGCGGTTCGGGCCGTATCCGCCCATTCCGTTGTCGAGGCGAGAGGTGGTCTCCACCGTGCTCCAGGAAGCTTTTCTGGATTCATCGGAGGCCGCCCAATTCATGGATTGCAGGAGATCGGCGTGGGGATCGACCAATTCCAGGCTGGACCCACCGCCATCCGCCATCCGGGGCCAGGGGGCGCCACCGACATAGCGGACCTCCGATACAACAATATCGATCTCGTTGGTGGTGACTTTGCCAAGTGAGTTGGTGCTGGCGATCTCGTCGGGCATGGTCAATTGGACCGTGTCACCGGAGCCGGAGAGAGAGCCGTTGAAATCACCGAGGGTGTTGTTGGTGTTCAACTGGGGATAGTTGGCCAGCAGGCGGCCCGCGTTTCGACCGATCACCAAGTATCCACCTCCGCCCAATTGGGATCCGGAGGGAAACTTAAAGGAAATGCCTCCGGCCAATTTCCACCCGCCCAAGTTGATGGCCGAGGCGGTGCGATTATAAAGCTCCACATACTCGTCGTCTTTGTCGCCACTGATCGGCGCGTACATGATCTCGTTGATCACGATGTTTTCCGAACGCCACGGCCCATTGCTGTTACCCGGGGTGGGATGATCGAGCCGCCGAATGGTTTCGGCGCCATCCGGCCAGCGTCCGGAAGCCACGCCATTTTCCTGGTCCTTGAATCGGACGGAGTCGATGACTTTCGTCCCGTTGGAACTGACCAGGTAAACGGTTTCCCCCGCTGCATCCAGGCGGAATCCGAGTTGATTTTCGTCGAGTAGTACAAAGCCTCCGGCGCCGATGAAGGTGCCTTCCGGCAGCCGATATTTGTTCGTGGCCGCACTATCCGTAATGAAGCATCCGCCAAGATCTACCGCATTGGGGGTGTGGTTATAGAGTTCGACGTAGTCGATTTCAGGCAAATCGGTGTGAGCCAGGAATTCATTGATGACCACCCCGAGTTGGGGATTCGGCGTGGCGCCGTCCATTCTACCTGGCGAGCCGCCGATCAACTCACTGATGGCCCAGGCTCGGGGATCCGCTTCGCCATAGCTGGGGCGGACCAGGCTCAGCGAGTGGCCCGCGCCGTCGGCCGCTGCGGGCCAGGGCGGTTCGGAAGAATACTGAACCTCCAGCCGAACGGCTTCGTGATTGTCGACGACGGTGACGGTATCGCCCGCATTGTTAAGGCTGCCGACGAAAGGTCCTACGACATTGGTAATGCCATAAACGCGTTGGATCGCGGCGGGATCGGCAGCCACCACGACGTAGTTTCCAACCGGCAGCCGGAAACCGTCGGGAAAGGTAAACTGGATGCCACCGGATAGACGCCAGCCGCCGAGGTTGAGAAAGATGGAGTCGGCGTTGTGAAGTTCCACGTATTCCAGGTTGTTGGTCACCCCCAATGGCGGTTTCGGGTGATACATGATCTCGGAAATAATCAACCCGGTCCGGCGACTGGAGGGCGCGATCGGTTCTTGGGCTGGGGGAGCGGTCACAGTTGCTGTGGAGACCGTCTTGCCATAGTCACGAAACTGGGCGGTTGCGGGAGTCAGTGTATCGCCGCCACACAGGGCCATTCCCAGATAGACGGTGGCTGGAAGAATGAGATTGCCGGAACCGATCAACGTCCAATTCTGACCGTCGATGCTTCGATATCCGTTGAACAAGCTACCGTTGCGACTCAGGCGAAGCCAGGTTTGAGGATAGCTGGCAGGATAACCATTGGGTGGGGCAGCCGTACTGGCGACTCCCCCTGCGGTAGTTCGGGATTCAAAGAAACTTCCCAGCCGTGGAGAACCCGCAAAAATCCCCGCGAATACCGAATTGGTGTCGAGCGTGGCCCGTGCCATCAGGCCGACATGGACGAAGAGATCGGTGAATGAAACCGCGGCCACTCGCACCTGGACATCGAAGTTGCCCGTTCGTTGTTCCCAGGCAAATTGAAACTGGTCTCCTGTGCCGCCAATATCCGCTCCCGCCGCGGATATATTGAATTCACCGAGGCCGCCCCGTTGGACGGAGCCGGTGATACCGCCCACGTTGCGCTGGGCGAGTTCCGAGGCGATAAAGGCGACGGGGCTGCGGGGAACGATGACGTTGGGTTTGGTTGCGCGATCCGGGACGTTGCTCACCCGCAGGGTGTACGTGACACCGTACTGCTGGGGGCTGGTGGCGAGGATCACCGTGCTGGAATTGTCGCCCGGCGCCACGCTGGTAACGGTGGCGCCATTGTTGAGAATATAATTGGTCGGGCTGAGAGCCTGGGCGGAGCCGACGGGTTCGCTGAAGACCACCACCAGGTTCGAGATCCCCTGGCTGGTGGCGCTGACTAATGTCGGCGCCGTGACGTCAGCGGTCACGCTGAGAAGTGCGCTGCGGCTGTTGGTGGTTCCCAGCCAGTTCGACAGGCTGACGTTGAAAGTGGTTCCAGACGCCGAAAGTGCCGCAGCCGGAATCGTAAGAGTGGCATTGGTTTCACGGTCAAGAGGTTGCACTCCGCGAAACCATTGATACTTCACCGGATCGGGGTTGGAAGCGGTCACCGAGAAAATTGCGGGCTGACCTTCAACGATTTTGAGATCGACCGGTTGCTGCGCAATTTCCGGAGTGGTAAACACCACTCCCAATGGTTGCAAATAGTCCGCGGGAATAGGTGCCTCATCGAGGTCATCGGGACGCAGCCAACGAACCGCCAGGTTGTCTGGACCGGTACCGTCCTTCTGAAGCGCGGAGAGATAATAGGGAACGCCAGCGACCAGGGTGACGGGAGCCGATCGTTGTTCAGGGTGCGTGTCCCAGGCTCGGGAGTCCACGGCTTCTGAAACGGTGGCGATCGGACGCGCGTGTTGCGGGTCCTGGTCCGTACTCAAAAACAGTATGCCGGTGTCGTCGGCCGCGAGCCAGAAAGTGTAGGCGCCGCTGACCGGCGGGATGATGTAGCCGTGCATTCGCTGGCCGAAGTCATCGTCAAAATTGGGTGGAGCCTCGAAGAAATCGGCTACTAGACTTGAGAGGGCCGGTTGGTCAGGAAACGCGGCGTTATTGGTCAAGTCACTGACACTTGTCCCCTCAATGTTGGTGAAGACCTCGCGCAAGATCGAGCCAGCCTGGGACATTGGCGTGACAAAGATGGCCAGCACCGGAAGAAGAAGCCAAATACCTCGGAGCGCACCAAGCCTCGGCCAGGTCGTGCGTTTCACCCACCGAGGTTCAGCTTCAGGCGCCTGCATCGAAGTGGCTGGCAACGACCGTAAGTGTGCAGAATGCTTCATCGAGTATTTCGCAATGGGATCAGCACTTTAGGGAAGCAAGTGCATTGCCACAAGCAGGGGGAAATCGTATTTGCAGCAGTAGTTTCAGTGGTTCGCGCTGGATCCCATCTGCAGCTCTGCGTGGTGATTTTTGCCACGCATTAGTCCACCTGGTTGCCCTGCGAAGGGGGGTGACTGGCGTGCAACCGCCGATCCTGGGGCTTTCCTATATTGCCTGTCGGTGTCGCATGGTCGTGGTTTTTTTGGGCAGTCGTGGCGATTTGCGGTGGGCATGGCCGTTGCAACAAATTCCGCCCGATGGGCTTCGCCGGGTGCGCTGGTTTCTAAATTTACCGATACTTCGCTAATGACAACAGGGCAACGTTCCGGTAAAACATTAGAACCATGCCAAAGAAAGTTGCTGCAAAACCCGCCGCCAAGCCCGCTGCCAAATCCAAACCCGCGCCCGCGCCTGCTCCCGCAGCCAAGGGCAAGGGCAAGAAGTAGGCCATTGGCCGCAAGTTAGGGGGACTTCCGAAGCGTCACGCGCGCTTCCAGACCGCCTTCGCGGCGGTTTCTGAATGCGACAGTGCCTTGGCAGGCGTTTACGCAACTGCGGACGATCGCCAGACCAAGGCCTGTACCTCCCGTCTCCCGGGCGCGCGCCGTATCGGGGCGAAAAAACGGTTCGCCCAGTTTGACGAGCGCCTCCTCCGGCACGCCGGGGCCGTGATCGGCTACGGTCAAGGTGATGTGTCCACCGTTGGCGTCGGCGTGTATAATAATGGGCCCGGCGCCGCCCGCGTACCTGAGGCTGTTTCGTATCAGGTTGGCTATGGCGCGCGATAGCAGGGCGGGCTCGCCCAGCGCAAATAATCCTTCCGGTATTTCGCGCCGTATCTCCGTCCCTTCCTGGCCTTCACGTTGAATCGCATCCTGGACCACCGTGTTTAGATCGACGCGGGTCAGGCTCGGTTCGAGACCCCCAAGTCCAGCCTTCGAAAAGAGCAGCAACTCGTTCACCAATCCAGACATGTGTCGCACTTCCTCGCGTACGTCGCCGATATACTCTTTCTGGGGCTCGTCGGCCCGCTGGTCCAATATTCCCAGTGCCATTTCCATGCGGGCCAGGGGGGAACAAAGCTCGTGGGCGATGTCGCCCAGGAACCGTTTCTGCCCAGTGACAAAGCCCGCGAGGCGTTCCGATAACTGGGCGACCGCGGAGCCCAAGCGTCCCAGTTCGTCGCCACGGTGAAGGCTGACATCCACGTCGAATTTCCCGTCGGCAATGCGTTCGGTGGCGCGGGTCAACTGGCCCAGGTCCCGGGTGATGCTATGTACAAAGGGAATCCAGAACAACAATGACAAAAGAACCGCGCCAAAACCCGCAGCCATCCAGGGGGTGGAATCGAAAAAGAGTCCGCCACCATTAATGGAATCGGACGCCGCCAGCAGGACGGCGGGCCTCGCCGGATGGACTCCATAGGTTCGGACGCGCATTCGGACGCCAACCCAGTATTTAGCCGGATTACCCGCTAACAGCATGAATTTGGGGCGGTTCGGCGGTTCCCGCTGACCAGCGGCTGAACCGCGCCGTGGCGGTGGCGAATCTTCGTCGAGACCGGGTTCTACCTGGCGATCGCCGGGGGCCGGAGGCCGAATGAGTCGCGGACGTCCCGGCAAGCCTGGCAGCTTTTCGGCGACTTCGCGGGGAAGTGATATAGGCTCCCCATCCAGTTGGGCTCCATTTTCCGCCACGAGATAGAATTTGACGCCATAGGAATCTCCCAGGCGTTCCAGCAGGGATCTCCACTCGGAAGGCTGCCGCGTCTGCAACTCACCCTCGATCACCTTGGCCAGGACTTCCACCCGCTCTCCCGCACGACCGGCAAGAAGCGAGTCGAGGCTGAGATGGAATTGGAAGATGGCGAGCAGGTAAAAGCCGGTTCCCAACAGCACCAGATTGAGAAAGAACCAGCCCAGGATCTTGGCGTAAAGCGGGGCGCGGAGGTTCATGGTTGGGAGAAAGGGGAGGCTCATTCGCTTTCGGGATCGACCATCATATAGCCAGCGGCGCGAAGGGTGCGGATGAAGCGGGGCGTTTTGGGATCGTCCCCCAACTTTTTCCGAAGGGCGGAAATATGCACGTCGATCGAGCGGTCGAAGACGTCAAAATTGCGGTCGCGAATCTCATCCAGCAGTTGTTCACGGGATTTGACCCTTCCCTTCGCTCGCGCCAAGGCGGCGAGCAGGTCGAATTCCACCGGGGTCAAAACGAGTGGCTGGTTATTCAAGAGTGCGGTTCGCGATCCCATTCGTACCCGCAAGGGGCCGACAAGATGTTCGTCCAACTCGTCCGTGTCCGGCACTTTGGCGGTACGAACGGACCGTCGGGTGACAGCCCGGAGACGTGCCAGCAACTCGCGGGAAGAAAATGTTTTGGGCAGGTAGTCGTCCGCCCCCAGTTCCAAGCCGACGATGCGGTCCGCTTCGTCGCCTCGAGCGGTTAACATCAGGACGGGTGTGTCGCAGGTTTTCCGCAATTGTTTGAGAACTTCAAACCCGTCCATGCCCGGGAGCATGAAATCGAGGATGATGGCGTGCCAGGAACCGGTGCGTGCGCGATCCAAACCTTCAGGTCCCGTGTGGGCGGCTTCGACGCTGTAACCCAAGGGTGCGAGATAGTCGCGGATCAGGCGGCACAACTTCTTGTCGTCGTCGATCACCAGGAGCCGGGTGGCTTCGCTGTCCCTCGTTTCGGTCGTCGTTTGCATCGCACTGGTTCGCAGGCAGACGATACAGCGCCAGTTGCACAAATCCTTCAACTTTACATTTGCTTAACACTTTTCCCGGTTGGCCCACATCACTCCTTAACACAGGGGGTGTTTATTGATCTCGAAGTTCGGCAACACGAATTGCCAGGCAGGAAAAAACAAAAAATCACAATTACGAGAAACACTATGAACGCGTTAACCAAAGCAGTGATCGCAGCCGTCGCCGGAGCCATGACCCTGGCGGCCACCGCCCAGTCCGAGCCGCCCACTGGTCCGGGCGCCGGCCATGACCGTCCGCCGCGCGGTGAAGCGGGGCAGCCCGGTCGTCCACATCGTGGTGGCGGCCCGCTCTTGGGCGCCTTGGATGCGAATCACGACGGGGTGATCGATGCCTCGGAGATCGCCGCTGCTCCGGCTGCCTTGAAAAAATTGGATGTCAATTCGGATGGCAAGTTGACCCGGGATGAACTCATGCCTCATCCACTGAAGCACGACGGACCGGTGCCGACCGCCGACACTCAGAATCCGCCGCCGTCTGAGGACGGCCCCGCGAAAGGGGGCGACCATAAGCGACCGGTGCCTCCCTTGGTGGGCGCCTTGGACGCCAATGCGGATGGCGTGATTGACGCGGAGGAAATCGCGAACGCCAGCAAGGCCTTGAAGTCTCTCGACAAGAATAGCGACGGACAACTGACATCGGAGGAATTTGCTCCGCACCGTCCTGAACGTGGCGCGGGTCCTGCCGGTGAGCGCCGCAACCGTGCGCCCAAGCCTGAGTAATCTTGGGACGGCGGATTACGGAACTGGAAATGAGGTGTGCGCCCGGGGCTTCGGTTCCGGGCGTTTTCTATTTTGGACCCTCAGCCTGGCCGGGAACTCAACAGGCGAATGGTCTGTTCCACGGCTCGCTTCAT
>DATJII010000159.1:0-52672 GCA_035493435.1 Candidatus Limnocylindria bacterium | reverse complement strand
CGTCCAGGCCGTCGATCACCGTTTGCAGGAACGGGCGCGGGACGCCCAGGCTTGGGCTGCGAATGGGGTCCTGCGGGACCGGGATTCCTGGTATAAAATCGGCGCCTCCAGCAACCGCGTCGCGGCCGCCATGAATGGGTACGCCGCGCTCTACGGATCCTATGCATTAAGCATGGCGGTGGACCTGGATGGTAAAGTCCTCGCAGTCAATGACCGGATGGCCGGTGGCAAACAGATCGATACCACTTCGCTCTACACGCAGGACTATCGGCAAGCCCCTTGGTTCCAGGAAACCAAGTCCGGCCGGTACACGACCGCGAGTGGCGCGGACGGAACCTTTGTGGAGAAACCCCATTTCGACGCTGAAGTAAGTCGCATTTGTGGTGGCGATTCCCTGGTCATGGGATTTGCCGCGCCTATCCGCGATGCCCAAGGCGCGGTGATCGGGGTGTGGTATAACCGCGCCTATTTTTCGCTGGTGGACGAAATCGTGGCGGAGAGTTATCGCGATTTGAAAACCCGGGGAATGGGATCGACTGAGATCACCATGATCGATGCCGCAGGTGTCGTGTTGGTCGATTATGATCCGACCTTGCGCCAGGGCAAGGTCGAGCCGGTCCATGACACGAATGTGCTTTTGAAGCTCAACCTGACGGAAAAAGGCGTGGTGGCCGCCCAGCGGGCGGTGCAGGGCGAATCGGGTTCGGGCCGGGCCTTGCACGCCCGCAAAAAGATCTGGCAATCGTCCGGTTTTGCCCATTCGCGAGGCGTAAGCGGATTTCCCGGGCTAGGCTGGAGTGCACTGGTACGGGTGTCGGAGGCGGAATCGTTGGCCGCCGTCCATCGCATGCAATGGGTGTTGGGGTTGGTCGGTGGCGGGGGTGTCCTCTCGATTGCGGGGGCGGCGTGGTGGCTCGGATTTTCCCTATCCCGACCGCTGATAAGGGGAGCGGCTGGTCTCCAGGAAACCGCAGACCAACTCGCGGCGGCGGCGGAACAGGTGGCGGCAGCCAGCCAGGAATTGGCAGCGGGCGCCTCCGAACAAGCCGCGTCCTTGGAAGAGAGCAGCGCTGGCCTGGAGGAACTTTCCAGTATGAGCAAGCGCAACGCCGAGAGCGCCCGGCGTGCCTGTGGCCTGGCTGTGAAAGCCCGCTCCTCGGCGGATCATGGCGCGGCGGAAATCGCCGAGATGACCATCGCCGTCGCCGCCATCAAGAAGGCCAGCGACAATATAGCGAAGATTCTCAAGTCGATCGACGAGATCGCCTTCCAAACCAATATCCTGGCCTTGAATGCCGCCGTCGAAGCCGCCCGCGCCGGTGCAGCCGGACTCGGTTTTGCGGTGGTGGCCACCGAGGTGCGGAACCTGGCCACTCGTTGCGCTGAAGCATCGCAGGAAACGGCAACCTTGGTGGAGGACTCCGTACGCAAGAGTGCGCACGGCATGGTCGTTGCCGACAAACTCGGTGTTAGTTTCGGCGAAATTGTTGATTATGCGCGCCAGGTCGACGCCCTGGTGGCGGAAATAACCTCGGGGTCCGGTGAACAAGAACAAGGCATCGGACAGATCAGCACGGCGGTCACGCATATGGATCAGGTGACCCAGACCAATGCCGCCAGCACGGAAGAGACCGCGAGTGCGGCGCAGGAAATGGCTGCGCAAGCGGAGAGCTTGAAAGCGACCGCCGACGAATTGAACGCTGTCGTGACAGGCCGGCGGAAAAAGGAACGCCTGGTTCGGGCCAGCACGCCAACCGTCGCAAGGGAAGCCAGGCCACAGCCCAATCTTAGGCCAATGGATTCCCGCTGGCCAAGGCAGTCCGTGGCCAGCGCGGCCGCCACGACCAAGCGCCGCTGACCATCCGGCAGACGGCGTAATAAGCACCATGCCGCCGCCGGGATGGGCGCGGTCAAACTATAAACTATAGGGCGTGCCCCCAATACAGCATTGAGGGCACGCCGATCGCTCCGGTGTTAGTCAGTCCGCTCGTGTTACTGTCATTAAGACCGTGCTTGCCGGCCGCGTCGGGCCAGGCCAAATCCCAGCAACGTGAGTCCGGCCATCCCGGCATAGAATCCGGGTTCCGGAGCTTCGGCATTATTTACCCCGTGGGGGCCGGTATGCTCGGGAATTCCCCAGAAATCCATGGTCGTATCATTGGCTCCCGCAAGGTTGACGTCCACCCCGTCGATAAGGACGGCGTTGACCGGAGCGGTATGAGTCCAATTGCTGGTGTTGGCCGTGAGTTCAAAGGAATCACTAAAGACGATGGGACCGGTGGAGGCAGCGTACCGGAGATCGAAAAAAACATGGATATCGGAGGTGAAGGTCCCTCCCGACGCCGAATTGACGGTCAGCAACATAGTCCCGGTACTGAGCGGCCCCGGTCCACCCTCGCCTCCGGAACGGGCCGATTGCAGCGTGACGAAATAATATCCGAAAGGCGCCGCGCCTGCGCCGTCGGGATCGAACTGATTAACGCTCCTAAGGCTCAACGCCTCCATCTGGAGATTGATCGTGCCAGTGTTCGGCAAGGTGGGCGTGCTGAATCCGTTGAGGCGGTGGACAATGGTATCCGTGGAGCCGGGATCCACCGGACCGCTGCCGAAGTCAAACGTTCCCAACGGAACACCTTGATAGTGCTGGCCGTTGAAGCTCGTTGAACCAGGGTCGGTGGTGAACAGGTCGTAGCCTGGTAGTATGCCGAAATCCGCGCGGCTTGCCAGGGATAGGGTGCAAAGGCCAAGCACCAGAGGTGGCGCGGCCTTGATGGGATATCCGAACAATTTCATAGATGCAGTTCGAGTGATTCGTTGTTGAGGTTTGAGACGACAAAAAACTGCGGGCAGTCTTATGGGGCTGCCTGTAACCGGCCGTCAAATTCCGCAGCGCGAAGCGCTATGACATCAGATCCAAGACTTTGCCTCCCCTGCGCTCAACCAAGGCGCGGGGGAAGGAGGTCTTCTAGTTTTCAGGGATTGCAGATTCCTTGTATCAGAAGTTTTCTTGATGGCAAGGGAATTGGATAAAAATTCCGCAGTGAGGCGGATTATTGACTATAGAGGGAGTAGATAAATCCAGCCTTTTCGCGACAGGGGCGAAGATTGGCCAGGATTCCCGCGCAAAGGGATTGCTTTCGCGACGGCGAAATGATAGCACTTCGGCACTCCAGCCGAGCCGTCCATTGTATGAGATCGATATACCGGTCCATTCGTGCCCGCATGCTGGGCATTTCCCCTGAGGCAACGGGGTTCGACACGCGTGGCTTCCGCGGCGGTGGCGGTGGCATGCGGAATCGTATCGAGTCAATTGGATCCATTTTCACCCAAGGGTACTCCGCCGCCCTCGAAGAAGGGGATTTGAAAAGCCTTAGCTCCCGGTTGGAACAGGTGGACCTCGAATTCCGGGGTTTCGCCTACGAGGGTGCGGCGATGGCCCTGGCTCTTTTAGACCGTCTAACCCCGTTCGGCGGGATCCGCCTGCGGGATTTCCTGGAAGGATCCGGTGCCCCGCATACCTATATGGTCCACGTCGCAGTCGGCTGGGCCGCCGCGCGCCTGCCAGGAAAACTGGAACGGGCGATGAAGCCGTTGGACCCGTTGTTGCGCTGGTTGGTGGTGGACGGATTCGGCTTTCACGAGGGTTTCTTTCGCTGGCCCAAGTACATCGAGGGACAATCTCCGCCGCGCCGGGTCTCGGGCTATGCGTGCCGGGTCTTTGACCAAGGCTTTGGAAGGAGCCTGTGGTTTATCGAGGGTGGCGATCCCGAGCGGCTGCGGCACACGATCGATTCGTTCGCCCCCGCCCGACGGGGCGACCTTTGGAGCGGGGCAGGGCTGGCAATCACTTACGCGGGGCAGGCAACCCCCGCGGGTTTGCAGTACTTGCGGGCCGCCGCCGGATCGTGCCAACCGCAACTCGCCCAAGGCAGCGCCTTTGCGGCCAAGGCGCGGGTTCGAGCGGGCAATGTCGTGCCTTATACGCAAGAGGCTTGCGCGGTATTGTGCGGCCTCGCCCCCGAAGCAGCGGCACAGGTCACCGACGATGCCCTGGAGAATCTGCCGACGAACCAAGCCGAACCCGCCTACGAATTGTGGCGTCGCCGCATCCAGCAACACTTCACCCAACATCAGGAATCAAAACGATGAGCACCCCTCTCTTACGCCGATATGCTGCGTCCCTCGCCGGCCTCGGCCTGGTGGTCACGGCCTACGCGTTCACCCGTTATCCCGAGATATCTGCAGTCGAATCGACCCGGATGGCTTCCCGGTTCCATTTTTCCAAGTCGCCCTTCCCGGAGGTTGCGCAGCATCCACCTTATAAGAACGTTCGGGCGGTGCATCCCAGCCTGAGCCGCATCTCGGCTTGGGTATCGTCCCTGGGGGCGGGGGTGACCTTGGCGGATCTGGACGGTGACGGGTTGTCCAACGACCTGATCACCGTCGATCCGCGCACCGATCTGGTTACGGTCGCCCCGGTGCCCGGGACTGGAGACCGTTACCAGCCCTTTGCCCTGACCGCCGGAGCCTTACCCTACGACACCGCGACTACGGCGCCCATGGGGACACTGGCGGGCGACTTCAATGAAGATGGGCTGATGGATGTGCTGGTCTATTTTTGGGGAAGGACACCCATTCTCTACCTGCGAAAGGCTGCGGAGTCCCAATCGGCGAATGGCGCGACGGCGTTGGGTGGCGGACAGTATTCCGCCACCGAATTGGTAACATCGGGTGAGCGTTGGTATTCCAACGGCGCAATCCAGGCCGATCTCGATGGCGACGGGCATGTGGATCTTTTGATCGGCAACTATTTCCAGGACGGCGCCCGCATTCTCGACGCCCATGGTGGAGGCGTCCAAACCATGCACGAAGGCAAAGCGAAGGCCCTGAACGGGGGATATAAGCACGTGTTCCTGTGGCGGCCGCCAACGCCGGGCGCGCCAGGTTCGGTAGCTTATGCGGAACAAACCTCGGTCTTCCGGGAAGAAGTGGCACGCGGCTGGACGCTCGCCATCGGCGCCGCCGATCTTGATGGGGACGGCCTGCCGGAAATCTATTTCGCGCACGACTTTGGACCCGACCGGCTGTTGCACAATCGTTCCACGCCGGGCCATTTGCAGTTTGCCGAATTGGAAGGCCGCCGGACGATGACCACGCCCAAGTCCTGTGTCCTCGGCTACGATTCATTCAAGGGGATGGGTTGTGATTTTGGCGATGTCAACGGCGACGGGCTCCTCGACATTTATGTCAGCAACATCGCCACGCAGTTCGGCCTGACGGAGAGTCACTTCCTCTGGCAGAGCACCGGCGAAACGGCGGAGATGAAATCCGGCATCGCGCCTTATATCCAGAACAGCGAGAGGCTTGGGCTGTCCCGCAGCGGTTGGGGCTGGGATTGCCGGTTGGTGGATTTCGACAACGACAGTGTGCCTGAAGCAATCCAGGCGGTGGGATTCATCAAAGGCACCATCAACCGCTGGCCGGAATTGCAATCCCTGGGTACGAGCAACAGCAAGATCATCCATGATCCCCGCCTTTGGCCGACCTTCAAGCCTGGCGCCGACTTGAGCGGTCACGACGTGAATCCCTTTTTTGTCCGGGCCTCCGACGGACGGTATTACGACGTCGCCGCGGAGATCGGGTTGACGGACCCCAGCGTGAGCAAGGGTATCGCCATAGCTGACGTCGACGGCGATGGACGGCTCGATTTCGCGGTGGCCAACCAGTGGGAGACATCTTTCTATTTTCATAACGAAGCTCCCGCGCCGGGCGCGTTTATCGGGCTGCATTTGCTCCTGCCCGTGGCGGGTGCCCCGGCCATGACGTTGAAAGAACGGGCGGGGCACCCCGGAGCCGATACGCCGGGACGTCCCGCCTTCGGAGCGGCAGCCCAAGTGATCCTGCCGGACGGCCGAAAATTAGTCGCGCAAGTAGATGGCGGGAGCGGCCATTCGGGTCGTCGCAGTCCAGATATCCATTTCGGACTGGGAACGCTCCCCGCCGGGACCCGAATCCCGGTCGCCTTGAAATGGCGTGATACACAAGGCCGCATGCAGCAGTCCACCCTCGATCTTTCCCCCGGCTGGCACACCGTTCAATTGGGCTCCACCAGTGGTTCCCTGGCCCAGCTCCAACCATGAAAAATCCCTCCTTCAATACGACCCTCCTGTTCTATCCGAACAAGAACCCCAAACTCCGGTTCTTCGCCCTCTGGTATTTCACGGTGCTCATGATCTTTTGGAATATCCTGGGGCACACCGTCCTGGGTTTTGAGCAGTCCTGGGCTTCGCCGCTGGTGGCCATCGCCACTGCCGTGATTATGCAAATGGCGTTGGAATGGGTGGACGCCAAAGCGAAGAACCGGGAACTCCGCTTCGCTGGCGGCCTGATACCTTTTCTTAATTTCCTGCCGCCCGCTTTCATTCCGGGCTTTGCCTGTGGGATGTTGCTTTATCCCAACGAACGGCTCTGGCCGATTGTTTTCGCGACCACGTTGTCCATCGCGTCGAAGGTGTTTTTCCGCGCGCCTGTGGGCAATGGCCACTACCAGCATATATTCAATCCTTCCAACCTGGGCGTGGGCCTGACCTTGGTGCTCTTTCCGCAGGTCGGCTTCGCTCCGCCCTACCACTTTACGGAAAACATATCGGGCACCTGGAATTGGATTCTGCCGGCGGTGATTCTGGCCAGCGGTATAGTCGTCCATGCGATGTTCACGGGGCGGCTTCTCCTGTGCCTCGCCTGGGTTCTCGGTTTCGTCCTGCAAGGCTTGGTCCGCGCCGAGATCTTTGGCACGCCATTGTATGTTCCCCTGATGCCCATGAGCAGCGCGGCCTTCGTGGTGTTCACCCTTTATATGGTGCCCGATCCCGCCACCACGCCGTTGAATCCCTGGCGCCAGGCAGCCTTTGGTTTCTCGGTGGCGATGGTCTATGGGGTGCTGCAGGTGCTGCACCTGGTGTTCGGGCTGTTCTTCGCGCTGATCATTGTCTGCGCCATCCGCGGGACGTCGCTGCATTTCTGGAATTGGCTGGGCAAACTGCCCAAGGCCAGCCGTCGCGACGCGCCACAGCCCGCTCCATTATTCCCAGGCGGGGTCCCCGCCTCGGTACCGATGAACTCCCGCACCTAGTGAAGGCCACGCCGCTTGATGGAATGCCCCTTCACCAACCTATAGCCATAGTCGGGATGGCGTGCGTTTATCCGGACGCCCGTTCACCGCAGGAATTGTGGGAAAACGTCCTGGCCCAGCGCCGTGCCTTCCGCCACCTGCCGGACAACCGCCTCAGCACGGCGGATTACCTTGTTGCCGATCGCCAGGCTGCGGACAAGACCTATATAGCGGAAGGAGCGGTGATCGAGGGCTACGAGTTCGACCGGGTGGCGTTTCGGGTCGCCGGCAACACGTTTCGTACGGCCGACCTGGCGCATTGGCTGGCGTTGGACGTCGCCAGCCGGGCCTTGCTGGATGCCGGTTATCCCGCTGGTGAGGGACTGCCACGGGACACTACGGGGTGTATCCTCGGCAACACGCTCACGGGCGAGTTTTCCCGCGCCGGATTGATGCGCCTTCGCTGGCCGTATGTACGCCGGGTGGTGGAGTCCGCCCTGGTCGAGCAGGGATGGAGCGCCGACCGGCGCGGGGAATTCATGGGGGCGCTGGAGACGGAGTATAAGGCACCCTTTCCACCGGTCGGGGAAGAGTCACTGGCAGGCGGTCTTTCCAACACGATTGCCGGGCGAATCTGCAATCATTTCGATCTCCATGGCGGTGGCTATACCGTGGATGGCGCCTGCGCTTCGTCGCTGCTCGCGGTGGCGAATGCGTGCAGTGCGCTGGCGGCGGGCGACCTCGACGTGGCGCTGGCGGGCGGGGTGGATCTCAGCCTCGACCCGTTTGAGATCGTGGGCTTTGCCAAGACAGGGGCGTTGGCTCCCGAGATGATGCGAATCTACGACCGGCAATCGGCGGGGTTCTGGCCAGGGGAAGGCTGTGGCTTCGTGGTGCTCATGCGCCACGAAGACGCGGTCGCGGCCGGTCGGCGCATCTATGCCACCATCCAGGGTTGGGGAATCTCTTCGGATGGCAGTGGAGGTATTACCCGGCCCGAGGTGGAAGGACAATTGCGGGCCCTGCGTAGTGCTTATCGGCGCGCGGGTTATGGCATCGAATCCGTAAACTATTTCGAAGGGCACGGCACCGGGACCAGCGTGGGTGACACCACCGAGTTGCGGGCGCTTTCCCGGGCGCGGCGCGAAGCGAACGGAAGCGCGCCCGCGGCGGTGATCGGGTCCATCAAGGCAAATATCGGCCACACGAAAGCGGCGGCGGGCGTGGCGGGGCTGATCAAGGCGACCCAGGCGATCCATACCCAGACGCTTCCGCCCATCACCGGTTGCCCGCATCCTGCGGAGGAATTGGTTGCCGGAATCCCGGCCTTGCGGATCCTGCGTGAAGCCGAGGCGTGGCCCGCGGATCTTCCGTTACGCGCGGGGGTCAGTGCCATGGGCTTTGGGGGAATCAATGCCCATATAACTTTGGAAGGAGTCTCGGCGGTGCGACGGCATCGATTGAGTGTCCGGGAACGCCTGATAAGTCATTCCGCACGGGACGCCGAGCTTTTCCTGTTTTCCGGGGAAGACCGGGCAAGCCTGTTGGCGCAAGTCAAGCGGGTGGGAATCTATGCCGCGCGCCTGTCCTTATCCGAATTGGCGGATGTGGCCCGGGAATTGTCGAATCGATTGAAACCTGGCCTGTTTCGGGCGGCGACCGTGGCTTCGACCCCGTCCCAGTTGGCTGGGCAACTGGAGAGCATTGCGAAGGCGCTGGCCGACGAAACAGGCGTTTCTTTCGATATAACGAAGGGAATCTTTGCCGGCCCGGCATCGGCCACGCCGCGAATTGGATTCCTTTTTCCCGGCCAAGCTTCGCCGCCCCGGCTGGATGGAGGTCTTTACGGGTTGCATTTTGAAGCCGTTGGCGCGCTCTATAAGAACCTTTCCTGGCCCGCGAACGTCGATGTCACTGCCACCCAGGTGGCTCAACCCGGGGTTGCCACGGCGTCGCTGGCCGCGCTCCGATTGATGCACCAACTTGGAATCGAGGCCTCGGTGGCGGTGGGGCATAGCCTGGGCGAAATTGCCGCGCTCCATTGGGCGGGAGCGTTCGACGAAGCGGCCTTGTTGCGCATCGCCACTTTCCGAGGCCGGGCCATGGGCGAGTTGGCGGGAGCCACCGGGGCGATGGCGGCGATCGGTGCCGATGCCCATAGCGTGGAGCAACGATTGGTCACCGAGGGGGTTTCCATCGTCGGCTATAATTCGCCTAGGCAGACAGTCATTGCGGGGGAAGAGGTGGCCGTGGTGGCCGCTGTTGCCCTGGCTCGAAGCTACGGCTGGAGCGCGGTGAAGCTGCCGGTTTCGCATGCCTTCCATACCCGCTTTGTCGCCGAAGCCGTGCCGATGCTCCGGGAGGCTCTTGGACGGGAGGCTATCCGTCCGCCTGCGCGCCGTATCATTTCCACGGTCACCGGGCGTGAGTTGGGGCCCGAGGAAGACGTGACGGATCTCCTATGCCGCCAGGTGACTGCGCCGGTTCGGTTTGCCGGGGCGCTGAACGTGGTGGCGGCAGATGTGGATCTATTTATTGAAGTCGGGCCGGGGGAAGTGCTGACCGGCCTCGCGCGGGACACGGTCTCGTGTCCAGTGGTATCGCTGGATGCCTGTGGGCCTTCGCTGAACGGCCTCCTCAAGGCGGCCGGGGCGGCGTTTGTCCTGGGGGGAAATATTCGGATGGCTCCTATATTTGAGGGGCGATTCACCCGGCCTTTCAACCTGGATTGGCACCCTCGGTTTTTCACCAATCCCTGCGAGTTGGCGCCGATCGTTGAGAATGCCCCACGGGCAACGGCGCAGTCGATGGATCCCCTCCCGCAGGCGCGGAACGGACATGGCCAGAATCTGGCGACTCCGGATCGAATCGCGCTGGCGCCGGATTCAACGCCTGCCAACTCCAACGAGGCGTTGTCGATTCTCGAACAGGTTCGCGAATCGGTGGCGAAGCGCGCCGAACTTCCCGTAACGGCCATCGCGCCGGAGAGCAGCCTGCTGGGAGACCTTCATCTCAATTCCATTTCCGTAGGGCAACTTGTGGCGGAGGTGGCGGTCCAGCTTCATTTGCCTCCGATTATAGGCCTGACGGATTTCGCCGGGGCAACAGTAGGCAAAGTGGCCGCCATTCTGGAGGACTTATGTCGTCGCCACGAAGGCGGCTCGGCGCCCGAGCCTATAGCCATCGTTCCCGGGGTGGACAGTTGGGTGCGTCCGCTGTTGGTCGAATGGGTGGAGACTCCCAGCCCGACTGAGTCGAATGGCGCACGCCATGGCTTATTGTCGCCGGGCGCAGGCCAAGGTTGGGAAATCATCACGAGCCCAGGTCATCCATTGGCGGCGTCTCTAAGAACGGGACTGGCCATCCTGGCCGGGCTGGGCGTGGTGGTGTGCCTGCCGCCGGAGGCGAATGAAGTGGCGTTGGATCTATTGCTGAGGGGTGCCCGACGGGCAATGGAGATGGGTCCCGCCGCCCGGTTCGTCCTGGTCCAACACGGCTGGGGCGGGGCGGGATTCGCCCGCAGCTTGTTTCTCGAATCTTCGGGCCTGACCGTGAGCGTCATCGATCTGCCTTTCGAACACCCGTTGGCGGTCCAGTGGGTGGTGAGGGAGGCGTCACGCGTAGGTGGATTCTGCGAAGCCCGCTATGACACGCAGGGCGTCCGTCGGGAACCGCGTCTTCGGGCAGAGAAGCTTTCACCGGACATCCCCGGAGAATTTCCCCTTGGCCCAAGGGATGTTCTCCTCGTGACGGGTGGTGGAAAAGGAATCGCCTCGGAATGTGCCTTTTCGCTGGCCCGCCGCAGCGGGGCCCGCCTGGTATTAATGGGGCGCTCCCAGCCCGAGTCCGATCCGGAATTGGCCAGCAACTTGGAACGGTTCGCGGGCGCCGGTATAGCCATGCACTACGTGTCCGCGGATGTCATGGATGCCGCCGCTGTGCGCAGCGCATTGGCGAGAGCGGAAAAGGAATGGGGACCGATCACCGCTTTCCTGCACGGAGCAGGCGCCAATGTTCCCAAACTCATAGGCTCGTTGGACCTGGCGGGCTTCCGCCATACGCTCGCACCGAAGATTCAAGGGGCTCGGAACGTGCTCGCGGTGGTTGGTGAACAGCTTCGGGTTTTCGTCACCTTCGGGTCGATCATCGGTCGCGCCGGGCTGGCCGGCGAGGCGGATTATGCGCTGGCCAATGAATGGCTGACCTGCCTGACAACTGATTATGCCGCCGCGCACCCCGGGGTGCGGTGCCTGGCGGCTGAATGGTCGGTGTGGTCGGGCCTCGGCATGGGCGCCCGGCTGGGTCGGATAGAATCCCTGCGGCAACAGGGGATCACTCCCATCACTCCGGAACAGGGCACCGCCCTGTTGGAGCAAGTCTTGTCGTGCCATCAGAGTCCCCAGGTTCTGGTGCTTGCGGGGCGGTTTGGTGAAATGCCCACCTTGCGTTGGGCTCAACCCGAGTTGCCTCTGGCGCGTTTTCTCGAAAATCCGCGCGTCTATTACCCAGGGGTCGAATTGATCGCCGAATCCACCCTTTCGGCGGGATCGGATCCCTATATAGAGGAACATATTTACCAGGGAGAACGTCTATTCCCGGCGGTCATGGGCTTGGAAGCGATGGCTCAGGTGGCCATGGCGTTGCAGGGTTCGCTGGAGCCTCCCAGCTTTGAGGAGGTCAAATTCAACCGGCCCGTGATCGTGCCCCGCGCAGGCAAATTGGTTATACGCGTGGCCGCCCTGGCCAAGGCACCGGGGGAGGTGGACGTCGTCCTGCGAACCGGTGACACCGGATTTCAGGTGGACCATTTTCGCGCTACCTGCCGGTTTGACGTTCAACCGTTGTCCTCAACCGAGCCGGAGGATTTGCCAGCGTTCGATCTCCAGGCGTGCGCCGAAATCCGCGTTCCTCTCGCGATTGATTCGGATCTCTATGACGATCTATTGTTCCACAGTGGACGATTCCGCCGGGTGAAGAATTATCGAGTATTGCGAGCACGGGAGTGCGTGGTGCAACTCGAACCCGACACCCAGTCCACCTGGTTCGGGCACTACCTGCCTTCAAAATGCGTGCTAGGCGATGCCGGGGTACGGGATGCCGCCATTCACGCGATTCAGGCGTGTCTGCCCCACGCGCGATTATTGCCTGCCGGGGTGGATCGGATCGTCATTGGACGGCTGCCCTGTCTCGATGAACGGTTGCGCGCCGCGGGCCGGAAGCCGGTATTACTATTGCACGCGCGGGAACGACGGCGGGACGGCGATTCGCTTTACTTCGATTTGGAACTGTTGGCGGAGGAGGGAACCCTGCTTGAACGCTGGGAGGGACTGTGCCTGCGGGTCATTGAGAAGCTGGAGCGTACGAAACCCTGGCCGCTCGCCCTATTGGGACCTGGCGTCGAACGCCGGGTTGAGGAACTGGTCCCGGGGTCGCGGGTCGCGGTGATTATAGGTCAGGATATATCCAGCGATGACGCAATACGCCAGGCAAGCGGCGGCTGTGGCGCTATCCGGCGTCGGTTAGATGGCAAGCCGGGAATGGAAGGCACGAAGGGCGTGTCAGTGGCCCATGCCGGATCGCTCACCCTGGCGATTGCCGCCCTTGCACCCGTCGGTTGCGATTTGGAACCCGTGACAGGGCGGACGTTGGCTGCGTGGCAAGTGCTCCTGGGTCCCGAACGAATCGCACTGGCCCAGCAACTGGCTCGCGAAATGGGAGAGCCCTTCGACCATGCAGCCACCCGTACCTGGACGGCCATCGAATGTCTCAAGAAGGCGGGAATTCCCGTGGAGTCGCCGTTGGTCCTCGGTCCGATCCATCCCGATCGCTGGGTTATGCTGCGTTCGGGCGGCGTGCTGATAGCGACCTTTGTCGCGCAGGTCCGCGATGTTCAGGGCGAGCTCGCCCTTGCAGTCCTGGCTTCGGAGCGGACTTAAAGGTATCGACGGCAATTATGGCGCGCACTTACGAGTATCGTCACGTGGTGGGTTTCCAGGAAACGAACCTGGTCGGCAACGTTTATTATACCAACCACGTGGCGTGGCAGGGGCGCGTTCGCGAGATGTTCCTGCGCGAGCATGCCCCGGGGATCGTGGCCGAATTGATGTCCGGTCTGGCGCTGGCCACACTGCGTTGTTCCTGCGAGTACTTCATGGAACTTCACGCGTTCGACGACGTCGCGATCCGCATGCAATTGGCGGAGATGGTCCAAAACCGGATCACCATGACCTACGAATATTGGCGCCAGAAGGGTACTGGCGAAGAGTTGGTGGCGCGTGGTGAGCAGCAAATCGCCTGCCTGAGGCGGGAAGGTGAGTCAGTGGTGGCCACGCCCATCCCCGCGGAACTGCGCGCTGCCCTGCAGCCTTTTTTGCGGTAGCCGTGTTTGTGAAAAGAAGGGCTCACACAGAGCCGCGGAGCCGCGGAGGGAGAAAAAGACAGGACCACGGATCACACGAAGGACACGAAAAAGGGCAAGCAGGGCTAATTATTCGAAGCGGAGTTCTTTCGTGTTTTTGTGAATTTCGTGGTTCATTCATCCCTTCTCTGTGTGAGCCCTTCTCCTGAACTGCCGGGTCCCGGGTTATACCGAATGCAGGGCCTCCAGCACCGGCTTGCGCGCCGCCATCCCGGCGGGTAACAGGCTGCCAACCACGCCCATGACCAGCGCAAAAAGCATTCCCGCGCCGAGCAGGGCCGGGGTGATACGGAACTCAAACGCCACTTCCGCAAAGGTGGCCCAGTTGAAGGTCCCGGTCGCGACCCCATGCATGGGCAGGGAAAGCAGGCAGCCCACGATCCCCCCGATCGCCCCCAGAACCAGCGACTCGAACACGAACAGGATATAAATAGCAGGCGGCTTGAAGCCGAGCACCCGGAGTGTTCCGATGTCCCGGGTCCGGGCGCCGACGCTCGCATACAGGGTGTTCATCGCGGAAAAGGCGGCTCCCAGGCTCATGATTGCCGCCATCGCCGCCCCAAACAATCGGATGGGCGCGGCGGTCTTCGTTTGTTCCAGATAATATTCCGCCTCGGTCAGCACCCGCAGGTGGAGGCGTTGATCGCGCTCGATCCGTTCCTTGAGCGACTGGGCCGCCGCTGCGTCGACCGGCCGGAGCAGGATCGATCCGTAGAACGTACGATTGAACGCCTTGCGTGCCTCGTCGGCGTCCACCCAAACCTCGGAATCGTAGGCGGTGTGGCTCACTTCCATGATACCCACCACTGTCCATGCATTCTTCCCGAAACGAAAGGTGTTCCCCAGGTGCAGATCGGGATAGCGGCTCGCCAGGTTGCGGCTGACGATGCACTCCCGTTTCCCGGGACTAAACATATGACCTTCCACAAAATGCACCGTGGGCCGGAGCTTCAACCCTTGCGGCCCCAAACCTCGTACTTGCACGTGGGCCTTGCCGCCGTCGACGCGCGGCAGGGTGATGAGGACCATGATTTCCGCCGAGACCAGCCGTTCACCGCGTTCGTCCGTGGCGATACCTTCCAGGAACTGCGCCTGTCGTACGTTTTCCACGGTGACCTGGCTGCTTGATTCCGCCATGGATCCTTGTCGGAGAATCAGCAGGTTGCGCGGATCGCCGGAGCTGATATAGGTCGCCTTCAACCCATTGGCGAGCGACATGACCGTCACAAAGACCGCAACGACCAGCGCGACGCAGGCCACCGTGCCGACTGTCGATTTCCATCGCACCCGGAGGCTCCGCACGGAATAGAGAAAAGGGATTGCCATGGCTCAGGAGTCCGATACGCGCAGCCCCTCCACCACGCTTCGCCGGGTGTTGCTATAGGCCGGCCACAGGCAGGCGACAATACCCAGCACCGCCGCGGCCACCAGGGTCCGGGCAAGGATTTCCGGCGTGGCTTCGAAATGAACAAACAGTCCGCGCGAAAACCGATAGAGAGCCAGAGATCGCAGGGCCAGCCACGCCACGCCACAACCCATGATCCCTCCCGCCATGGCTTGTCCGAACGATTCGGCCAACAGGAGGCTGAAGAGCTGCTGGGAGGTAAAGCCCAGGGTCTTTAATATCGAGATCTCGCGGGCTCGTTCACGGATGGACATGCTTAGCGTCCCCGCTGTCACGAGGACGAGTGAGAAAACGGTCACTGCGGAGACGGACCCGATGAGCGTTTTCAGGTTGCCCAGCAGCGAAACGAAACCCAGTTGAAAGGAATGCTCCGTGTCGGTGATGGTTTCCGCGTCGGAATTCTCGAACTCACTGTCAATGGTTCCGACGAGCGCGGAGGCTGCCGCCGGGTTCTTCGCCCGCACCCAGAAAAGCCCGGTGATGCCTTGGTCGCCCAGAAGTTCATCAAAATACTCGTGGTGGAAAAACAGGCTCGAATCGTCCACGCCCCCGGAAAACGTTCCTACGATTTCCAGCTCCGGATCGCAGGGCCACATCGCACCTTGGAGAGTGATCTTCTGCCCCAGGGACCAGCCGAATCGCTCCATCGATTTCCGGCCCACCACGCAGGAATTTCGTTGCCGGACGAATTTCTCCACGTGCGTCGGATCGATGGCGGCTTCGGGCATTACCTTGAAGAGCGAAGCGGCGTCACAGGCGAATTGGGGGAAGAAGTTCTTTTCGTCCCGGTAGATGCCGCCGAACCAAATTAGTTTCGTCACGGCCTCCACTCCGGGCAGTTGTTCGATGCGGGTTTTGTATTTGGCGAACAGCATGTTGGCCAGCGAGACCTTGTGGCGAACCACGAGGCGGACGGTGGCGTCGTCCGAGGCTCCCGGGTCGGCTAGCCCGCGCAGGATGACCTGGAGAAGCGTCAGGAGAAACAAGCTCACCGCCACGCTCAGGAGCGTAAGCACCAAACGGCGCCGGTTTCGCAGCGCATTCCGTAGGATAAAGCCCGGCAGGGTCATGGGCGAAGAATGCTTAAGGGGTGATGGTTCAAGCAGGGTGACGGGAACTCATCGAAAAGACAATTCAATTGCCCTCGCCGGGCTTGCCCGGAGGCAAAAAGGCGGCAGGATACGATGCATGGTCCATCGGGCGTTTTGGTTTCTAGGTTTGACTGCGTGCGTTGCTTCCGCCGCACCGACACAACACCTCGGCTCGCACGAGTTCACCGTGGCGGCCGGATTCAAGATCCAGTTGGCCGCCGGGAACAACCTCGTGAACCGGCCGGTCTCCGCTTCCTTCGATCCCCAAGGCCGACTTTATGTCACCGACGCTTCGGGCGATACGTCTGCCCCGGCGGAACAATTGCTCAATCCCAAGTGGCGTATCCTGCGTCTGGAAGACACCGACCACGATGGCACCTTCGACCAGGTGGTGGTTTTCGCGGACAAACTGCCGTTCCTTCAGGGGGTCCTGTGGTATCAAGGCAGCGTTTATACCGGGGGCACCCCCAGCATCACCAAGCTTACGGATACCGACGGCGATGGAGTGGCGGACCAGCGTGTGGAATGGTGGAACGTGGGACGCAAGCCGACCCATTGCGGCAACGAAGTCCACGGACCTTATGCCGGCCCGGACGGCTACCTCTATTGGACCAAGGGCGCTTTCGAGCCGATCACCTGGACCAACTCCCTGACCGGTGTGGTGGAGCATGACCGCGCCGCGCATATCTTCCGGGCCAAACCGGACGGCAGCGGGATGGAATCGGTGATGACGGGCGGCATGGACAATCCCGTGGAAGTGGCCTTCACGCCCGACGGTGAATGCTTGTTTACCACGACGTTCGTGGATTTTACCCAGCCCGCGTTTCGCGATGGGCTATGTCACGCCGTTTATGGGGGTGTTTTCGGCAAGGTAAACGGGGTGCTCGACGATCGGGCGGTAAAGCGCACGGATCATTTGCTGCAGCCGATGAGCGAATTCGGCGCGGCGGCGCCCAGCGGGCTATGCCGTTATGATTCCGATGCCATGGGTGCCGGTTTTCGCGACAACTTCTTCGCCAGCCTTTTCAATCTTCACAAGATCACCCGCCACGTCCTGCATCCCGTTGGTGGTACCTACCATTCCGAGACGACGGACTTCGTGGCCAGTGACAACCTGGATTTTCATCCCACCGACGTGTTGACGGCTCCGGACGGCTCGCTGCTGATCCTCGACACGGGCGGCTGGTATAAGTTGTGTTGCCCCAGCTCGCAACTCGCGAAGGCGGATGTGCTAGGCGCTATTTATCGGGTGAGCCGCGATGGTATGAAAGTCACGCCCAGCCCGGCCCAACCGGAACACTTGCCGGCCTGGAAACTGGCCGCGCTCCGCCGCGAAAAGGGAGTGAAGCCGTCGGATCTTGAGGCCTTGCTCCATAAGAAAGGTCGTTCTGGATCGGACGACGCTCAGATGCGTCTCGCCGCCGAGGCCTTGGGACGCGCCGCCGAACAGGGCGCCACTAAGTTGCTCGTCGAGCTCGCCGCCACCGCCGCGAGTCCCGCGATGGAAGCAACGGCCATCCGCGCTTTGATCGATATTGGCGACGCCACCGGATTGCGCGCCGCATTGTCGGCTGGATCGTGGGCCGAACGTCGCGCCGCCTTGCTTGCTTTGGATCAGATCAAGGGCGAATCTCTGGCCGCCGCCGAGGCTGCGCCCTACCTGATGAATGATCGCGCGGAACTGCGCGACGCGGCAGTCTGGGTCACGGGCCGCCACGGCGATTGGGGCCAACCGCTCGCGGGTTTCCTGCAAGGACGATTGGCCGAAAAGAGTTCCTCCGAAGCCCAGCGGATGGCGGTTTTCAAGACGATGGGCTATCTCACCTCCACCAGCGAAATCCGCCGCTTGATTGCGGATATCATCTCCGATCCGGCGAGCTCCGCAGCCGACAAAACTGCCGCGTTGAAGCTCATTAGTTCCTCGGGCCTGGATGAAGCACCCTCCGCTTGGCGCACGGCAGTCGAGGCATTATTAAAGTCGGACAGTGTCACTTCAGGCGCTCCCGAAAACACCGGCCTGCATTCTGCCGCCGTGGCGGCCGGGCGGCAGTTGCTCAAGGACGACAAGAAAGCATCCCCGTTGAGCGCGGCCTTATTGGCAATCGCCCGGTCGTCCGCACAATCTCCCACCACCCGTATTTCCGCCTATGCCGCTTTGCCCGCCGGTTGGGAATTGGCCCCAGACGACCTTAGCGTACTGGGTAAAGCCCTGGGCACACCGCAGGGAGTCGAAGCTGCTGACGGGCTGTCACGCGCCGCCGCCGGCCCAACCGAACTCGGCACCATGGCCACCTATATAGGCACCGCCAGCCAGTTGGAACTGCCCCGGATGCTGAACGCGTTTTCCACCAACGGCGACGAGGCCCAGGGAACCGCCTTGATGACCGCCCTGCGCAACGCCAAGGCCAAGGCCGCTGTCCAGCCCGATAGCCTGCGGAAGCTGCTCGCGAAATACCCGCCAGCCGTCCAGGCCCAAGGCGAGAAATGGCTCGCGGAAATCCAACTCGGTGGCGCCGAAAAGCGAGCTCGCCTGGAATCGATCGCCAAGTCGTTACCCCCGGGCGATATCCGTCGCGGCCAGCAGGTTTTCAATAGTCCCAAAGCCAACTGCATCGCCTGCCACCAGATAGGCTATCAGGGTGGCGAAGTCGGCCCCGGCCTGACTGCCATCGGTGGGGCACGCAGCGAGGGTGACCTTCTGGAAAGCATCGTCTATCCCAGCGCCAGTTTTGTCCGGAGCTACGAGCCCGTGGTCGTCGAGACCAAGGGCGGCGACACGATCATGGGCATCCCCAAGCGCGACGACGACCAAGGCGTCCTCCTCGTCACCGGCCCGAACCTCACCCAACAAATCGCCCGCGCCGACATCGTCTCCACCAAACCTGGCGAAATCTCCCTCATGCCCGCGGGCTTCGAAGACCTGCTGACCCGGCAGGAACTTTCCGACCTGGTCGCGTTTTTGAAGAATACGAAGTGGGGGGCCAACTAATGCATGGGTTGCCTTTTTCTGGAGCGAATAATTATACATCGACCAATTCACTTGCCGGGAATAATCCCGTGTTCAAATCCGATAGTTTGTAGAACCGGAATGATTAAGTGCGTTGGTGTCAAAATATAGTTAAAAAGTGGACATCGTCGCTGCCGATTCCCTGGCACTATTCCAGCAGGTTGTCGCCATGAACAAACTCCTCTGGCAGTTCCATTCCTGGATGGGCCTGATCGCCGGGATCGGGCTCCTGGTGATTGGTTTGACGGGGTCGTTGCTGGTTTTTCATGAGGAACTGGAAGAAGTCACCGAGCCGGGCCTGTTCTTGGCCCGCGAACCTTCAGGGTCACGGTTGCCCTTCGACGTTCTTCTGGCGGATGTGGAAAAGGGCTTGCCGGACTACGAAATCTTGAGTTGGTCGTTTGGCTCTGGGCCAGACGGAGCCGATTGGGTTTATGTGGTGCAGCACGGCCACGGCGAACGGCTTCTGGTGACCCTCCATCCTTACACCGGGGCAATCCTGGGTGGACCGTTGGATGGGCGTCACACGGTGACAGGGCGGATAATGGAACTGCACTACACGTTTTTCGCGGGGAGCGTTGGTACTATTGTAGTGGGAGTTTTCGCGGTTCTGCTTTGCCTGCTGGGCGTAAGTGGCGTCTGGATTTATCGGGAATTCTGGTCGAACTTTGTCCGGCTACGCTGGCGGGCCAGTCGACAGATCTTCTTTTCCGACCTTCACAAAGCCGTCGGCATTGCTTCAGTGGTCTTCCACCTCATTTTGGGATTCACCGGGGCCTATTGGAACATTCCCAGTGGTATCCAACAGTTCCGTTTCGGCGGTGGCAAACCTCCTCCGCTTACCGGGCGGCATTGGTCACGCACTATTTCGCTGGATGCAGTGCTGGCCCGGTCGCCTCAGGAGGTGCCCGGGTTTCGGCCGACGTTCATTAGCTTTCCGGCCGCGCCGGGAGCGAGTCTGCGGATCTTTGGCCACGTGGGAAATTCGTTTCGCAGTGAGTTTGGCAGCGTGATCGTCGTCGATCCCCAAACGGGTGCCACTCAATCCACGCGAGATATCCGTAAGTTGGGTCTATGGGAACAGTTCTTGGATACGTTCCGTCCGCTCCATTACGGAACCTTTGGCGGGGTCTTGGTAAAGATTCTCTGGTGTGTGGGTGGGTTGACTCCGGGGGTGTTGGCGGTCACGGGATTTGTCATGTGGTTGGGGCGGCGAAAGAGAAGGGAAGTGGGACGGGCCTGACAGTGATTGGAGAGTGTTTCACCCGAGAGAATGGGGCATGGTTTGGGGCCACCACCGGCCAAGGGCTCGTTGTGCTACATCACGAAACAACGTTCATACGTTCATATGTTCATCCCCTCGCATGAACATATGAACGTATGAACGTTGTCGGGCCTATGTGGCACGATGCCCCGGGCGGCCGAACGGAGCGCTTTGGCGTACCAAAGCGGCAGCTTCGAAGACTCTGCGCGGAACTCTAGGCGCTTAGCGTGTCGGTTCGACGGCGCTTTAGGGCTTGGAGGGGCTCCGTTTGCGTCATAAGTCCTTGAGGACGAAACATCCAACCAAGCGGTGTCGTCGCGGAACTCCGCCACCGCAGTCCAAGCCGCTTCGCGACGTTCCGGTAAAAGCGGAACGCCAAAGCGTATTGTGGATTTCGGGGCGTTCGTTTGAGTTTTCCGGGAATGATTCCGGGCTTGTTCCCGCCTGCCGGTTCGATACGGTTCCCGTGATATAGGTATCGAAACGATTCGTCCCTGCACGAACATTCACCCCTCCTAACTGCATGAAACTCATTGTTGGAACCCTGCTCACACTTGGCGCCATGCTGGCCTCGTCGTCCGTCGGAAGGGCGGATGATGCCAAGGAACTTGAAGGTCTGTGGAAACCCTCGGTGGCCGAACTGGGCGGGCAGCCGATGCCGGAGGCTGTCCTGAAAGTCATCAGCCTCAAGATGGAGAAGGGGCAGTACCAGGTGTTGGTGGGCAACTCGCCGGACAAGGGGACTTATACCATCGATCCGACGGCCAAGCCCCGGGGGATCACGGTCAAGGGCGTGGAGGGAGCGAACCAAGGCAAGACGTTCCCGGCGATCTACGAATTGGACGGGGACACGCTGCGCATTTGTTACGACCTCTCCGGGGCGAAGCGTCCTACGGAGTTCAAGAGCCCGGCGGGCACCAAGTTGTACCTGGTGACTTACAAGCGCAGCCCCACGAAATGAAATAGTGCTGAACGCCCTTGGAATCAGCGCGGAGGCAGGGCTGGACGTCCAAGCAAGGATTCCAGCTTGGACGATAGCGCCTTCAAGGTGAAGGGCTTCTGCAGAAAGCCGCGCGGCCCCTGGATGGCTGGGACGGTTCCGGACCCGGCAGGGGCGGCGGGTGCTTCCTCTTCATTATAGCCGCTCATGAAAACAATGGGCAGGGCGGGGTTGCTTTTCCAGATCTCGGCGGAGACCTGGTAGCCGCTCAACCGGGGCATGGTTAGATCCAGCATCACGATCTGGAAGCCGCCGGGATCGGCCAGGAACTTGGCGAGTCCTTCTTCGCCGTCCGCGGCTTCCACCACGCTGCATCGCAACAGATTCAGCATCTTCCGGGTGACACTGCGCACCGCCGATTCATCATCGATTACCAGGACCCGCGCGGCGACCGGGCTGGTCGTTGCGGGCTCGGCAGGCGGCGGGGGCGGGGGCGCGACCGGACGGCGATTCTTGAGTGGGAGCAATACCCGGAATGCAGTGCCCTTTCCCGGGGTGCTGGCAACCTTGAGTGCGCCGTGGTGGGAACGGACAATGCCGAGCGCGGCGGCGAGGCCCAGTCCTCGTCCGGCGAATTTGGTCGTAAAAAACGGTTCGAAGATGTGAGCCCGCAGCTCCTCGGTCATGCCCTTGCCGGTATCGATGACTTCCACGAAGGCATAATATCCTTCGGCCAGGTCCGGTGACAGATAGGGCTCAGACAGGTATTCGCGGGTGGCAAACTCGTTTCCCGACCGGATCGTGATGGTGCCCGCATTGTCTTCCAATGCCTCAGAGGCGTTGATGACCAGGTTCATCAGGATCTGGCCCAGTTGGGTTTCATCCCCTTCCACCATGATGGGTTCCGGCGACAGATGGAAGGCGACCTCCGCTTTCTTGGAGACGGAATGCCGCAAGAGGACCGTCGTTTGCTGGATCAAGCGGTTCAGTTCGAATTCGCGCAGGACGAATCGTCCCTTGCCGGCATAGGCCAGCATTTGGCGGCAGAGTTCGGCGGCTTTTTCCGCGGCGGTTTCTATGCCGCCGATGGCTTCCAGGGCTTCGTGAGTGGGCGGCAGGGTGATCCGCAACAGGCTGGCGTTGCCCAGGACGCCGGTCAGGAGGTTGTTAAAATCATGCGCGATGCCCCCAGCCAGGACGCCTAGGCTTTCCAGTCGCGCGGCGTCATTGAGGTGCCGCTCGAATTGCTGCCGTTCCTCCGCCATGCGCAGGAGTTTGGTGACGTCGCGACTGATGCCCACCAGGCCCGCGGTCTTTCCGTCCGGGCCGTTGAAAGCGATCTTGGTCGTCAGGAACACCCCCTTCGCGCCCTGCGGCGTGATAAAAGGTTCCTCGCGATTGACCAGGGGTTTCCCGGTATTGAAGATCTCCCAATCGTCGCGGCTATATTGTTCGGCGATCTCGCGGGTGGTCAGGTCGAAAACCGTTTTGCCGAGGCCGTCAGAGGCCTTCTTCAGGCCGTGGCGATCCAGGTTGGCGCGGTTTTGGAGGATATAATGACCCGTGGCATCCTTGACGTAAATCGAGTCCGGAATGGCATCGATGATCGTCCGCAGCAGCGTGCGTTCCTTTTCCAGTTCCGCTTCCGCCAGCCGGTGCGCGGTGAGATCGCGCACCGCGCCGATCATCCGCACGGGACGGCCGGTGGGATCCAATACAATCTCGGCATGTTCCTGCAGGTGGCGGATCTCGTTACGATCGTGGTGCAGCCGGATGCGGTGTTCGATATGATAGGGTTGGCCGTACTCGATGGCGTTGCGGGCGGCGGCGCGGACGGCGTCACGATCGTCTTCATGCACCGCTTCGAAGAACGCGGTATTGGTCGGGGTGAAGGTCAGGGGATCGCGGCCGAAGATGCGGTAAACCTGCTCCGACCAGGTTAGGGTGCCTTTAACCAAATCCACTTCCCAACTGCCGGTGGCGCCGAGTCGTTGGGCCGCCAGGAGAATGGATTGGGCGTCTCGCAACGCCGCTTCCGAACGGCGATGGGCCTGCATCTGGTTTTGCAGTTCCTCATTCGCCTCGCGCAATTCCGCTGTCCGGGCTTCGATATCCACCTCCGCCTGATCGGTGCGACGGGCGGCACTAATGAGCAGGGCCAGCACCAGCGAGGTTACCACCGTGCCGCCAATGGCCGGCATCCACGGTTTCCTGGAAGTCCGTTCGGCGATCCACTCAGGCGTCGCGTGGACATAGAGACTCCACTGGCTTTTCCCGGGCGTCAGCGGGAAACGGATCGTATCGGCGTCCCGGAAATGATCCAGCGGATAATTATCTCCGCCGACGATGACGTCGGTCTGGCCGGCGGCGCGGAAGGCAATCAGCCGGTTGGTGGCTGCCCGGTCGTCGACTATCAAGAGATCCAATCCCGGGTCCGGGATCAATTGCAACAGCCGGGGCGCAAAGATCGGCAGATAATAAAAAGTCGCGACGTATCCTTTAGGGGTGTGCGTGGGCTGGTAGTTCGAATCGTCCACCAGGATGTCATACACCGGCTTGATGGTCGCCAGTCCGACCGCCCGGCCGGGCCGTTGGACTAATTCCACTAAAGGGCTAAGGACCGTACGGGGCCCATCCTTGGCCCGTGAGAGGGTGTCGGCCAGGATATCGGTCGCGAGGTCGTAGCCCACCACCCCGTGATTTTGGGCGGCGGGCTCGATGAAATAAATGGGAAGATGTTGTTCGGCACTCGGAGCTGTTTCCAATTCGCCATGGGCACTGCGACGTTTGAAGGAAAACCCGAGGATGTTGTCCCGCTGGGCGGCTTCTTCAAAGGCTTGCCGTTTCGCTTCGGGCACCACCGGAATCCAGGCGATGGATTCCACCTCCGGAGCCCGCGCAAAAATGGTGTCGGCCAGTTCCTTGAATTCGGCCCGGGTCGGTTCCGGGCTGATGGTGAAGCGATCCCGGACTTCGTACAGGATCGCCTCGTAGAACTCAAAGTTGGCGGAGAGGATCCTGGCCTGGTTGAGCGCGCTCAGGCTCAGGAGTTGGGCGATGCGTTCCCGATTCTGCTGCCAAGTCGCAAAAACCAACGACAACGTCATTCCCAGCCCCAGGAACGCAGCAAACCAAATGGCGGGCTTCCGGCTGAGATTGGCTCCAGCTCGGGGCGCACGGGACTTGACTCCAGCGATGCCGGTAACAGGGACTGACATGCAACGATGGTGACTCCTTAGGGCAGGCGGAAGCCTACCCTATCCAAATGGCTGAACCGACTATCGGTGCCTATTCGGAATGGCTGTAGCTTAAATCCACAGCCGGATCAATCCCCCATCGTTCTCCCACTCCATTCAAATCCGGGCTCAGGCTCCATTGGTCGGCCACCGCAGGCGCCTGATAGACCGCGCTGGCGCCCTTCAAGTGCATGCATCCCGTGTTGTCGCCGATGTCCTGGACCATGGCCAATTCCTCTGTCGTGAACTTCACCATGGGTGTGGCCCCCAACTCCTCGGCCTTGGCCTCAATGGTTTTCGCTTCGTCCCCAACTTCCTGGATCAAGGTCGGCGCCACGCATTTGACTGCGGTCTGCTGGAGACACCAAGCAGCGGCGAATTGGATGCCAGTCAGGCCATATTTCTGGAGCAAGGGGCGCAGGGCGTCCAATTTCTGGTTGCCTTCCTCGACCCATCCCGCAGGGCGGAAGGAGCGGTGGTCGCTTTGGCCGAATTGGTGTCCCGGATGAACGTCGTCGTAGAAAATACCACCGAAATCGACCACCCGAGTGATCACGTCGACCCCGTATTTCTCAGCCGCCGGTAGGACAAAGCGGCCCGGCCAGGGTTCGAAAGGGTTCAGGATGATCATGGCCGCATCGATCAGTGCGCCAAAGCGCTCAAAGGCGAGGATGATGTCCAGGCTGAAGCCGTTGGCCGGTCCGGGCGCGATACCCAGTTTGCGGGTAAGTCCTTGGTCCACCAGTCGTTGCATGCCTTTCCAGACAGCGTCATTGGTGTAACCGGTGAAATCGGGATTGTGGAGGAGCAGGTAGTCGAACTGGCTGATTCCAAGGCGTTCCAAGGACTTTTCCGCCGCCATACGCAGGTAATCCGCGTAGTCACGGGGTTGGCGCAGATCGGGATGGGTGAAGCGGGGATAACCCTTCGAGCCGTCCCGCTTTCCAGAGTAGATGTCATGGCCAATGGCGCCCACCAGGCAGTACGAGTCCCGCTTCAGGCCTTTCAAGGCCTGTCCCAAAAGGCTGTCGGCTTGACCGTTGCCATAAACGTCGGCCGTCAAAAAGGTCTGGATGCCACTGCGATGCGCGTGATGCACCAAGCTCACCCAGTGCGCCTCGTCCAGCGGCTGGCCGTAATGCATGAATCTTCCCCCACTCCAGGTACCAAATGCCGTACTCGTAAGGTCCATGGCGATAACTGTCGCCATGAATGCGTTTACGGCGAGTTTTTTTGTGCAACGCGAATTGTCGATTCCTTGCCCGGGAATGCGGTGGGCCAGTTCAGTTGGATCACCCTTTCGGCGATTTCGAATCGCCAGGGAATCGGTATTGAGACCGGGGGGCTGGTCTGGGGGGGCGCCGGGCTGGAGCTGTGCGTTGTGCTCTTAGCAAAATGGATTTGGGAATCTGCACCCAGGTGTGTTTCATCATGAACCGGGGTGAATCTTGAGGAACCCGGGCAATGCCTATAAGGCAATGGCCGATGAATCTTGTTCTATATAAAAATAATCTGCACGAAGCCGCTGGGAGCAAAAATAAAAGATAATCGAAAAAGATTTGCAGGCTAATCTTCCCACCATACCTTGGGGCTCCAGACAAGGTTTTTCGCATCAGGAATCGGCTCCTTCGCAGGGGGGTACCCCGTGGAATATTCTCCCTTCCCGGCATTGACGCCCCGGTGTCTTTTCAGGCGGCGAGAGATTTGTCGAACGGTCATCCAAACGCCCCAACCCTATTACACAACAGGAATTCGGAATGATATAAGGGACAACCTTGAAAAACAAACTTGGTGCGGCGATCCTCACGGCCGGAGCGGCGGCGGCTTCGTGCCTGATGATGGGATCGGCGTTGGCGGACGTGACGGCGCAGGGGTGGTGGCATTACGGTGAGATCGCGGACCTATACGGGGATTCCAGCGGGCTGGGCCATCGGTTTAGCCAGGCGTTTTCGTGCGTGGGTAGTGGGCAATCGGGCGCCATCGTTTCATCCATCGGCGTGGGCGGGCCCCTCGGTCCGACGGGCTATATCAGCACCAGCTCCCTGCGCTGGGGTGCCAATAACTGTAATGCGGCCGGCATGTGGGCGCCGGGATTCAATCCCCCGGCGACGAACTATGGCATCGAACTCTGGGTTTTGCCCACTGACACCGGCGTCCTGGGCGGCAATTCGACCTGGATCTTTGGTACCGGCTCTTCCGGCGGCGTTTCCTTCCGGCTTACGTTGAATCCGGACGACGGGACGTCCTCCATCGCAGCGGTCATCATTGGCAGCAACAAGCAGATCGGCGATAGCGTGCCGATCGATACCACCCGCTGGACGCATCTGGCCATTGTGAATGCCAATGGCACCTCCACTTTCTACGTGGATGGCACCGCCCATGGCGCGCCAGATGTCGGCGGGGCCACGGTTTCCGCCGGAGATATTTTCGCGGGTTCAAGCCCGGGGACCCAACCGACCTTCAACGGTAACCTGGACGAATTGCGGATCTTCACCTTTGCCGCCGGCCAGTTTTCCACCAACGATTTGTTGCTCCGTGTGCCGGGGCCAAACATCGTGACCCAGCCCCAATCCGCTGCGGTGTGGGACGGAGGCGCGGCTCCTTTTGAGGTGGCTGCCGCCCTGGATGCCAGCACCACTTACCAGTGGCAAAAAGGCACCGATCCGATTCCGGGAGCCACCGGTTCCGAGTACTATCTGCCAATCGTAACGGGCGCGGACAGTGGCAGCACTTATAGCGTGGTATTGAACAACAGCACCGGCATCAGCCTGGTCAGTTCCAATGCGGTGCTTTCCGTGGTGCCCGTACAAACGGGTAATGTCAGTTTCTACCGTGACGCTGTCCAGGGTGAGTCCGGCCTGGTGGCCTATTTCCCGGCGGACGGCAATTCCGGCGCATCGCTTTCCAATCTGAAGGAACCTGCCGCGAGCGGGACCTTGGAAGGTGGCGCAGAATTCGACGGGCGCACGAACCGTTCGTTCGGCGAACGCGCCATCCGGTTAAAGGGCGATGGGGATGTGACCATCCCGGCCAATTCCAACTACGAGTTCGCTGGTGGCAAGGGAACCATTGAAGCGTTGGTTTATCTGGATCGGGCCTCCGCTCCTGACAACGAGACTATCTTCTCGCTGGCCGCAAGCAGTGACACGGTTTACTACCAGATCCTGGCCAGCCCGGATGGATCATCGCTCATCTATAAAAACGATTCCCTCACCCAGCCCTTGACCTGGGCGGTGCCGGTGTCGCTGCTGGGCCGACTGGCGCACGTCGCCGTGGTATTCAGCACGAATACGGTGACGGCCTATGTGGATGGCTTGTCTTTGGGGACGAAACCGCATCCGAGCTTCGGCCTGACTCCCGGGCTCCCGGCCAACATTGGTTCTGCGGGTCTGGCTTCGCCGGGCCGTTGGACGGGCACGATTGACGAACTCGCCGTCTATGATGACGCGCTGTCCGCCAATACTATCGCCGTTCATAATTCGCGCTTCGTGTATGGCACCAACGTGACGGCCCCCACGATCGTGAGCCAGCCTACCGGCACCAAGACCTTGCTGGCGGGCGGTACGCCGACGTTTGTCGTAAGTGCCAGCGGTACGGCGCCGTTGAACTATCAATGGAAATTCAAAGGTCAACCCATTGCGGGCGCCACCTTGTCTACGCTGACTCTGCCGCAAACCACGGTGGCTTCCTCCGGGGCGTATTCGGTGACCGTTTCCAACCCCATAGGCGCGACGAACAGCGTGGACTTCACACTGAACTTCGTGGCTCCCACTGGCCGTTACGCGACGATGGTGATGACTGACAATCCCTCGGCATTCTGGCGTCTGGACGAAACCAACGGCACGACGGCTTTCGATCTGGCCGGCGGACATGACGGAGTCTATTCCGGTGCGTTGACCCTCGGCGCACCGGGGGCCTTGCCGGGAGATAACGATACGGCGGTGAGCTTTGGCGGCGCGGATGGCGTGGCCAAGGTGCCTTATAGCCAGACCTTGAATCCCGGTACCGCCTTCACGGTCGAATTCTGGGCGAATCCGAAGGACCACGACGTGAACACCTATGTTCCCATGGGTTCCCAATTCCGGAATGGCGCGGGCCGCCTGGGCTGGGCGTTCTATATCCAGAACAACAGTCCGAACGGCTGGGAGATCCAGCTCGGCGACGCCACGGGCGTGCATGCCGATGCTTATAGCAGCGACCACCCGGCCGTCGCCGGACGCTACGATCACATTGTGGCCGTCTGGGACGGCGTCAACATCGCGCAGCTCTATGTCAACGGTGCGCTTGACGCGACGGCCACCGGCAGCTATGTGCCGAACGGCAACCAGCCCTGGGTCATCGGGCAACGGAACGATGGCAATTTCGGCTTCAACGGTTCCATCGACGAGGTGGCGTTCTATAACTACGCGCTCACTCCCGCCCAGATCGTCAACCACTTCAGTGTCGCCTACGTCGCCGCCCACGTGGTGGCGGATCCCACGAACATCGTGAATGCCCTGGAAGCCTCAACGATCACGTTGACCACGGCGGTCACCGGTTATCCCAATACCTACCAATGGTTCAAGGATGGCGCGGCGATCGACCCCACGGCGGCCCTGAATCCCGATGGCTCGGCACACTATCCCCAAGGCGTGACCTCCACGAACCTGGTGATCACCCAAATCACTCCGGCGGATGCGGGACAGTATCATCTGGAGGTCACCAACCCGCTGGCTGGAGCCACCTCCGCCAACGCGACGGTGACTGTGAAGCTCGACACCACGCCTCCGGCGGTCGCCTATGTCACTGCGGAATCGACCACCAATCGGGTTCGCGTGGTGTTCAATCGCCCCGTGACCCCGGATACGGCTGGAGTGGCGGCGAACTATACGTTCTCGGGCGGAGTCACCGCTGCCAGTGTGACCTTGACGACCGATCCCGCTGTGGTTGGCGTGGTGACGTCCGGGTTGCTCCCGGGCCAGGCCTATACGCTTAGCGTGAGTGGAGTCAAGGACACGCGGGTGAGCGGGAATACCATCGGCAACAACAGCACGCCGTTCACGTCCTATGTGCGGACGCCCGGCCTGCTGGCCTGGGACTTCTATGCGAAGATCAATGGCACCAGTGTCGATGACTTGCTCGGAGACCCGCAATACCCCAATGGCGTGTACACCAATAGTTTCCTGACCAACTTCAACACCAGCCTGATCACCGGCAGTGACCTGGCCGGGAACCCGGCCTTTGGTCCGTTGGGCGACAACTATGGCGCGCACATCTACGGCTGGCTGACGCCCACCACGGGAGGAAGCTATACCTTCTTCCTTCACAGCGATGACGCCTCGCAGTTGTGGCTGAGCACCGACGAAAATCCGGCCAACGTGGTGGAAGTGGCCTACGAGGCGGGCTGCTGCACGCCCTTCACGGAACCGGGCGACACGGTGACGCAGACTTCCGCTCCTGTTCCCCTCCAGGCGGGCAAGAGCTATTACATCGAGGTCTTCCACAAGGAAGGTGGCGGCGGAGATCTGGCGGAAGTGGCTTGGCGAATCGCCGGTGACAACACCGCTGCTGGTGCGCTTACCCCGATTCCCGGATCGTTCCTGTCAACATTCGCCCCGGTGCCGACGCAGGCCGCGAAGTTCAACCTGCCCACCCTGGCCGGGGGCAACGTCACCCTGACGTGGTCCGGCACCGGTACCTTGGAAGAATCGACCGACCTTGCGACCTGGACTCCCGTGGCTGGAAATCCGGCCAGCGGATACTCCGTGGCCGTTTCCACGGCCTCGCAGAAGTTCTATCGGCTGGTCCAGTAGGTGGGGTCGTATCTAAATAAACGCGCAAGACCGGGGGTGACCCCGGTCTTTTTTGTTTTCTTACGGGCGTCAGAAGTGGGACGAATAGGTCCGGTGGGAGAGGGTAGTCTTGGCTCGCCGACCCATCGAAACGCGAAGCGTCGTGGAGTGCGGTGGCAGAGCGCAGCGACGACACCGCCTTGGAGTGTGGTATGGCTTCGTTTGCCTTGGTTGACTCCAAGCACGACACGACTCGCCAAAGCGGTGTCGCGCGTTGCTTGCCCCCGCACTCCAAGACGGCCAGCGCTCTCGTTATACCATTCGTTCTCCAACACTCATCCTAACGGAAGCATTGCCAGTTTGCGGGACTCCTTGGATGATCGGATTCCTGCGATGGCCACGTACCCCTTGATTGTTCGGCTTTGCCGGCTGGCATGCCTGCTTTGGGCGTTTAACTTCCCCTTGTTGGCGTCGCTACCGTTGGTGGATTTGGCGCGCGACACCGCAAGGCAGTCCATTGTGGATCGCGAGCCGGGCCAATATCTGGGCCATCCGACGACGGTCCTGCTGGAGGACGGTAAAACGATCCTGTGCGTGTATCCGAAAGGGCATGGGCGCGGGGCCATTCTCTATCGGCGAAGTCTGGACGGCGGCCGCACCTGGAGTGAGCGCCTGCCAGTTCCAGAGAACTGGGCGACTTCCCTGGAGACGCCGACGATTCATCGGGTGGTGGACGCGGCCGGGCACCGTCGGCTGATTGTTTGGTCGGGGCGCTATCCGGCGCGACTCGCGGTGTCGGAGGATGACGGCGCAACTTGGTCGCCCCTGCATCAGGTGGGTGACTGGGGTGGAATTGTGGTGATGGCGAGCGTCGAGGCCGTTCGCGGGGAACCCGGGCATTACCTGGCGTGGTTTCACGACGACGGGCGCTATATCAACAAGGACGCGGTCCAGGAAAAGCCGATGGTGTTCCGGCTATACCAGGTGGAATCGCGTGATGGTGGCGTGACTTGGTC
Source organism: Candidatus Limnocylindria bacterium (assembly GCA_035493435.1). GTDB lineage: Bacteria > Verrucomicrobiota > Verrucomicrobiia > Limisphaerales > UBA9464 > DATJII01. The sequence continues at coordinate 21,413 of DATJII010000159.1, read as the reverse complement.
GCAACCGCGGGAACTTTTCGCCTCCGCAGAAGTGCATCTTTGCGAGCCGGGCGTGGTGCGGTCACCCGACGGAGGCCAATTGGCGCTGTTGTTGCGGGAGAATTCTCGCCGCAAAAACTCGCATGTCATCTTTCCTGACGACGAGGGGAGAACCTGGTCCACGCCCCGTGAATTACCCCTTTCGCTCACCGGCGATCGCCATACCGCCAAATACGCGCCGGATGGACGACTCTTTATATCATTCCGCGACACCGCCAGGGATTCGCCAACGGCGGGTGATTGGGTCGGATGGGTGGGCACTTACGAAGATATCAAACAGGGTCGTGAGGGCGCCTATCGGATGCGACTGGGCGACAATCAGCATGAATGGGACTGCGCTTACCCAGGTGTCGAAGTATTGCCAGACGGCACCGTCGTCTCCACGACTTATGGCCATTGGGACGAAGGCCAGCAACCTTATATCCTCAGCGTACGATTCACCCTGGCCGAATTGGATTCGCGTGTGAGGCTGGCTTCAGGAATGACCGCGCCTGCGCCACGTCCCCCGGGAGTGGTCGTGGCGCATTCGGCGGCGGCGACCCAGCAGTATTTGGGCTCGCCGTCTCTGGCGGCTCTACCCGGCGGCGACCTGGTGGCTTCGCATGATTTCTTTGGGGCCGGTTCCACTGCCGATACGGTCCATGTCTATGGTTCCACGGATCACGGTGAGCACTGGTCACGGCGGGCGGAGATTCATGGGGCGTTTTGGTCCTCGCTGTTCGTGAATCGCGGCACGCTCTATCTAATCGGTACCAGCCGCCAGGATGGATTTGCTGTGATTCGCAAATCACTGGATGGCGGCCTGACCTGGACCACCCCGGCCGATGCTCATACCGGCCTGTTGCTCGGCGACGGGCATTATCACTGTGCGCCGATGCCCGTGATCGAACATGGCGGAAGGCTTTGGCGGGCAATGGAAGACACCACCGGTCCGGGCACCTGGGCGAACTACTTCAAGTCCTTCATGCTTTCGGTGCCAGTGGATGCGGACTTGCTTGAATCCTCGAATTGGAGGGCAAGCTCACGATTGGGCCGGGATCCGGCTTGGTTGGGCGGTCAGTTTGGTGGCTGGTTGGAAGGCAACGCGGTGGTGGCGCCGGATGGCAGTCTGGTTAATTTCCTGCGGGTGGACTTCCGCCAGCCCGAGGAAAAGGCAGCGTGGGTTTCCGTCACTCCCGACGGCGACACTGCAAGTTTCGATCCCGCTTCCGGATTCATCGATTTTCCCGGTGGCTGTAAGAAGTTCGTGATCCGGATCGATCCCAAAGGAGGCGGCTACTGGGCGCTTTCCAATTGGATACCACCCAACCAACGCGGCCTCACCGCCGATCGCATCCGCAACACGCTGGTCCTTCTACATTCGGTAGACCTGCGAAAATGGGCGATCCGATGCGTCCTGCTGCATCATCCGGAACGCGAGCATCACGCCTTCCAATATCCCGATTTTCAATACGATGGCGACGATATGATTGCCCTGGTCCGCACCGCCTTCGACGACGACACCGGAGGCGCCGCCCGTGCCCACGACGCAAACTACATTACTTTCCACCGCTGGCGCCATTTCCGTGAGCTGACCACGAAGGACTCAGTGGAGATTTTGCCGCCGAAGTAGGGGATGTATATATCGCATATTCGTCGGGCACCCTGAACCCGGAGGGTTCAAAGATAGTAGCCGGTGGTCGAGCGAAGCGACACCACCGGTACAAGAACCACGGGATATGCTCGCGCCTATTGTGTCATTGCCGTTTCCTTGCATCGCGGGCATTCCGTGCGTGTAAACACCTGCGCAACGATTCGGGATATAATTGATCGGCCTTCGTCGTATAAGGTGCCGGCGAGCTGGGGAAGTCACTTCATACCAAAGCGGTTTCGCGCTACGCTTGCCACCGCCTTGTCCGCCGAAGTCTTGACGAAGGCGAAACTCCAAACGCTGTCGCGAACATTTCCCTATTTCACGACCCAGTCACCCCATTTACTTCTAATCTGCGTCCATCCATCCCATCTGCGGTTAACACCCTACTTCTTCCCCGCTTTCTGCTTCGGTCCACGGCCTTTAAACGTCAGTTCCGCCACTCCGGACTTGTCGAGCTCGCCGAGGCCCACTTTCACCATCTTGGCAAATTGACCGTAAGCGGCCTTCGCGAGCGGCGCCTCGATCTTGGCTTTATTAGCCAGCGCCAGAGCGATGCCGCTGTCCTTGGCGGCGTGGGCGGCGCTGAAGAAACATGAATGATCGCGGTTTTGCATGTCCTCGCCGTCCGTGACGAGAACCCGGGAGGCCGCACCCGTCTGGCCAAAAACTTCCCGAACCATACCAAGGTCCAGCTTCAGCGCGGCCGCCAACCCGAGTCCTTCGGCCAGACCAGCCGTGTTGATGTTCATGACCATATTTACCAGGGCCTTGAGTCGTGCCGCCTGGCCGGCCAACCCGACGTATCGGAGCAACTTGCCCTCGTCGCTGAGAACCGTTAGCAGTGGTTTAACGGCGTCGAACACTTCCGGTTGTCCGCCGATCATGAGGTACAGCGTGCCATTTCGAGCCTGGGTGATGCTGGAAGCCATGCAGGCTTCGATACTGTAAGCCCCGGCGGCCTTGGCCGCTTTCTCCACTTTGACATGGATGTCGGGTGAGATCGTGGCGCAGTTAATGAAAACGCGTCCCTTGGCGTTCTTCAGCAAACTGTCACCCCGACGCGCAAAGATGGCTTCCATCGCCTTGTCATCGGTGACCACGGTGAGGATAACATCCGCTGCCGCACTGGTTTCCGCAAGCGTCGACGGCGCGGCCGCACCGATCTCGGCGCCCAGAGCCTGGGCCACTTCATGCCGGACATCATAAACGGCAGAAACTGTGTACCCACAGTCTTTCAGGCGCTGGGCCATATTGGCCCCCATGCGCCCGACACCGACAATACCCACGCGAAGCTGGTTTGGAGAAGGCAAGCTTACGGACATCCTTCCTTCCTGCCGCACCCGCCCAAAAAACACGAGCGGAAAATAAGCCCCAGCGGCTTGGTTGCGCATCTTCGCCGGATTGCTTCCGTGACGGTCGGTATCCACAATGCCTTTTTCGGACCGGATCGGATGAGAACCTTCTATCTTAAAAACTGGTTTGTCCTCAGTTTGCCCCTGGTGGTGGCGTTGGCTTGGTTGGTGCCGGAACTGGGGGCCTCGGGAGGCTGGTTGCAGTCGCAGGTCACGACCAAGGTGGGCGTGGCAATCATCTTCTTTTTCCAGGGCCTCACGATTCCCACGTCGGCCCTGCACCATGGGCTGAAGAACTGGCGGCTCCATTTGATCGTCCAACTCTTTATTTTCGGGCTGTTTCCGTTGCTCGGGATGGTGTTCGACCATCTGGCGGGCGATTATATGCCACGGGACTTGCGGCTGGGCTTTCTGTTCCTGTCGGTGTTGCCTTCGACGATTTCCACGTCGCCGGTGCTCACTTCGATGGCCGGAGGCAATACGGTGGGGGCGATTTTCAATGCGGTGCTGTCGAATTTGCTCGGGATTGTGCTCACGCCCTTGTGGGCCTCGTGGTTGATGAAGACCAGCGGGCACAAGCGGCCCCTGGGACCGGTGATTGCGGAGGTGGTGCTCTATCTTTTCGTGCCGTTGTTGATCGGACAGGTCGCCCGGTTGCGGTTGCATGCATTGGCGGATGCCCGTCGGAAGATCCTGGGCAATATGAATAGCGGTCTCGTGCTGTTCATTGTCTTCGCGGCTTTCTGCAATTCGGTGAAAACCCATGTCTGGCGCATGCACGGGTGGGGCGTGACCCTGGGGGCCATGGCCGGGGTCCTGGTGTTATTTGGCGTTGCGACAGCCTTGGCGGAGCTGCTGGCCTGGGCGTTTCGCTTGAATCGAGGGGATCAGATTGTGGCGGTGTTCGCCGGGCCGCACAAGACGCTGGCCTCGGGGGTGCCCATGGCGAAAGTGATCTTCGAACAGCATCCCGGCTTGGGACTGATCCTGCTCCCGATCATGTTCTATCATCCCTTGCAATTGTTTGTGTGCGGGATGATGGCGCACCGGATGGCCAGGAAGCACGGGCAGGAGGGCGGGTCGCCAAACGCACATGAGGCAGGTAAGAAATGAGGTGGAGAGGATTTGCCAGGCGAGTGCACGAAAATATGCTGGAGTTATTGGTTGTGAGTGCTCGGGCTTCGATACCCGCGCATACCATCGAGGCGAAGCTTCTCTCCGATAGCAGGGCTCGACGGAGTCTCTCCCTCCCAGGCTTTGGCGGACGTTCTGTTTTTCGGGGCCGACGACGTTTACCAAGCAAAAAAGGCGCACGGTGGTGCGCCTTGTCTGGAATCCTGGAAATATAATAATTAGTCCTGCTTGGGAAGCTTGCCTTCCTTATAGGAATCCAGTGATTTCTGAAGCACCGCCTTGAGGCGGCCTTCGGCGGAGGCGACGGCTTTTTCCTCGGTGGCGATGGCGCCTGGCTTGTCGCCTCTGAGGAATTGCACCCGGGCCCGGGTGTCCAGCGTGGCGGCGTCAGTTTCACCCTTGCCCTTGATCGCCGACAGGCTGTACTTGTCCGCCAGGTCCAGGAAGCGCGGTTCGGTGTTTTCCTGGGTGGCCAGCTTCCAGGCGAGCCCATTGAGGATTTCCGGTTTATCGGTCGAACCGGCTCCCAGTTCCTCGGCCAGCTTATAGGCGCCGTCGGCGTCATTCTTGCCAAATAATATATCGAGGCGCACAAACTTGAGCTGTGATCGCTGGCTCTCGGGCAGGAGTTTTTCGAGTTCGGCGACAGCCAGGTCGGCGGCCGCCCATTGTTTATCCTGCATCGCCTGGCCCAGTTTTTGATCCGCCGCTTGCAGCGCCGCTTGCTTCGCCACGGCCTCATCATGCAGGGCAATGGCGCCTTTCTTGTCCAGTTTTCCGGACAGGACCGTTTCCAACAGGGGTTCTTCCAATTCCATGGGATGGCCGATCCAGGCGACCATGCCAGTCCGATCCACGACAAACGCCGTGGGAATCCCCCGTTGTTCCGCCGCTTCCATCCAGGTGGCCGCCATGGCGCCCTTCTGGTTGGACTTCTTGTCATCCAAGGCGACCCGATAGGTCATCTTGCTGCCCATCTCGCGGACAAACTTCGGCACGTCCGTGACATCCTCTTCTTCCATCACGTCCTGGCCGATGACCACCAGGTCCTTATCCTTGAACTTCTCGTATAGCGCATTGAGGTGGGGAATTGACATCTTGCAAGGCCCGCACCACGTTGCCCAAAACTCGACGATATAACATTTGTTCGTCTCGAAAGCTTTGACGGGCTCGCCCTGGACCCATTTCGCGACGCTGAGAGGTGGGGCTTGATCCCCGACCTTCAGGGCGGGGGCAGCCGCGAGTTGGCCGGTGACGAGGCACGCCAAGGCGAGTGCGGCGGTTGCGACTGACTGGTGGAATCGCTTCATGTTATGACCTTAATGGTATATCTGGCAGGCGTCCGGGTGGATCGCACGGATAATTGACATATCGTCCGTTGGACCGTTCACAGGATTCGCCTGCCTAGGGCGCGGACGGGTTAAGCCTGTTACTTCTTTTTGAAAAAGTCGCCGATCTTTTTGGCGCCATCGACGGCTTCGGAACCCGCCTTCTTGGCGGCATCGGTGGCTCCCTTACCCAAGTTGCCCACCTGGGCCGTCACTGCGGTGATCGTTTTGGACACGATTTCCCCAATGATTTCCTTGGTAAGAGCCCCAGGGGTGATGCCGTCTGGACCGGTGCCGAGATTTGTCAAATGGATGTCGGGGAGGGTGACCGTGGGTGTGGAAAGACCGACCATGGAGAGCTTTACGTTGACCTTCGCGCCGCTCAGCAGGAAGTCATCGACCTCGAGCTTTTTCTTGGCACCGGTCGATTCGGCGGGCTGGCCTTTTTCACCGGCTGAAAACGAGTCGAGGTTGGCCATGATTTTTTTGAGGTTATTATCCGTCAGGCCACCCTCTATATTGATCTCCGGGTCCGTTACCTGAATGCTCTTAATGACCACCTTGTCCTTAAGCAACGTCGAAGGATCAAGGGCGAGGGAGGCCGATCCCAGCCGAATGGCGTAGGGGGTGGTGTAACCTGCGGGATTGCCCACCACAAGACCGTGAATGGCTCCGGAACCGGATGAAGGGGAGAGACTTACCGACTCGACAGTGACACTGGTTCCAGTGAATTTCGGTCCGAATTGTTCAATACCGGCTTTGACGATGCGGCCCAGGTTGGAACCCACTAGAAAGAGGGCTACCACGGCAACTACGAGTAGTACGCCAAGAACGATCAGGATTTTTTTCATAAACGAGGAGGGTTGGTAACACCGACGCTGACTGTGGGGATAGGTTAACCGTCTGGCGGGCGGCGGCAAATCCGGAAATACCCCCACAAACGGAAGCCTTGGGAACCACCAATCGTAGGATCTAGCTGTTTCTCGAATTCCGAATTCCGCACGGTTTGGCCCATTCCCTACCGCACCTGCTTATCCGGTGCCAACATCCAGGCGGACGGGTGCTGGGTGAGGCCGATGCGCGGATAGTAATCTACCGCCGCCGGAGCGCTGAGCAGGATGACAGTGGCCTGTCCTCCAGCCTGCTGGGTTCGGCGCACCAATTCCCGGCCAATGCCGCCCCGTTGATGTGTCTGGCGCACAGCGAGATCGCTCAGATAGGTGCAGAAGGAGAAATCGGTCAGGGAACGGGCGATGCCGACCAGCAGATCGCCGTCCCAAGCGGTCACGATCAGGTTGGCGTTATGCAGCATGGTGCGCATCCGGTCGCGATCGTCGACCGGACGCCGTGCCCCCAGCGTCGAGGCGCGATAAAGTTCAATAACCTGATCCAGCTCCAAGTTGTTTCCGACACGGTAGGTGATCCCAGCCACCCGCGCAGAATACCGTTAATGGCCCGGACAACAAGCGGCTCGTAGCGATTGATCTACGCCAATTTGGCCTCTGAGTGCCTAAATCATTCCGAAGCGGCGCAGAACTCCTTCAATTATTTGGCGTTTGTTTTCAGGGCAAGGGTGCTTCCGTTTTTTTGGATCAATTCGATTTGGGGCTATGTGCTTCGTCTTTCCGTGGTCCGAAAGGACATGCGCTATCCAACAGCTTTTCGTGGCAAAGCCTAGTACGCTTTTGATCGTCCGTTGTACGTCAGCATACGTTGCCATAACTCAAATTGTTCCTTTTTGCGTTGGGAATTACCCCCGCTTTTTCCGCGTCATCAGGGCCTCGATATCGTCGGCTTCAATGGGGATGTTGGCCATGAGGTCGACCGGCCCCTCTGCGGTGATTAGGACATCGTTTTCGAGCCGGACTGCCATGCCTTCTTCCTTGATGTAGATGGCGGGCTCGACCGTCATGAACCATCCGGCTGCAAAGGGTTTGGTGGTGTCACCGACGTCATGGACGTCTAGGCCGAGCGGATGCCCGAGGCCGTGCATGAAATAACGTTTCAGCGCGGGACGATCCGGGTTCTGCTTTTTGATCTCCTTGAGGGTTAGCAATCCCAGGTCCACGCATTCCTTTTCCACCATGGCCTCCGCCTCCAACTGCCAGTCGCGCCAGCGTTTGCCGACGGTCAGCCCCTTGATGGATCCCTGCAGGACGCGCAGCACGGCGTTATAGAGCTGGCGCTGGCGTTTGGTGAACTTCCCATTCACCGGGATGGTGCGTGTCAGGTCGGAATTATAATTGGCGTAGCTGGCCCCGACGTCCAGCAGGAGCAGGTCGCCATCGCGGCACGGCTGGTTGTTGTCCAGATAATGCAGGACGCAGGCGTTGGGGCCGCTGGCGATGATGGGGTTGTAGGCAAAGGCGCCACGGCGCCGGATGAATTCGTGGGCGAACTCGGCTTCCACCTCGTGTTCGGTGACGCCCGGTTTGACAAATCGTGCCACGCGTTCGAAACCCGCCTTGGTGATGGAACAAGCCTCGCGGAGCAGCTCGACTTCGTCGGCCGATTTGACCAGACGCAACTGCCCGAGCAACGGAGCCAAACGTTGGAAGGTGTGCAGCGGGTATTTTTGCTTCAACTCCCGGGCGAAGCGCATCTCGCGGCTTTCGATGACGATCTCCGCCCGTTTGTGCTCATTAGTGTTCAGGTACACCTGAGAGCTTTCGAGGATCAACCGGTGCAACAACTTGGGGAGCTCCGAAACCCACTGGACATTCTCGATGCCCGTAAGTTTGCGGGCTTCGTCAACCGTGAGTTTGTGACCTTCCCAAGTGGCGATCAGGTCGCTCGTCTCGCGCAGAAAAAGGATTTCGCGGTGTTTTTCGTCATCGGCGCTGGGAAAGAGCAGCAACACGCTTTCCTCCTGCTCCACACCGGTCAGGTAAAAAAGGTCGGCATTCGGCACCAGTCGCAGGGTGCCGTCGGCGTTGGTGGGGAAGATGTCGTTGGCGTTGACGATGGCCAGGGAACCGGGAGGGAGGAGGGCCTTCAACCGTTTGCGATTATCGATGAAGAGCCGCGCGTTGATCGGTAGATGACGCATTTGCCACGGGGTTCTGGCATGAAATCCCGAGGCTGGCAATCGCAGAGGCGTTCACTGCGCCTGCGAGGCGACCATCGCGTTTTCCCGTCCGGCGATGACCCAGACTACTATTCCGACCAGGGCGAGGTGGGGATATCCCCAAAAGCTCAGCACGCAAAAAAGCACCGCCATGACCCGTCCGAGACGCGTGGCAATCCAAGTGGCGCGCACGTAGTCCAGACGGCGGGCCAGCAAGGCGCGCAAGACCCGCCCACCATCCATGGGAAAGGCTGGCAGCAGGTTGAAGCACGCGATGGCCAGATTGGATACGAGCAGGGCGGCCATCGGGCTGTCCCATATGACGTCCCAGAATCCATCCGCTGAGAGGAGCAACTTGAGCCCCACGAGGGGGAGGAGGATCAGGGCGATGGCGACATTGACCAAGGGTCCGGCGATAGCTACCCAGATCTCCTGACGAGGATCCTCGGGCACCTGGTCAAGCCGGGCGACACCCCCGATGGGCAACAGGGTGACATCCCTGGTCCCATAGCCAAAATGCCGGGCGGCAAGAACATGCCCAAATTCGTGCAGGAGCACGCAGCCAAACAGGAGAACCGACAGAAAGGCCATTTCCAGGGTTGCCCCCCAGTCATGCTCCTGGAAGTACGTGCGACCACCGACATAAAGCAGAAACAGCGGAAACGTATAATGAATCCGCACCGGGACCCCGAACAGGCGTCCGATGGGAAAGGACCAGCGCATCGCCATCGGCACACTAGCCGAGTCAAACGATGTCGCAAAGGAACCTGCGGCGCCACCAGGTCCGCCGAATCCCGTTGACGCCCCGGTCAGTTAGCTTAAACCAACCAGTGGCCGTGACTTCCGCCAACGACAATTCACCTTCGCTGCCGCGCATGTTCGGGCGCTACGAGCTCCTGGAGGTCGTTGGCCGTGGGGGCATGGGAGTCATTCACAAGGCGCGCCAGCAGGGGTTGGACCGCATTTGTGCCGTCAAGACGCTGTCCGATGAACGCTTTCGCGACACGGCTTCCCGGGATCAATTGCTCAAAGAAGCCCGTGCGGCTGCCTCGTTGCAGCACCCCAATATCGTCGGAATCATCGATGTGGGCGAAGCGGAAGGACACCTGTTCTTTTCGATGGAGCACATCGAGGGGCTGGACTTGGCCGGTTTGACCCGGAAGACCGCCCTGTCGGCCATCACGATCGCGACGTATGTCAAGAAGGTGGCGGAAGCCATCGACTATGCACACCGCAAGGGGGTCCTGCATTGCGACCTGAAGCCGGCGAATGTCATTATCGATGCCCATGATGAGCCCCGGGTCACGGATTTCGGGTTGACCCAGCCCGCCTGCGGTCCGAGCGATCCCGCCGGAAACGAGATGGGTGCCGGTTCCCCGAACTTCATGGCGCCAGAACAGGCCTCCACCCGATTTGGTCCCTTGAGTGAACGCACGGACGTCTATGGTCTTGGTGCGACCTTGTACTATCTGCTTACGGACCGGCCTCCTTCCCGTGGCGAGACGTTCAAGCACACCTTGGCGGCAGTGGTGTCCCTCGATCCGGTTCGGCCAAGGTCGCTGCGTCCCGGGGTCCCCCTGGACCTGGAGACCATTTGTCTCAAGTGCCTGCAAAAGCGGCCTTCCAAGAGATACACCTCGGCTAGGGAAGTGGCCGAAGAATTGGGCCGGTTCCTGGAAGGGGAGCCCATTCATGCCCGGCCCATTTCGGTGTTTGCGCTGATCGGCCGCAAAGCCCAGCGACATCCGTGGGCGACCGGATTTGCAGTGGCGACGTTTTGCCTCCTGGCGTTGGTGGCGGCAGGTTCTTCCCTCGCCGCATACCACATCGAACAAGCCCGCCAATCGGAATGGGAACAGCGCCGATTGGTCGAAGCCCGGGAGACGCAGTTGCGGCGCGAACTTTATGCCGCGGATCTCGTCCGAGCCTCGGAGGCCTATGCCGACGGGAAGTTCAGTGAGGTGCATGCGTTGCTGGACACGTACCAGGCGCCGCCCTCCAAGGGCGAACCGGCCGGGCCGGATCTGCGGGGCTGGGAATGGCGGTATCTTAAGAACGCCGCCCAGGGCGATTATAACTATGATTTCAAGCAGGACGCGCCCGCCGCGACCCAGGTGCTGGCCTATGGTGGACAGGGGGTGGTGGCGTTGCTCCGGGACGGCTCGTTGCGGCGCCTCGACGTCGCGAAGCTCACGAGTTCCGTCCTTCGTCCCGGCCAGGGATTCACGAATGACTCCGGGCTGTTGCGGTTGCGCTCCGATGGACGCCGGATGGCGGTGTCCACCTCGGATCTGGCGCGCACCAACACCGTATTGGAAGTTTACGCTGTTCCCGATTTCACCCGGGTTTCCCGCCTGAACTATCCGGCGGCTATATCGAGCATCGGCTTCAGTCCTGACGGGGAGTCCATCCTGGCCTGCGCCGAACTCAATATGGCCGGAAAATTCCATAGCCACTTGGTTTCTATTACTGCTTCCGGGAGCCGCCCGCTGGTGAAAACCGAATGGGCGACACGCCGGCTGCTGGTGCCGGCCTTTTCCGACGATGGACATCTGGTCGCCCTGAATAATGACGATGGCAGCATCACCATCAGAAATTTGGAGACTGGCGCCGAACACCAATTGGCCGGTCACGATTTTGAGCCGGGATGGAGCATTCTCGTCACCTCCATGCGGTTCGACCCCCAGGGCAAATATTTAGTGACGACCGGGATCGATCGCACGGTCCGGGTTTGGAACGCTGAGACGGGGGCGGCAGTATCGCTTTTTCGCGGGCATGGCGACGCCGTCTTCCGCGCAGCTTTCTCGCCCGACCGCCAGTCCATCGCTTCGATCGGACGGGACCACGCCGTGCGGGTCTGGCGCATGGACACGGGCAGTGAATCGCAATCGCTTCTCGGAGCGACCGATTCCATGGCCGACATCCTTTTTACTCCCGACGGCCAGCACCTGGTCACCGGCGATCCCGAGAGCGGCGTACGTGTTTGGCCTACCGCACCGACCCGACGTTGGCAGCAGGTTCTACCGCTGCCAATGGATGCGCTTTGGGCGGAGGCAACGTCCGACGGCTCCGCCTGGTGGTGGGTCGGGACCGACCGCCAGTGGTATTTACGCGGGGGCGAGGGGGCGGCGCCAACCAAACCCAAGTCGGGTGACACCGTTCACTCGCGGGCGTACCACGCCGGCCGGAATTTGGAAGCCTGGGTTACCACCGATTTGACCCTGGTCCTGACGGAGCGTACCAGTGGCCGTGAGCGGCGTTACCCGCTTGGGCATAATCAGTTGACTCCCCGGGTGCGGATGTCCGGGGACGGTGCTTATGTGGCGATCAGCTTTGAACAGCACGGGGGCTTGTCAACGGATGAAGGTCCCAGTTTCCTGGCCATATATTCCGCCGACAATGGCAACCTGATTCGTGAATTTCCCGGACCGTCTTTCCAGCCGGTCTTCTCCGCCGACAATCGGTGGGTGGCGGCAGGGAATTGGAGCGGCGGAACGCGCCTCTATGACCTGGCCAGTGGAGCCTCCCGCGACCTGCCCGCCCACGTGAACCAGGCCATTGCCTTTGCGTTTTCGCCGGACAATCGTTGGATTGCCACGGGAGGGATGGATGGGATGATCCAGGTTACGGAGGTCGCCACCGGTCATTCGCTGCCGCCCATCCGGACCCACACACGGGGCATTGGCTCCCTCGCTTATTCACGGGATCAGTCACGGCTGGTGGTGGGAACCATCGATGGCTATATCCAATTCTGGGATACCACGGTCTGGCGCAACGTGGGCTCACTTCACGGGCATCAAAAGCTCATTGCGTCGCTCGTGTTCCGGGATCCAAATACGCTGGTATCGGTTGGCCTGGACCAGGTTCGCCTCTGGAAGACCGCCGATTTCCCGGCTGTCCCGCCCAATCGGCAGGATGGCACGGTGTTATAAGGATCTAAGCCACTTCGTTGGAGTCCGACCAGACGGTATCGAATTCCAGGTTGCAGTGGAGTTTATACCCGTGCTTTTCCAGGTGGCGGAACTTCTCCTCCTCGTTCCAATTCTTTTCCGTGACGATGGCGCGCGGTCGAAAGCGTTCCAGGCCCAGTCCCCGGATCACGTCCAGGTCATGGCCTTCGGTATCGATGGATAGAACGCCAAAGTCCAATGGCACGCCTTGCGCCACCAGGAGGTCGTCCAATCGGTGGACCTGGATGGGCACGACGCTGGTGACGGGGCGGTCCGTGTGGGCGTGTTTTTCACCGCCGGCCAAAGCCGAAAGGCTTCCGCCCTCATCGGATTCATAGAGGTTAAGGTTTAATTCTTCCCGTTTGTCGCTGCACGCGAGATTGAGGACGGTCACCCGGGAATTCTTCATATGAAGCGTGGTGGCCCTGGCGAAGGCCCCGGGATGGGGTTCGATTAGGACACCACGCCAGCCGCGCTTGAGGAAAGGATAGGAATTGGAACTGAAGAAACCGTCGTTCGCCCCGACGTCCACCACCAGTTTTTGGTAATTTCCATTCGATGAACAAAGGGCCGATTGGAGTGCCTTGAACTGGCCATGCCAGGTCGTGTCGGCAGTCAGTTTGAACCGCAGCCAATGTTTGAATTTCATTCCAATCAAAGATGGCTGCCGGGCCCGGAATAACGCGGTTCCTTGGATTCCCGACTATCCTCTCCAGTTTTCAGTGGAAATTGAGCGGGCGAGGACGAACTGAGCCTTGGCAACGACCTTGGTTTTCTAAGGTAAACGGAAATAGTCCGGGTTCCAAGATATGTTTTTAGTGCGAGAACAATTGGGGTGCATCTTCGAATTGTGGGAGATACACATTCTGTGTCCCTTCCTCAGGTTCTTCCCGTAGACCCTCCACTGACGAGGAGTTAACCACCACCTGCACCGAATCGAATGTCCTTCCGATCCCGTAGGGATTAAAGCCATTAGCCGGTCGGCTGAGTCCGCGAAACCACCGGTATTAGTCAAAGAATCAGTGGCTCGCGCCCGCAAAGTATTCTGCGTTCTCGCGTATCGCGAGCACGGATTTCAGCCGATATTACCGGCATCACGCCCGACCCTCTTTCCTCTTCGAGCGTCCTTCGTTCCATCAACGCTCGCGACGTGTGAGAACACCACTTCTACTGCGAAAGAGCTTCAATCAAATCGCGCAGCTCGCGCTTGGACATGATGTCAATCAGCCCTTCGGGCATGGGAGATAAGCCACGGGTGCGGGACGCAATATCGACTTTCGTCAGGGAAACTCGTTTGCCCTCGGCGGTCTGGATATCAAGGGTGGTGGCGGTTTCCCCCTTGAGAACGCCCGAGAGATTGGACCCATCTTTGAGTTCAATCAATTGGTTGTCGAAACCGGGAGCGATTTCGGCGTTGGGATCCACGATCGAACGCAAAACATATTCGCGGCCTCGTTTGCGCCCGATGCCGGAAAGCTCGGGCCCCACGTCGCCGCCCTCGCCCTCGAGCTTGTGGCAACGTTGACAGCCCCATTCGGCACGCTCGGCGAAGAGTTTCTTGCCGGTCAGGGCGTTTCCTCCCAGGAGAGTGGTGCGATAGGGGGCGAGGTTATCGCCTTGGGACCACGAGTTTGTCCAGTCCCGCACTTGCGCTGCCAGTGCCGGTGTCTTGATCGCGGCCTCCTGGATATCCAGTTCCAGTTCCGGCGGGGCTTTCCGCGTTCTGAGTGTGGCGAACGATTCCTGGAGGGCGGCGATGGCCGTCGTGTCTGTTGTTCCAGCAAGTTTGGTGAGTGCGGACCGCTTGGCCGCGAGGGTGCCGGTGTCCAAGTCGGCTATAAGTTGTGCTGGCGTGGTAGTCTGGCTGGCATCGAGAATCTTGGCTGCTTCGGCACGCACGTTTGCCTCGGGGTGCTGGGCGAGCGATTGCGCGGTGGAAAGGGTTTCCGGCAGTTTCAGGGCCGCTCCCGCATGCAACGCCGCTATCAATAGTACGGCTGGTGAATCGGGACGTGTTAGCTGTTGCCAAACCGAGGTCAGGGCCATCAACGCCGGTTCTGCTGGACGCGGCATGAGGGGCCGATGAACGCCCACGACCTTGTCACGCCGGGGCGGATGCGCCCAGTCAGCCAAATCGTCCAACGCTTCGACTCGCAAGGCGACAGGAAGGTTGGTCATGACGGCCAATTCGGCGAGACGGCCGGGGACCTTGCCATCGCCCGCACGATAGGCCGCATTGACGGCTCGCCGCAGGACAAAATAAGTCCATTCGTCCCGGGTGAAAGGAAGCCCGGCTGGCCATGCAGCGGGTGCCTGGGGCATATTATTAATCTGGATTAGCGCGGCCAAGGCATTGCGTGCGGCGGGGATGGGAAGGTCATTGATGGCGCGCGCCGCTTCCAGGACGAGGCGCGGATCGCTGTCCCGCAGCCACCGGGCAATCCCCGCATCTCCCATCCGGCGTTGCGCAAGCAAAGCTGCCAGTCTGATTTCAGGGGGTTGATTGGCCCGGGACAAAACCTTGAACGCCTCGGAATATCCGTGCTGAACCTGGGCTTTCAACAGGCTGGTTAGGGCATGATTCAAGACGGGGTCCCGTCCACCGTTTTGGATGGCCATGGTCACCAGTTCGTCTTCCCCCCCATTACCTAGGTCGCCGAGAGTAGCCAATATCTGGGCGGCCTTTTGTCCCGCCGGCGAGGCATCCGTAGACTTTTGGGGAATGCCCATCCGTGGGGTAGGCGCTTCTATGAGATCTGCGAGGGCCATGGCAGCGGCCCCACGTATCCGTGGTTCTGCATCGGCCAGCATGGAAGCCAACATTGGGCGAGCCTCTCGCAGTCGGCTTTCAGCGAGGGCCTTCGCGGCCTGGACGCGAACCTCTGGATCATTATCCCGCCCAAAAGCCAAGAGGGCCTTCGATTCATCTCCAAAACCCGAAAGCGGTTGGGCACGGACGATTTGCGCGAGTCCTTGGAGGGCGTGAATGCGGGCCAAACGGTTGGTATTCGCCCACGCGGTATCGAGCAACGCGTTCCAATTTGCCGGACCCCTGGCGGCCAATTCCCATTGTGCCTCCAGCCGAACGCGTTGGTCCGGATTGCCTAGCAGAGATATAAGTTCCGGGGCATTGCGGCCCGTCGTGCCTTCCGCGAGCAGCCGTTTTATGGTGGCGATTTGCGGATCCCCGGCGAGTGAGGGATCGGTGATATGCCACAGCCGTCCTTTACCGGTCTTATCCCAGCCCTGGACCCAGTCGGCCACGATCACCCCGCCAAAAGGCGGAAACGTGACGTCGACGGGCGAGAGATCCCAGAGCAGTTTACCCGCGAAGTTGGCGGTGGAATTATCCTCCAGCGCACCGGGTTTGCCTTCCGGCGGAACGATTTTGAAGAAGGCGCCATCGGGCTCCACCCGGAAGGTACGCACGCCACCGGGAAAATCCGCGTAGAAGAAGTGGCCTATATAGCGTTCACCCAGTCCGGTACCAGGATAATAAGCGATCCCCGCCGGACCGTGTCCAATGTGGGCCACCGGAGGCATGATATAGGCTGCCGTATTGCTTTCCCGGGTGTGCCAGAGCCGTTCACTATTCCAGGCGCCCATCTTGGGCTGCCATTGCCAACCCATGGACCAACCGTAGTCCGCGCCCTTGAGCACCAAGGTCCAACGGGCTTTGTCGCCCCCGTCGCCATTGTTGTCTCCGGTCCAGAGATTCCCGAAATCGTCGAAGGCCAGCTCCTGGGGATTTCGCAATCCCCTCGCCACCACTTCGAAGTCAGACCCATCCGGTTCGCAACGGAACACGGCGCCACAGTCCGGGAGTGAGAACACGTGTCCCTCGCGGTTGGTTATACTGGTGCCACGATCCGCAATCGAAAAATAGATACGCCCGTCGAACCCCTTTATCAGACCATGAAGATCGTGTCCGCCAAAGGCGACGTGGACCCCGAAGCCATGGAGTAGACGTTCTCCTTTGGCTGGGAGGACATCCTGCGGCTTGGCCGCCGGGAAACGCCACAGGTCGGGGATGCAGGTAAACCAAACATTGGTTCCCTGGGGCAACACCCCAGCCGCCACACCGCTGGTGATGCCTCGGAAATCGTCGGCGAATACGACGGAAGTATCCGCCCGTCCTGTGCCAGTGGAATCGCTGACCAGCCGGATGCGTTCCGATTCCACTTCCAGATCATGCGAATCAAGAACGCCATCGTGGTTGAAGTCTTCCAATCCGCCTGGTTTGCCGCCTTTGCCCGCGATCTGGGCGAATTCGGCATAATCCGAATTTGTGGGATTCAACCAACGGCGCAAGAGGGCCGCGCGATCTTCTACGCTCCGGAGGGCGAAGTCCTCATCCAGCCACTTGGTGAAGTTCCGGATATCGAAAACGCTGGTTCGCCGCCGCCCGGTTTCGACCACGTAGGCCCTTCCACCACCGTCATAGGCTACACTCACGATGTTCTGCACCAACGGCTCACTGGCCCAAAGCGACAGCTTCAAACCGGGCGCCACTCGCAACCGTTGCAACGCCGCCACTGCGTCAGGCGGCGTGTTTGTCGATGCCGTAGTCACTGCTGGATCGCCATGGACAGCCACGGAGATGGAGAGAGAGAGGGCTGCGACCGCGAGGCAGCGGGGAATCATCGGGAGAGGGTAGGGAAAGGAAGGAAAGGGTTCAAGAAGGCTTATAACTCGGTGCAAAACAGATAGATATGATTTATTTTGCACGCCGGAAAGAGGTTAAGAATCCAATAGGTCTTACCTCACTCGATCTGATCGCCACAACAACCACGCCCCAACCCCTTGAAACAGGAAATTCGGCACCCAAACCAGGAGATGGGGATACATTTGAGGCTTGGTTTCGAACGCCATGGCGAGGACGAAGAAGCTGTAATAGATCAGCATCAACCACAACGCCAAGGCGACCCCGATGTTGGTTTCGCGGCGATGCGCCCGGATACCCAAAGGTATCCCGATAAGCGTGAAGCCGATGCACGCAAAGGAGAAAGCCACCTGCCGGTGCAGGTGTACGTTAACCGGCGTGACGTCTTCGATGCCTTCGGCACGGCGTTTTTTTCGTTCGGCCAGCAATTGGCGCAACGTCATTTCGCCCAGTTCCGGCGGGTCATCGGCCGAGGCCCGGTAAGCGGGGATATCGATGGCATACTCCTCACCCGCCGTTCCCTGCCATTGATCGGACATCCGCACCAAACCCTGGAATTGCCGCAGCACCATCGCCGTGGGATTACCCGTTGCATCGCGCTGGATTTCTCCCGTTTCCGCCGCGATATCGATGCTGCACACGCCGTTGGTGGCCACAAAGACCCGCACGTCTTCCATGTTGTCTCCGTGAACTTTGTGGGCGTAGAGCGTCACGTTGCCCAACTCGATGTAGCGACCCTCACTGATGGCGAGGCTGGAACTGCTGCGTACCAGGTTGTCGCGCAGCCGTTTGAAGCCGATGCGCGACGCCGGTCCAAGCTGGCAGTTGAAAACCGCGCAAAGCACCGCAAACGCCGTCGAAAGCGCCAGGATGGGGGAAACCAATGATACCAAACTGATCCCTCCCGCGCGAGCCGCCGTTAGTTCCTGTTCGGCACTGAAACGCCCAAAAACCAGCAGCGTTGCGGTGAGGGACGCAATCGGGAGCGAAAACGAAAGAACGAACGGGATCAGCAGACCCAGCGCTTGGAAGAATAGTCCAATGGTAGTCTTCGGGCTCGCCAGCAAGTCCAAGACATCGTGCAACACGTTGCCCAACAATAGGATAAACGTGAAGACAGTGACCGTAATGCCCAGCGTACTGAGGACTTGGCGCAACAGGTAAAGGCGCAAAGTCATCATGCGACGACAAAACGGACGTTAACCGAACCGGCAAACATTTCGCCAACAGTCAGCGGCCCAAGCGAACGGGTCAAGCGGGCATGAGGCGACGAAGTTCAGAGGAATCAATTCCGGCTCTCGCCTTCAGCTTTGAGAATTGGCGTTCCCAACAAAGCAATCTGGTAACTCGTCGTTAATCTCCATGATACTCACGCTTACCGCGTGGCGGGGTGATTCCGAAATCGCAAGGTGGACCTGGGACGTCGGACAGTCTCGCCACCTTCCTCCACTATAGGCTTATGACTAGCGACGGCATTTCATTGACGCATTGGCAGCAAGTGCTGGGATTTGCCGAGAACGTCGCGAGGGTGGCATCCACGGATGACACTGTGGGAATGTTGCGCGAGACAGCGGCGCTCCTGCGTTATCTGGACACACTGGAATCGCTCTGCGGCAGGCGGCCAAGCATCCTTGCGACTCGCGCTGACTATCTTGACGAGGCCTCCGAGAGGATCGTCTTGCTTGTTGAAGCCTTCGCCATCGCCAGCACAACCGAGGATTTTGAGAATTGCACCTCCATTGCTTCTTCCCTCGCACAGATATACATAGATGATTTAGGCGACAAAAACGGCGGTGACAAGTGGATCGGCATATTGCACGACTGCCTGGTCCGCAATTGGGATGATTTCGAGCACGGGGAATACCAACGTCTGGATTCGAAGCTGGCCGACCTTTGAGTCGTTCCATCTGAGTTTTCCCCCCTCCCTGATGACTTGGGCGGCAACTGCCGCCCGCCCAACACTCGCCAAGGATGCCGTTCTCCGTTAAAATCCCGCGAATGGAAACCCTCCACGCGCCGTGGCGCATTTCGTATATCCTGGGGCCCAAATCGCCGGTGAATGACCAGTCGTTGTTCACCCGCATTGGGCAGTCGGACCAGGATGAGGCGAACTACGTCATTGCCCGGAGGAAGTCCTGCTACGCGTTGCTGAATGCCTATCCGTACAACGCGGGGCACGTCATGGTGGTGCCTTACAAACAGGTCGCGGATTTCGACGGGCTGACGGAGGAAGAGTTATTGGAACTGATGCTTCTCTTGCGGGAATGTCAGGCGGCGATTCGCGTTGTGATGCGCCCTCATGGATTCAACGTGGGGGTGAATCTCGGGACCGTGGCTGGTGCGGGCATTGTGGAGCATTTGCACGTCCACATCGTCCCGCGCTGGAGCGGAGACGTGAATTTCATGCCGATGATTGGGGCGACAGCGGTGATTCCTGAAGCCCTGTTGGATACGGCCGCCAAGCTCCGTGCGGCCATGGCGCGGACCCAGTGAGGCTGTCCTTACTTCGGATCCAAGTTCGCTTTCAATGCTTCAGGCGTCACCGAGGAGGCCGCCCCGTTTTCGGGGATGTCGGCGTGGGCGATCCAAAGGATCGCGTTGAGCACCAGTTTTCGGAAATCGTCGTTACCCCAATTTTCGTGGTAGTGGCCTCCGGTGAAGCCAAAACCACGTCCGTTGTTGGCCCGATCCTGCACCCACATGACGTGTTGGGGATCGCCCTTGGCTGCGGCTGCACGAGCCCAAGGATTGCCGCCATGCGCATCATCTCCGCCCACGGTGTTGGGGGTGGGAATGGCGGTGAGGATCGGTGTAACTCCCTGCATGTAAGGTGTGAAGAGCATGTGGTAGTACCACTCGTCTTCAATGGCGAACGGTTTCACTCCGCGCGTCACAGGATGTTGGGGCAGTTGGGTGAAGCTGGCCTTCCAAGTCGGATTCACCGACCAGTAGGTTTCGTAAAAGCCTCCGGTCCAACGCAGCATGGCCAGGCCGGGCACTCCGTGCGGCACTTCGACGGCGTAATGCGCCATGCCGATTCCGACGCCCTTGGCGGCCAGTCCGTCCAAAAGCTTCATCCGGTCTGGCTTGATGGCTGGATGGGCGTCGCCGCCGTCGCAATACACGAAAATGGCGTCCGCTTTCTCCAGAATGCTCGGATCTTGAGGCCAGCCATTGCTGGCGATGGTGGCATGGACGCCGGGCATTTGGTTCAGGCAGTCGCCCAACAGAAGGCATCCCGCGCGAAATTCGTGTTCCCGCACCCCGTGACTGGGAGAACCCGCGATCAGGACGATCTCCTTGTTCGCCGCTCGCAAGGCGTTGGCAGCAAGTAATAACCAGAAAATCGAACCCCAACGGGTCAGTGAGCGTAGAACCATTGAAAAGAAGACTGAACACGGGAAGCCGTTCTTCATTCGAATTGAGAGCAGGTTTTCTTGACACGCTTGTGTATGGGTGTTATCAAACAGCCATTGATCTAGTATGCCCTCCCAACTCCATATCCAGATCGACCACCGAACGGGTGTTCCGGTGTACCGGCAGGTGATGGATCAGCTCCGGTACTATGTCTCCGGAGGAACTCTTCGGCCTGGCGATCAAATACCGTCCATTCGCGAACTGGCCACCGTGCTGGCCGTGAATCCCACGACGGTGGTGAAGGCTTATACCGAGCTCGAACGCGAAGGAATCATCGCGATGCGGCATGGCAAGGGCGCCTTCATTGCCGAGCGGGCCGCCACCTTAAGTACCCGCGATCAGGACGACGCCCTGCGGCGGGGTGCCCGTCAATTGGCGGTTGAAGCGAGCCAGATGGGAGTGGCTGCCGGAAGGGTTCTCGCCATTGTGCGGGAAGAGTTGAACATTATACAGCCAGAGAGAGTCGATGAACCGGCGCCGATCAAGTTCACGGTTGTCGCAGGTGGCTGAAGCCCAGGCTTTGACGTATGGGGCCAGCCATTCAAATTAGTGGACTTACCAAGACCTTCGGACGGCAAGTGGTCGCGGTGAACGCCCTGGATTTGCAGGTGCAGCGTGGAACGGTTTACGGGTTGATTGGTCGGAACGGAGCGGGCAAGACAACCACGCTGCGCCTGCTTATGGGGCTCTTGAAGCCGAGTTCCGGAACAGCCCTCTTGCTGGGGCAGGATTTCTGGAGGGCTTCTGCGCAGGTCCGCGAGCAGGTCGGCTATGTCTCCCAGCAATTGCATTTGCCGGAGTGGATGAGCCTGGCGGAACTCAATCGCTAT
>DATJII010000158.1:0-19154 GCA_035493435.1 Candidatus Limnocylindria bacterium | reverse complement strand
GTTGGGCTGGATCTAGGAAGGCCGTTCAAGGTTGCGACGCCTCACCAGTTGGTTGCCTGCCGTTCGTCGTTACCGGGAGTTTTTTGGGGATGGCGGAGGGTGCGCTAAAATTGGCCTTGGGATCGGTGTGGAGTCCGGCGGGCGATGTCTGTCCGCCGGTATTTCGGCCACTCACAAGTGATGGTTTTACCAGGGAATCCGAAATGCCGATCACGCCGAATCTATCCTCAGCAATGAGGCGAAACTGGGCGTCGCTTCCCGTAATTTGGATTTGCCCACGCCAGACGTCCGGCGATGATGGCAGGATCTGGCTTGGCGTCACCTGTAGGTCACTGGCGCGAGGAATCCAATAACTAAACCCCAACAAGCGGATGCCCCGCACTGACAATCCATCGGGAAAAGCATCTCCTGACGTGCTGAAAAAGTACCCAATGGTACCATCGGGCAGCGTAAAAGTTGCGTCTGTTCCCATGATTCCGGGGTGGGTGAGTGAATATCCGCTGATCCGATAGCGCCTGTTGGCATGGAGGACCACCAGATTCCGAAGGACTATCTCACCCCAGGTGTTCGTGTTGTAGGAAATCTCACCCACCGCAATTCGCCGTCGATTATCATCCCACAGGCATATTTTTTCCACACCAAGCCCCAGCAAGCGTGTTAGATAAATGTCGGAGCGCACGCGGAATTCGTAGCCCGCCGTCGCCGGGATGAAGGGTTGATCATCCGCTATAAGGTGGGTGCCCAATTGAGGGATCGCATCTACGCTGTCGGCGGCGGCTGAAATCGCCGTTATTTTTAAGGGTTCACCGAATCCCCTGACCGGCATCCCCGAAGGATCCAAAGCCGTGATGGTCGCTTTGAGCGGTTCGACTGACGCGCCGGGCGGGCTCTGTATTGCCCAATGATAGATGGCTGGTTTTCCGAGCCCAGGCTCGTCGTCTAGTATTGTTCCCAAAGCGTAGGGTTTTTCGATGGACGCCCCCGTGCATCCCTGAACCTCCAGACTGACGCTTCGATCGCGTTGGTCCAGATAGTTGGCTAGAATTCTTACGAGAACCGTGGCTTCGGTCTGTCCGGGCTTGAACACTATAGTACCTGCCGTCGGCAGATAGTCCACCTGGGATAGGGCGGTGAAATCCCGTGTGATATAGTTTACCGTAACGGGAGTGGACGAAGGCGCCGAAAGCTTGAATTTGAAGACAAGGGGAGGAATGCTCCGATCCCCTTCGATTGACTGGACATCTTCAAGCGTCACGCTTGGAAATGACTGTTCGTCCGTGCCGACAAATATCGATTGAGGAGGAGTTTGGGAGATGGCCCCCAGGTTGTCCTCCGCGACGGCGGTAAGAATGTGGGTGCCCGGTGTTGCGTTGGTCCAGTGGAAGCTAAGCACTGGACCCAGGTTGGTCTTGAGCCTCTCGCCGTCCACGTAGAGGATTGTGCGAGTTACAGATCCATCAGGGTCCGAGGCTTGTATGGTGGAATCAATGGGCTCGTTTTCGAGTGCTCGGACAGGCGACACATTCAAGGCCACCACGGGACTGCTGTTCGGCAATACATAGGTGGCAAACGATATATCGGTGGCGTAGAACCCAATTTGTAATGCCTCTTGCCACTGGCCACCTGACCACGTCCAGAGTTTGCCTTCCCGGTGGGTGTTACGGGTGGTTGCCGCCAACGCCATTCCTGGAGGAGGCGTGGAATTCGCCCGGAACTTGATGACCATCGCGTAGGATCTTCCGGCGACGAGGGCAACCCGGTTGGAAACGAAGTTGAACGCGTTTGTTCGGGTTGGGCCAGAGTATTGCGGAAGGCGGAGGGTTGCTGTGGCAAGTACGTTGGTGCCTGGCAAGTCCCCTGCAGTATCGTGTATTTCCAAATCAGCCGACTCGGTGGCCAGGTAGGATTCGTTTCGCGCCATAACCTCCACCCGCTGGAGATACCCGTTGCGTCTGGCGATGAAGGTTTGTGCGAGTGGATTGGAATATCCAACGGAGAACGTGGTCTCGGAGCCACGTATTTCTACATCGGGCACGCCCGCGTCCATGACGTAGACCGCTGCACTATCGCGATGGACCTCGACGCCATTGGTGGTTTCGCCCGCGACCGAGATGAGATAGGCGCCAATCTTTGGCGCTTTCCAGGTAGCCCCCGCGATGCTGGGGTGATCTGGGCGGAACGCGTACGATTGGCCGTTGGTAAGGAAGCGGATATTCTGGATAGATCCGTCATTGTTGGTCGTGGCGGCTGACAGGGCGATAAGTGTTCCCGGTGTTATGACTGTGTCTTCTTCCGGTGCGACGAGTATGATTTTAGGGCGGGTTCCGACGATGATTTCGGTTGCGGGTGCCCTTGTCCCTCCTCTTGCCGCGGTCAAATAATGTTTGCCGGGGATAGCATTCTTCCAGGCGAAAGAATTGGTTTCGCTTAGGGCAGTTCCGAGAAATGAGAATCCGTCCAGGTAAAACGATACCAGTGCTGGAACGGATGTTCCGGGTGGTATGGTCCACTGCGTCCGAACCGGCAACTTGTCGTCCTCAGTCGCTATTACGCCATAGGCCGGGGTGATGACCTGTCCCATAATGTTGGTTGAGGACACCGGAACCACGCTGATCCTGGAAAGGCTCGCCATTTTGGTTCCGATAAAGCGCAGTCGGGTGACGGTGTTGGTTGCCTGAAGGGTGTAGACAGGCGTGCGCAATTCCTGGTCATAGCGGGGAAATTCGAAGTGATCAACCACCCGTGAATCCCAAGCAACTTCCATAGAGGAGGCTGGCAGGTTTTCGGTCGGTTCATTACCCCCAACCAGGAATTGGAGGCGGTAGAGCTGGCCGGGTATCGTTGCCAGGGGTTGATAAATTTCACCGTCGAGTCCCAGTTTCTTGGCGGGTGGCGATCCCAGCGCCCTGATCGAGAAACCCAGGTGTTTGCTTCCTTGATACCAGTAATTGGTGTTTTGGGCCGAAATAAAATTGCCGTTGGTCACCAAATCTTGGCCGTGGGTGTCAATTATTCCCAGTTGCCAAAACAGGAAAAGAAAAAGAACACGTGTAAACAAGTCAATTGTGCGTCCGTGGTGCGTGTTTGAAAATTTGGCTGCGAAACCTCCCTCCATTGCGGCGTGGTTGGTAGCAGATTGCGGAAATGCAGCAAGAGAATAAGGGGCACTTTTGGCGACCTATCCCGCGTTGGGTGCGGGGAGGCGAGTGGGTCTGGGGCCGACGAATGTGTGGCTCAAAAACCATCGAGCATCTGTCGTTCGAGCGGGAGAGCGAACACATTTTGAACGTGAACGCCAGGGCCTTGTGAAGGGCGATGCTTTTGTGTCTAGTGATCTCCGTCAGATGGGGCTTTCCACTGCGGTTTTGGAGTCGTTCGGGCCACTCGGCTGTTTCAAGGGAACTCAATTCCGATACTTCTTGTGGCAGGACGAACAAGACTGCCCCACTTCAGTCCAGACTTTCTCGGCGGCCTGCTTGGCTCCTTCGTCCAAAGGAAACTTGGCCCGTTCGACGAATGCCTTCAAGGCCATGGCATTTTGTTCGGCCGAGTGCAGCCGGTTCACGAAGTCGTCGCCGAGTGCTTTGGATTCTTCCCGGCGTTGTAATTCACGGAATCCTTCCGCCAGCAGCAAGGCCTCGTGAGCCCACTCTTTTTCGGGGTGGTTTTCAGCCGTCTTGAATCCGGTTTTCTGCGCGGCTTTAAAAAGGTCCCAGTGGTGATCGATTTCCACCATGGCATCCACTTGGTTTCCGGTGGGGGCGACGGCCGGAAATTTCGAGGGAACTTTGGCGAGCTCTGCAGGGGTTGGGGCATGAAACTCGCTCGCCGCCTTGAAAAGTCCCTGGTAGTCCGGGGAAGTTCCGGCCTGTTTCATCCACGTCACGGCCTGATTTGTGGACCAGCCCAGCGTTCCTTCGCAAATGACTGCGACGGCTGCGGGTCCACGATGGAGCCCATGATGGCAGTGGACGTATATCGGTCCCTCGACTGATTGCGCGGCCTTGATCAGTCGGACGACATTGGTTTCAGGAATTCCACCATAACCGAAGGGAAGGTGAATATAGTGAAGCCCGAACTTGGCGGCTCGTTCGACATCCGGCTTTGAGCCGTCGACGCTGAGTAAAGTCTTGATCCCCAGTTTTTGCAGGGTTGCAAAGGCCTCGTCCGTCTCCGGGGCGTTGCCCGAAAAGTAGCGTTCGCCGATGGAAAAAACGTTGTGAAGGCCGACTGCGTCTATGGGCTTGATGACGGTAGGGGCATCGGTTTCAGCGGCAAAGAGACAACTTGCCATGATGAACGTGGCGGCAAGAAGCCCGCCACGCCAATTCGCAGCGCACAGACCTCTTCCCAGCCGTTCGGAAAATTTCTGTATAAGGTTCACGTATTCTCTCGCCCTGGTCGTCTTCGCTTAGGGCGTGTCTTCAAAAGGCCTTGGCGCATCCAGGCCAAGCCCTTTTGAAGACACGCCCTGAACACCAGACTGCCGTTCCCTGGTGAACGCACGCAAGTCTGGACGAAATCATAAGGGCCAATTCTGACCTGGCGAGCACTGCGGTGATCTTGGCGATCGCGTTGGCGTCTTGTGAGCACTTAACCATCCATCCCTGAAGGGGGGATGGGTCCCCCAGCCCAGGGTTGGCGCGGGTCCTGAGCGCCTACCCTGGGTGTTTGTCCGGTCGTGGTACGATCGAGCCAACGGGCATGGTTTGTGGTTGGTCGTGTTCGCGAGCGGTTGGGGGGATGAGCTCCAGGGTATAAATTACCAGGCGGATGGGGCCGTGAATACTCGGGTTCCGGCTCGGACGCGCTTGCCAAGTAGTAGCTTCGTCAAACCACCGCAACCGCCTTGTCCGCCGAAGCTTTGCCCGGGGATGAGCTCCAGGACATCAGTGCATTTTGCTTTGGTTGCAAAAAGAAAAGGGGCCGGGAAAATTCCCGGCCCTTTGAAAGATCTTAAACTAGTGGACGCCTTAGCGCACCGACGCGGTCGCGGGGACCACGTTCACGGTGCATTGGAATTCCTGCTCAATGGCCTTGCCGTCCTTGGCCTTGATGTTGAGCTTCACTTCCATCTGCTGGACCGTGCGGAAATCGTCCACCTTCAGTTCCACGGTCTTGCCGTCTTCGAGCAGCTTGGCGCCGGTGACTTCCACAGTATCGCGGCCCTTCTTTTCCGGATTCTTCACGGAGAAGGTCGGGGAACCGTAGTCGCTGCTGCGATGATAATTCCAGCGGCGCACGGAGTAGTTCTGCGCGTCCGAGGCTTCCTTCGCGTCCAGGGGTTGGGTGAAGGTCATGCGGATGCCGGTGGGCGTGTAGTGGATTTGTTCCACGGTATAGACCGGCTTGCCGGTATAACGAACCCGGTCGAACCCGGAGATCTTGACGGCCTTCGTTTGCCAGCCTTGCAAGCCGCAAACATAAAGCTGTCCGTCGGCTTGATTGAAGCGAGCGCGCATCGCGGAACTCGCGAACTTGACGGGGAAACGCACCACGCCGCCTTGCATCTGGCCGTTCGCGGCTTCTTCCGCCATCACCAGATAGAGGGCGCATTGGCCGTAGCTCATGTGCAACAAGCGCTTGGAGAAGGGCCCCCATCGGTCGCTGTTTACCCAGACCTGGCCGCCACCCGAGTTGTCATACTCGTCGTGGGACATCCAGGTGAGCGGCTCCTGGAACGTCTTGACGTCGGCTCCGTGAGCCAGGTCTTCGACGCCATAGAAACCACCCTTCTTGACCCAGTTCACGGGGCAGGTGGGCACCCAGCTTCCTTCGTTGTCACCCGTGGTGATTTGGCCATTCCAGGGATTGATCGCGATGCCATTCGGGGCGCGGAAACCGGTGGCAATCGTTTCCTTCGTCCTGCCGTCGGCCGAGATCTTCATCAGCGTGCCGGAATCCTTGGCGATGCGTTCGAAACCGCGTCCGCCAGGGCGAACGGGGCCCGCCTTCGCGAAGTAGAAGTTGTTCTGCGCGTCGGTTTGCAGGTCGAACACGAACTCGTGGAAGCCCTCGCTCGATGTATAATTATTATTGAAATTTTCGTAGTAGTCGGCCTCGCCATCCTTGTTGAGGTCGGTGTAGCGGGTGATCTGGTCGCGGCCGCTGGTGTAGATCGTGTCATTGACGATCTTCAAGCCCAACGTCTCGTACATGCCGGAAGCGAAGCGCCGCCATTGCAGGTTTTCCAACCCTTGGTCGATGCCACTGACGATCCAGATATCGCCGTCCCAGGTGGAGAGGGCGGCCCGGGTGCCATCACTGAAAAAGTCCATGCCGCTCAGGCGAACCCGGCGTTTCCACGGATTTTCGACCGGGGGCGTGATGTTGTCGACAACGTAGGAACTGCCTTCATCCTTGCCGACCACGCCCTTGGTGGCGACGGTGTCGTACCAGCGGCGAGCGCCGCCCTGGGTAAAGTTCTTGAATACCGGGGCGCCGTCCGCAAGTGCGGCGAACGTTGCGTCTTCAGCCGTGCTGCCATTCCAGACGACCACCTTGAACGGGCTCTTGATATCGGTACCAGCTGCGATTGCCACGGTGGCGCGGCCGCCTTCGACCTTGAGTTGGGCGCCTTTGGGAAGGCCCACGGCGGATACCTTAGTCTCGGTGTCGCCGGTGGTAAAAGTAACGGTATCGCCCTTCAACGTTCCCGTGGCGCCAGTGACATCGGCGATCAGGATGGCAAACGGCGCGGCAGTTTTGCCGGTCTTGGAAACCGCACCCTTCTTGTCGACCAGTTCCAGCTGGAAGGTACGCACGAACCCGATTTGCTCGTTCTTGGAGACGGAGCTCGGTTGTTCATGGACTTTCGTACCGCCGCCGACCGTGTAGTTCAACTGCACGTCCATGCCGTCAAGATGAATGCCATCCCAACGCACGATAGAACTGTCAACCGGACCGAAGGGCTCCGAACGGGGATCGCGAAAGGCACCGTCGGGGCCGGTCACGCCGGGAACCGTGGCGGTTCCGAAAGCTTGGTTGCCCATGATGGCAGGGTGGCCGCCATGGCCGCCGTCGAAGGCGACACCGAAAGTGCTGATGTAGCCACCAGTCCAGCCAGCCGCAACGCGGCAAAGGTCCGTGTCCCAGAGAATGTTGGCGCCATTACCCAAGCGGATGGCGAGGCCCTTCATGGCCACATTTTTCTCAGGAAACTTCGCGCTGATGCAGGCCCCCTGAAAAGGGAAGTTCTTCTGCAAGAGCGATTCGTCGGCGGGCTTCTCGGCGCCGAAAAGGGGCGTTCCGAGCAGCAGCCCTGCGGCGAGTAATCCGGGAAGAGCGGAGGCGCGAACGGTTTTACACGCAGTCAAATGCATATTCACAATCACCTACTTCATTAAAGTCGACCGCACCAGTGGCAAAGTCGAAAAACCTTATCCAACCGGCGCAAACTTCTGTCGACGGGGTGTCGCAAAAAGGAATTCAACAAAAGTTGCTGAAATTCCGAACCGAATTGGCGAGGCCAACGTACTCGGCCCGACTCGGATCCCAGCACTGTTCCTTTTGGCCTTTGCGACAGAACGACATCGCCGCTACCTTGCTCCCCTTTCGCGAGGATACGAGATGGACTACAAGAATACCCTGAATTTGCCGCGCACGGAATTTCCGATGCAGGCAAACCTGGTTCAACGGGAACCGTTGCGCCTGGCCAAGTGGCAGGCCGAGCGGCTCTACGAACAGATTCAAACGGCCCGTGCGGGCGCAAAGCGGTTCGTCCTGCATGACGGCCCCCCCTTTGCCAATGGCGACGTCCACATTGGTACCGCGCTGAACAAGTCCCTGAAGGATTTTGTGGTAAAATCGCGTTCCATGCGCGGTTTCCAGGCTCCTTATATCCCCGGTTGGGACTGTCACGGCCTGCCCATCGAATCGAAGGTCACCCAGGAATTGCGGGCCGCCGGCAAAACCGACGCCGATGCCGCCACCATCCGCACCGCCTGTGACACCTACGCCCGGAAATATGTCGACTTGCAACGCGAGCAGTTCAAGCGCCTGGGCGTGCTCGGCGATTGGGAGAATCCGTACCTGACGCTGGCTCCCCAGTATGAGGCCGATGAGTTGCGGATGTTTGCGGATCTGGTGGAGCAGGGCTTTGTCTTTCGCGGCAAGAAGCCGGTGTATTGGAGTATTCCCTTCAAGACTGCGCTGGCCGAGGCGGAGGTGGAGTATAAAGACCACGTCAGCCAAAGCGTATATGTCAGGTTCCGCCTTCAGGGCGAGCCGAACACCTTTGTCCTGATCTGGACGACGACGCCTTGGACCTTGCCTGCCAATCTCGCGGTGGCATTCAATCCGGATTTTCATTACTCGTACGTCCATGCGGAAGGTGACACGTACCTGATTGCCAATCCGTTGCTTTCGACGGTGAGCGCCAAGCTGGAGTGGCAAAACTACCAGATCATCCGCACAGCTTACGCCGATGAGCTCGCGACGTTGGAATACGAGCATCCGTTCTGCCCCCGCACGGGGAAGCTCTACCCGGCGGATTTTGTCGATAGTTCCACCGGTACCGGCTTTGTGCACATCGCGCCGGGGCATGGCATGGATGACTATCAGCTTGGACTGAAGGTGGGCCTCCCCATCTACTGTCCGGTCAACGACGAAGGCGCTTTGGCCATCACGGCGGATTTGCCCCGTGAACAGCAGATGCCCGATTCGTTGGTGGGAAAATCAGTGTTGGAAAAAGCCAATCGTTCCGAGGCCAACGACGCCGTGCTGGCCTTACTTGAGTCAACCAAGTCGCTGGCCCACCGGGAAGACTATCACCATAGCTATCCTCATTGCTGGCGGAGCAAGACGCCGATCGTCTTTCGTGCAGTGGACCAATGGTTCATCCGGGTTGACCACCAGCGCAAGGGCAGCCAGCTCAGTTTTAGAAAGGAAGCGCTGGAAGCGATCCAAGGCGTGCATTGGGTTCCCGATTGGGGCCAGAGCCGGATTCGCGGTGCGGTGGAGTCGCGTCCGGACTGGTGCATTTCCCGTCAACGCACCTGGGGTGTTCCCATCCCCGCCTTTTATGATGCCGAAGGAAATGCGATCCTGAATCCCGAGATTGTCCGCAAGGCGGCAGATCTGGTTCAAGAACAGGGATCCAATGTCTGGTTTGCCACCGCAACTGCCGAGTTGTGGGCACTCTGCCGCCCGGCTAATTGGTCTGGGGCGGAAGCGGTGCGCAAGTCCTCGGACACGCTCGACGTATGGATTGATTCGGGCTCTTCCAGTCGCTCGGTCTTGATGCATCGAAAAGAGTTGCACCACGCCCAACCCGGCGCTGACGCTTGGCGCGCCGATGTATACTTGGAAGGTTCAGATCAACATCGGGGCTGGTTCCAATCATCGTTACTCTTGTCCCTCGCGGGAAACCACGCCGCGCCTTTCAAGACCGTCCTCACTCACGGATTCATGGTGGACGAGGATCGCGAAAAGATCTCGAAGTCCAAGCAAGGGCAGGGCGGCTACGTTAAGCCACAGACCGCCGAGCGCTTCATCAAGGACTACGGCGCGGACGTCATCCGGCTGTGGGTCGCTTCACAGGATTACCGCAACGACATCGTCGTGAGTGAGGAGCGCCTGAAGAAAGTGGGCGAGTCGTACCGGCTGATTCGGAATACGTTGCGGTATCAATTGTCGAACCTCTTCGACTTCGATCCTGCCCAAAACTCCGTGCCTACGGAACATCTCACGCTCCTTGATCGCTGGATCCTGAACGAGTTTTCCGCGCTGGAGAAAAACGTGGCGGCCGCCTACGAAAGTTTCGATTTCCACGTGGTGTACCAGCAGATCTCGCAATTCGCCGCGGTGCAACTGAGCGCCATGTACCATGACATGGTGAAGGACAGGTTATACACCGATCCCGCCCATTCATCGCGGCGGCGTTCGACGCAGACCGCCTTGCACCGGATGGTCGGCGGCCTTTGCAAGATGCTGGCCCCGATTCTGGTTTTCACCGCTGATGAGGCCTGGGACTTTATCCCGGGGAATGCGGAATGGTCCGTCCATTTGGGCATCTGGAATCCAAGCGAGGCCACCTTGTCAGAAATAGAGCGTAACTCCTGGACCCGTTTGTTTGTCATTCGTGAAGGAGCCTTGGCGGAATTGGAAAAGGCGCGCCAAGCCAAGCGCATCGGCAAGGCGTTGGATGCGGTCCTGGTACTTCATCCCACACCCGACGAAGCCTCAGCGGTGCTGGGGAACCTCGAATCCTTACGCGAGATCTGCAACGTGAGCGCGGTCACCGTAGGAGAAGGGGAGCCGGCCGCGCCTGAAGTTCGCGTGGCGTCCGAAACGGGCCGCGTGAAGTGCGAGCGTTGCTGGCACTGGGAGAACGACGTGGGAGGCGACACACTGCATCCGACGTTGTGCGGTCGCTGTGCCAGCGCCGTAGTCCACCGCGCCTGAGGATATAGACAAGAAACCGTCCATCGCCAAGCGGCAGGGGAACGCTCCGGATACGTCCGGAGCGTTTCTGTTTTTGGCACTTGCTGAAGTCGTGAGAATTTCCTTGGTCCGCCAGTTTTCCTGTTGCGTCAAGCCGCAAAATTGTGATCAATGTTACAAATCGGTGTTGGAGATGGATGCTGGGTGACGGCTTTCACTGATACTTAACGATTCGTGTCTGTCCGTTCGGCTCAGGCATCCGATAACGTCATTTCGCAAGGTTCCTACCTGAATGAAATCGGATCTCTCAAACACGTTGCCGAAGGAGGCAGTCGTCCGTTTTCGAACGGTTGCCGGAAATTGGGCAATTGAAGGCAGTCTATTACGGTTTGGCTTGGCCGGTAGATCCCACACGGCGAGCCAACACTCCGTACGTCCCCCCGTTTTCCCGTCGCTTCCCCTTTAGTCTAGTCTGAACCGCAAACCTCAATCCACAATGATACTGAACCGACTCGTAAGATATTCGGCTGTCGCTGCTGTCGCAGCGGCTGCCTGCGGGACCGCGTGGTCCCAGACGGTGGCCATCCCCGCCAGTTTCGCCCACGCCAAGTCCGCGGCCGATACGTCCGCTCCGGGCTTTGCGATCCGTGTTGCCCAGGCGAGTAACACCGCCGGCGCACCGCCCAACTCCAGTGCCCGTGCCGAATCCCAACTCGCCGGATTTCTAATTAACCCCACCACGGGGCTGCCCTACGACAACATTGCCGACCTGTCGGCCTTCAATGCTGACGGCGTCTATAACGAGCCGGGAATCATCTCCTATAACAAGACGGGCACACCGCTGCCGTTTCCGGGAACTCCCAGCTTGATCGAGCCCGATAACGGCGACAATCTGGCGCTGGAAGCGGTGGCTTATCTGGACCTCGCAGCCGGCGATTATTCCATGATCGTGAACAGCGACGACGGCTTCCGGGTAACGGTCGGTTCCGATGCCCGCGACCAGCTCACAGCCATTCCGCTGGGTGCCTACGAAGGTGGTCGTGGCGCAGGCGACACGAGTTTCGATTTCTCGATTGCCCAGGCTGGCCTGTACTCGTTCCGCCTCGTTTATTACCAGGGTGGCGGCGATGCCAGCGTCGACTGGTACACAGCTCCGCAGGGGAACCTCGACGGCCGTACCTGGATCAATGACACGGGTAATGGCGGTGTTGCTGCCTATAGCGCTCTGAAGACCGCTACTCCGCCGTACGTCAGCTTTGCCCAGCCGCTTCCTGGCCTCACGAATATTTCGCCCTCTTCGGCGCTGTCGTTTGTGATCCATGACGGAAGTCCCTTGTTGGTCAATCCTGCTTCGGTGGCGCTTTACCTGGACGGAACGAATACCGCTGCGGTAGCGGCCAAGACAGGGGCTTCGACCAAGATCAAGTATCAGCCCGCATCGTTGTTTGATTCGAAGTCGGTTCATACGGTCAAGCTGGTATTCGCCGACAACGCGGCCACCCCCTCCATCCGAACCAATGAGTATACCTTCACGGTATCGTCCGTGGGCAATATCAAGTTGCCCGCGCCGATCTACCTGGAGAATTTCGACGAAGTTGCCGAAGGCGAGCTTCCCGTGGGATGGACAGTGGTCAACCATACCGATTCTCGCACGGCCGGGATTGATATGCTCGATCCCAACTCCGACTTCTTCCTCGATTGGGTGTGTATTTCCTCCAACCGCATGTGGATCATTGGCGAAGGTGCCCCAACTCCTGACGAGGTGCACTGGGAAGCCATTCGCCGCTTCACGGTCCTTGAGCAATATGTCAACGGAGCTCGCGTTACCTCCCTGGTTACCAACAACTTCATGTATGCCGAATCCGACCAACGCGGAGGCAGCCAGGTCCAGTACATGTTCACCAAGGACTATGACTTCACCGGCAAGAGCAATGTGTGGGTTTCTTACCACAGCATGTACGAGCAGAATCAGGACAGCATCGGAGCTGTCGAATACTCGATCGATGGCGGCACCAACTGGCAGCCAATCGTCTATATGATCGACCAGGCCGACATCAAGTACGACACGGACAACAACGTGGACGCCTTGGCCACGCTTACCGCCGAACAGACCGACACGGCCATTTATACCGATCCCGACACTGGTTTGGACATCGGCCATTCCTACGGGGCCTTCATCGGCATCCAGGATCAAAGCCGCTGGCCTTCGCTCGCGCCGTACATCAGTGGCCGCGTGAACGACGACTTCACCGAATCCAAGCGTGTCGAGTTGTTCCGCCTGCCCTTGGCCGACAACCAGAAGAAAGTTCGTTTGCGCTTCGCCCAGGCCGGTACCGGCAGTTGGTACTTCGGCATCGACGATCTCGGGTTCTATTCGATTGCCCCGGCGGTGGTTAACATCAAGAGCCAGATCGCTCTTGCCGCTGGCAACTATAACCTGTCCTGGACCGGTGGAACCGCTCCTTACAAGGTCCAATTCAAGTCTGACCTCTCGGCAGCCACCTGGACGGACGTCACCACGACCTCCAGCACCAGCTATAGTGCTGCCGTTGGCACGACCGGATTCTTCCGGATTGTCGATTCCAGCCAATAGTTCAATCGGCTGAATCCAAACACCTCAAGCGGGCTGGTTTTTCCAGCCCGCTTTTTTATTTTTGAGGGGTGGTGGAATGATCGGCGAAGGTGAACGAAAAAGGGGAATCGTAATGATTCCCCTTGCTGATTGAATTGAATTCCCGGTCGTTAGACTTTCCCCGATTTCCGCCAACGGAACAGGGTGGTTGGATGGACTCCTGTCCGGGCGGCGACTTCGGTAAGGGAAAGTTGGGACTCGCTCAAGAGTTGCTTGGCCAAGGTGAGTCGGTCCGACTTTCCCGGGAGACGCCATTCCAGGCCGTTTCCGTGCGTCGCTTGTGGCGGTGCGATGGGCTCGGGGGGAAGGGGCTGATGGATGTGCGGCACTCCGCCGATGCGGCTGCCCGGATTCATCGCTATTCCTGAAGACGAGATACCGAAGGCCGCTCGATTGTCGGGGAGGCCCGATTCGGCGTAGCGGGGAATGGGCGTCACCGGAGGGTCCCACCATCCTTCGCGAAGCATGGGTCCGTCGTGGAATAGGACCAAGCGGTCAACGACACTCTTCAGTTCGCGGATATTACCTGGCCAATAGTACGACTGGAACCGACGAATCAGGCCCGGTTCGATCGTTTCGATATTCTTGCCGAAACGTTCGCCAGCAGCGGAAAGGAAGGCGCGCGCCAAGTCTGGTATGTCTTCGAGCCGTTCGCGCAACGGGGGAGGACGCATGACCACTTCGGCCAGTCGAAAATAGAGGTCACCGCGGAATCGTCCGGAATCAACTTCCAATTCCAGATCGCGATTGGTTGCGGCAATGATGCGGACTTTGACTGCGTATTCGGAGTCTCCGCCGACTCTCCGGGCACGCCGGGTTTCCAGGAAACGGAGAAGCTTCGGTTGCAGCGACAGATCCAGTTCACCGATTTCGTCCAGGAACAGCGTGCCGCCATTGGCTTGTTCAACCAGGCCAATCCGGGTCTTGAGCGATCCGGTAAAAGCTCCTTTCTCGGAGCCAAATAGTTCCGCTTCCAACAAATCCTTGGGCATGGCGGCGCAGTTCAGCGTCACATACGGCCCCGCCGCTCCAGCAGTATGGAGGGCTGCCGCCACGCGTTCCTTGCCTACACCTGATTCTCCAATGACCAACACCGAAACGTCGGTGGCACCCAACCGCTGGATATCGTGGCGCAGATTGATCATCGACTGGGACCGGCCAATGAGCCGGGCGGAATCGGCATCAAGGTGGCCACCGTACAAATCGAACCAAACGCGCTGATCCTGGCTGGCCCGGGTCAGGGCTTCGATCCAACGTTGGTCCCCGTCGCTTTCGGCGAGGACATCGTAGGCGCCGTCCCGCATGGCGGCGGCAATCGATCCCGTGTCGCCATTCGCCAGCACGTTGATGAAAAAACGATTGGCACGAGCGAGTCCCACGCGCAATTGAGGCCAGGCAGGGGACGAGGTGACGCTGTCGTCCACCATGCAAATACAATCGGACGAGGTACTGTCCAACTCAGGCACTTGAGGTAGGGAGTAGGGACGACAAACAATTCCCAGTGCTTCCAACCGCTTTCGGCTGGGCATGGCGATCTGACTCGGCATTAAGACACGCATGGCAAGATTGGGGAAAACCTGCACTGTCGGCAGTCTATCCCGCTTTTCCTTATCGACGCGAGCACGCATTGACTTTAATGCAAAATACTGCGTTTGCAGTGCGGCGGCGTTGCAAGCACATCGCGGGCAGGTTGGCTAAGGCTAAACTATGCCTCTATTGTGCCTTGACGTAGTTCCGACTGTCCAAACGCGGGCAAGGAAGACACGCGCTTTGATCAGTGTGGCTAATGACCGTTGTATTTATCAATTCGGCTTCTTTTTTTGTCAACCAAAGCGGTTTCTTTGCGCCCAAATTGATTGGAAGTGGACTCGCCTTGTGAAATTTTTCACAAAACCCGCTTGATGGTCTGGACCATCGGCAATAGTTTCCCGTGGACGGACGGCTGCTGTTCAAACTGCGGCCACTATTTCTTTGGCTTATGGCAACTGGGGTCCAACCTGCCGCTCGGACAGTCACCGAGTACGGCTACAATTCGAAGATTGAGGGCGAAGTCATCCATACCCGGGTGGACGACGCCCTGAATTGGTTTCGGAAAAACTCGATTTGGCCCATGCCCATGGGGCTCGCCTGCTGCGCCATTGAATTGATGGCGGCTGGCGCCAGCCGGTTTGATATCTCCCGCTTTGGCGCGGAGGTGATGCGTTTTTCCCCGCGGCAATCCGATGTGATGATTGTTGCTGGTACGGTGACCTACAAGATGGCTCTGGCAGTCCGGCGTATTTACGAGCAGATGGCCGAACCGAAGTGGGTGATCGCGATGGGAGCCTGTGCGTCCACAGGGGGCATGTACCGGAGTTACTCAGTGTTGCAAGGCGTGGACAACATCGTACCGGTGGATGTTTACGTGGCGGGTTGCCCGCCTCGGCCAGAAGCCTTGCTGGACGCGTTCATCAAGCTCCAGGAGAAGGTCGCCATCGATCCCATTAGCCGGACGCTGAAGAAGGACGTTGGTCCCGCCAAATATGGTCGTTTGGGCATCGAACTGAACGAATCTGTTTCCCACAATCCCGTCGCCAAGGTTTAAGCCGTGCCCACGATTTTGGAACTCGCCACCCAGCTTCGGGACAAGTTTCCGGACCTCCTGTCCCAACCGGTCGAATTTCGGGGTGAAATCACCCTCAAACTCACCGACGCCGAGCACATCGTCGACGTCTGCGCCTTTGCCAAGACCGAATTGAAGTTCAATATGTTGCTCGATATCACCAGTATCGACAACTACGGCGAGGATCCTCGGTGGACCATCGTGTATGAGCTCTACGGGGTGGAGGGCAAAGCCCACCTGCGAATCAAGACGGATGTGAGCGAGGAGAAGTCCGAGTTGCCCACCGTGCTGCCGGTGTGGCGTACGGCGGACTGGCACGAGCGCGAGATTTACGACATGATGGGCGTCCGTTTCCGTGGACACCCCGATTTGCGTCGGATTCTGATGTGGGATGGCTATCCGTATTTCCCCCTGCGGAAAGACTTCCCCTTGGCTGGAAAGACCACCGAACTCCCGGAAGTGGCGTTTACCCGTTCGGCGCCGCTGGAAGGCGGACCGTTTGTCACGGTGGCAGGCGGCAAGGACAGCATCGTTCGCGAGCCTCGCGCCCGCACTCCGGAGAACTAAGGTGAAAACTTCCGATTGGGCTGTTGGCTAAATCGGGAAGGCAGTTGGATTTTTGGTTTCGAATTTTCAGCATGGCTACGACACAGACCATTGAGTTTCGCGACTCAGGAGCCCGGGCCGCGGCGGCAGCGCCGGTGGCGCCCGCCGATGAGCTTCGCGATATGGAGGGGGACAAGATGATCCTGAACATGGGACCATCGCATCCTTCCACCCACGGGGTGTTGCGCATCCTGATCGAGATGGATGGTGAGACGATCACCAAGGCCATGCCCGACGTGGGGTATTTGCACCGTGGCGACGAGAAAATCGCCGAGAACATGACCTACACCCAGTTCATCCCTTATACGGATCGACTGGATTACCTCGCCCCTTTGGCGAACAACGTGGCATACGTTCTCGCGGTGGAAAAGTTGCTGGGCATTCATGAGGCCCTGCCACCCCGTTGCCAGTATATCCGGGTGATTTGCTGCGAGCTGGCTCGAATTTCCGCCCATTTGCTCGGTTTGGGCGCGTTCGCCATGGACGTCGGCGCCCTGACTGTTTTCCTGCACACGTTTACCGAGCGGGAAAAGATCTACAATTTCGCGGAATCCCTCAGTGGAGCCCGCTTTACCACGAGCTATACCCGTATAGGTGGTGTCACCCGGGATACCCCCCCGGGCTGGTGCGAGCAGATTCGTCGTTTCTGCGACGAGGTGTTGGTCGCCCTCGCCGAGACGGACCGCCTGCTGACTCGGAATCGGATCTTCGTGGATCGGACCCGGGACGTGGGCGTGATTTCGGCGGAGATGGCCATCGATTACGGTCTGACCGGGCCAAACCTGCGCGGCAGCGGTGTCGATTACGACGTGCGCAAGGCTCATCCTTACCTTTGCTACAAGGATCTGGAATTCGATGTGGCCATTGGAACGGTGGGCGATTGCTATGATCGTTACTTGGTCCGCATGGAAGAAATGCGGCAGAGCGTCCGAATCATCCGCCAATGCTTGGATCGCATTCCGGGCGGGTTCGACAATACCTCCAAAGAGCCTGTCAACATTGCCGACGGCAAGATCGTTCTGCCGGCGAAGAGCAAGGTGCTGAGCAGCATGGAAGAACTGATTCACCAGTTCATGCTGGTCACCCAGGGTGTGAATTGCCCCCCGGGAGAGATTTATTTTGGGGCCGAAAACCCCAAGGGCGAGTTGGGCTTCTATATCAACAGCCGGGGCGGCGGAACGCCGTATCGGATGAAGATTCGCGCCCCATCGTTCGTTAATTTGAGTATCCTGCCCGCCATCTTGCCCGGGCACATGATGAGTGATGTGGTGTCGATTCTCGGCTCCATCGATTTCGTCATGGGAGAGTGCGACCGCTAGCCTGGATTTTCATGAGTTTTACCGTTCCAAGCCAATTGGAGGCCGAGCTGGATGAGCTCGCCACGCATTACCCGCAAAAGCGGAGTGCGTCGCTGATGTTCCTGCACGCGTTGCAGGAGCAGTTTGGGTATATTTCCAAGGAAGCCGTCGAATGGACGGCCCGCAAATTGGGGCTCCAACCCATTAACGTGTACGAACTGGTCACGTTTTACCCGATGTTCCGGCAACAACCGCTCGGAAAAACGCACGTCAAAGTGTGCCGTACCTTGAGTTGCGCGCTCGCCGGTGCGGCGGATGTACGGAAGCATTTTTGCGAGAAGCTGGGTTTGGATTCCCATGCCCATGCGCCTCAAACCACGCCGGATGGCAAGTTCACGGTTGAATTTGTCGAATGCCTTGCGGCCTGCGGAAGCGCACCGGTGGTGCTGGTCAACGAGGATTTGGTCGAGAATGCCACCGTCCGGGTGGCGGATCAGATCATCGCGAAAGGGAAGCAATGATCACTGGGGAATTCATTCAATGCCAGAACCTCGGAAGAGGTTGGCTGCCCGACATGGATTTGAACCATGACAAACAGATCCAGAGTCTGCTGTGCTACCGTTACACCATCGGGCAATCCGGAGCCGTTGAAGATAGTCAGATGAACTTTTGAGTCAAGCCTCCCATGCCGGAACAATTTAAATTAATTCTCAAAGACGCTGACCAGCCGGGGTACACCCCGGACATCGAGTGTTACCTCCGCCATGGGGGATACGAGGCGCTCAAGAAAGCGTTGGCGACACCCGTCCGCGAACTGCCCGACAACAAGAAGATGTCGCCGCAGGAAGTGGTCCGCGACGAGGTATTGAAGTCCGGCCTGCGAGGTCGTGGTGGCGCGGGATTCTCCGCCGGTTTGAAGTGGAGTTTTGTCGACCGCCGGAGTGGCAAGCCGATTTACCTGGTCTGTAATGCGGACGAGTCTGAGCCTGGCACCTTCAAGGATCGCCAGATCATGCACAAGGATCCCCACCAGCTGATCGAAGGCATGGTGATCTCGTGCTGGGCGAACGACGTCAAGCTGGCCTACCTCTATATCCGTGGCGAGATGCCCCAGGGCGCACGGCTGCTGAACAGGGCGCTGAAGGAAGCGCGGGACAAGGGGTTTCTAGGCAAGAACATCCTCGGCACCGGCTACGATCTCGAGATTTACGTCCATCGCGGAGCTGGAGCCTACATTTGCGGCGAAGAAACAGGCCTGATTGAATCGCTGGAAGGCAAACGCGCCTACCCGCGCATCAAGCCTCCTTATTTCCCGGCGGTGCTCGGTCTCTATATGAGCCCGACGATCGTGAACAACGTGGAGACCCTGTGCCACGTGAAGCACATCGTGAACATGGGCTCCGCCGCGTACGCGAAACTGGGAACCCCGAACAATACCGGCACCCGTATTGTAAGCCTAAGCGGTGACGTCAAGAAGCCCGGCTATTTCGAAGTGGAAGTCGGCAAGGTGACGATTGGCGAGTTGATCAATCACCCCGATTTTGGCGGCGGTTTGAAGGACGGCCGGACGCTCAAGGCAATCATTCCTGGCGGTTCCTCTTCCAAGGTTCTCAAGGCGGGCGAAATATATAAA
>DATJII010000157.1:0-2980 GCA_035493435.1 Candidatus Limnocylindria bacterium | reverse complement strand
GCGGGACTATCCTTCATCGTGCTGTTTGGATCCCAAGGGTATTGGGGGCCATGGTTTCTCGATCACGATATCCGGATCGTGTTTGCCGTGCCCGGAATGGTCCTCGCCACAACGTTTGTGACCTTCCCTTTCGTGGCGCGGGAACTCATTCCCCTCCTCCAGAGCCAGGGCGTCGAGCAGGAGCACGCCGCGCTGACCTTGGGAGCTTCGGGCTGGAAGACCTTCTGGCACGTCACGTTACCCAGTGCCAAGTGGGCGCTTTTATACGGGGTCATCCTGGCCACCGCCCGCGCCATGGGCGAATTCGGCGCCGTCTTTGTCGTCAGCGGACGCGTAAGCGGAGAAACCGAAACGATGCCCTTGCGCATCGAGAAACTCTATACGGAGTATCACAGCGCCGCCGCCTTTGCGGTGGCCAGCCTGTTGTGCTTCACCGGCCTGGCGACCCTGATCCTAAAAAGCTGGATGGAACACCGGCAGGCACAATTGGAGGCAGCCGCCCAAAATGTGGAGATAACCGATGAGCATTGAGCTGCGCACTGTCAGCAAGAAATTTGGCCAGGTAGCCGCCGTCGACCAGGTATCGTTGAAGGTCGAGGAAGGCGAACTCGTGGCGCTGCTCGGCCCTTCCGGCGGCGGCAAAACGACCGTCCTCCGTATGATCGCGGGCCTGGAGACTCCGACCGAGGGTGAGATTCTCATCGATGGCATCGTGGTCAACGACCTGCCCGTCCAGAAACGAAATATTGGCTTCGTATTCCAGGGCTACGCGCTCTTCCGAACCATGTCGGTCATGGATAACATCGGGTTCGGGCTAAAGATCCGAGGCGCATCCCGCAAGGAAATCGAAACACGGGTCAGCGAACTCCTGAAAATCTTCGGACTCGCCGGACTCGAAAAACGCTATCCGCACCAACTCAGCGGCGGCCAGCGCCAGCGGGTCGCCATCGCCCGCGCCCTGGCCCCCAAGCCCAAGGTACTGTTGCTCGACGAGCCCTTCGCCGCCGTCGACGCCAAGGTGCGTGCGGAACTCCGCGAATGGCTGGTCAAACTGCACCACGACCTCAACGTCACCACCGTCTTTGTGACCCATGACCAGGAAGAGGCCATGGAAGTGGCGAACCGGATCGTCATCTTTTCCAAGGGCAAACTGGAGCAAATCGGTTCACCCCGGGAAGTGTACGAAGCGCCGCGCACGGAATTCGTGGCTCGATTCATCGGGGTTCTCAACGTGCTCGACCTGCAGGTGAAGAACGGCGCCGCGTGCATCGGCGATCTAAAGTTCCGTACCCACGGCACACCCGAAGGCGAGACGCTGCGAATCGGATTCCGGCCCTATGCGGTCAGGGTGTCCCCCAGTCCCACCCAATTCCCCTACCGCGCCACTTTGCGCCACGTTTATTTCCTCGGGGTCATGCTCCGTCTGGAATTGGTCACGCCCGCCGGTATCAGCCTCCGCACGCGCATGACCAAGGAAGACTTTGCGAGACTCAAGCTGGCCGAGGACCAGGAGGTCAGCTTCCAGAT
This sequence comes from Candidatus Limnocylindria bacterium, assembly GCA_035493435.1. Taxonomy (GTDB): domain Bacteria; phylum Verrucomicrobiota; class Verrucomicrobiia; order Limisphaerales; family UBA9464; genus DATJII01. The sequence continues at coordinate 1,453 of DATJII010000157.1, read as the reverse complement.
CCGTGAATACCGTATCCTGTCCAAGGAAGACGGCACCCTCAGCGCCCCGATCTCCTTCGCCGTGGACGAAGCGAATTTCGCGGAGGATATTTAGAATGGCGTCCGGTCAGGACTTGCGCATGGAACGACGCTTATAGCCACCGATCTGCGCAGATGGTGAGGAATCGAGCCACCTCATTCGACCTGGCAACCGCCCTTCTCGCCCAGCTTCAGAATCGCGGCCCCATCAGGTTCAAGCTTAGCCTGTCCGCTTTGCCATCTGGCGGGCACTATGGGCAGGATGACGGAACTGACCGACATCGAATTGCTCCGCCGATACTTTGAGAGAGCCGATGAGATCGCCTTTGGCGAACTCGTGGCTCGGCACGTGGACCTCGTCCATTCGGCGGCTCTTCGGCAAGTGGCGGGTAATGGCGCATTGGCCCAAGAAGTCAGCCAGACTGTGTTTACCCTCCTGGCCCGCGAAGCCAAGGTTCTGGTTCAGCGCCCGTCGATCATCGGATGGCTTTATACTACGGCGCGCTATACTGCGAACCATGTCGTGCGGGCGGAACATCGGCGACGTATGCGCGAACACGAAGCCCACCTCATGCGTGATCTCGATACCTCTTCCGCCACCGAATGGGAGAAACTCCAACCGCTACTCGATGCCAGCATGCATCAGCTCAGCGAATCGGACCGTGACGCGGTGCTTATGCGCTACTTCAAGCGTCTGGACTTCCCGTCGGTTGGTCGCGAATTGGGTGTGACCGAAGAAGCCGCCCGTAAGCGGGTCGAGCGAGCATTGGAAAAACTCCGGCAAATCCTGGCCAAACAAGGCGTGACCTCCACCTGCGCGGCCTTAGGCACCGCCCTTTCCGGTCAAGCGGTGATCGCCGCCCCGATTGCCATGGCCCCCTCCATTACCGCCGGAGTCATGGCTGCCTCTTCACTGGCCGTTTCACAAGTCGGACTCTTTTCAATTATGGCAACGACCAATCTAAAAATGGCGGTGATCCTAACCGTCGCAGCGGCCGTGGGTACCGGATGGATCATCGAACACCGGGCCAACCAGCAACTGAAGACCGAATTGGAAGGTCTGCGCTCCCGGTTTGCCGAAGCCCAAAATACATCGCTGAGAGCGGTAGACGAGGCGAAGCAACGAGAAACTGAAGCCACCCGCCTGCTAAGTGATCAAGCTGAATTGCTCCGGTTACGCGGCGAAGTGGGACGCTTGCGCCAACAGGCACAGGACACCAGCACCGCCGTGAATACGACGAGAGTCCCAATCAAGACCAAACCCAGCCCACCGGAGGGTTCCAATCTCGATCTCCGCGACGTCGGTGCCAGTTCCCCCGAACAAGCCGCGACGTCCTTTGTCTGGGCCATCCGATCCGGTCTCGTGTCCCGGGTTTCGGAACTTCTGGAGCTACCCAAAAGCGTGACCGATGAAGAAGCCCCCAAGCATTACGAA
>DATJII010000156.1:0-11729 GCA_035493435.1 Candidatus Limnocylindria bacterium | reverse complement strand
GTGATATTAAGTACATGCAAAAATTGGTAAAGATTGCGTATGACGGAGCCAGATTTTTCCATCCCTCCTATTCCTTGTTCTCCCGAACGGACGTCTGGGATCCGGGTGTGGTTCAAAATGCGAATATTATCACGGAAAAGCATCTCGACGGCGAACGGGTGCTGATGACGGACACGCTGTTTTATCACTGGATTAACGGCTGCTGGTTTTACAACCATGGCAAAACTCGGGCCTCGCTCTACTGGGCCGATTACTCCGGGTATCACGACTCCGGAGATCCCAAACTCGACGGTTTGCACCAGTTGTATGGCGACGGGCGGGTGGAATGGATCAAAGCCCTCCGTTTCAACGTCCACGGGCTTCCTCAGGCCAACGCCAGCGTCTGCAAGGTCAACGGGTATGACACCGAAGCCGCCTTTTGCGTAAAGCCGGACGTGGCCAAGAATGGCCAGTGACGGCTTTGGCACGTAAACGACTTGGTTCAATCGTACGATTCGAGCCCGTGCGCCTCAACGCGCTGGCACGGTAAACTTATCGGATTCCCCATGCCATTGGTGCCTCACCTCGCGCATGATGAGAGCATGGTCAAACGTGACGCTGCCAGGCGGGAAGACCGATGGGTTGGCGAAAAATGACGATTCGACGCGTTCAACTGCGAGCGGGCGCACGTCCCATCCAACGGTCTCCAGCCGGATGCCGTCAAATCGGCAGCAATCGCGCGTGACGGAGTATCCAACGCTGCCCGCCGCGAAAAAGGCGGACGACTCAGCCAGTGACTCAAAACAAGACGACGCAGGAAACGATTCGCCTTCGTGGGCCAGGAGCTCAAGGGCCATGCCCCGGTCGTGGGCCTGAATGGACATCGAGATGTGCGAACCGTCGTCGGTGACGGAAAAATCGGCCCATTGGTGCTCGCCGGGAAACAGGCGCCCGCCAGCAAAATGGTTAAGCCAGGATCCGGTGTCACGGCGGGGAATGAAAACGCCTTCGCGTGACCCCAGCGAAGGCTCGTCCCAAAGAACGGCGATGCGGTGGGCAGCGTTCTCGCTGGAGATGCCGCAAATGGGTGGAAGCCACCCGGGGCGAATCTGTTCCAGCCGGATCAGGCAGATGCCGGCAATAGCGTAGCCACGGTGCAGCTTTGGTCGGAAAGGTGAAGGCAGGAAGCGTCCCATCACCGCCGCGTCGACCCGAAAATTGACGAGTAACCTGCGACGTATTAGTCCGTGAATGGTGGGGAGACGCATGGGGAATGGCCTGACGAGGTTAGACCAGACTGGAGTTTGGCGGTAGTTTTTGCAGCCTCACCGGCCTATCGTAGACGCCGAGCCCCGATCTCTTCAAGGTTTCCATTGGAGTTGCGCCATCTCGTCGGCACTGACGAGTGAAGCGCTGCCGTCGGCAAAGGCAACCGCAATGGAATCGGCTCCTTTGGGAAGCAATTCCGGACCTCCTGCCCGATTCCAGCCATTCCGATCCGTTTCGAAGAAGACCACAGTCTTGGGAGAAATCGCACCACTCATGATTTCCTGCCTGGTATAGGAACGTCCGGCAACGCTGGCATTGAGGGCGAACAGGGTGTTGGTGGGCGTGGTGGGCCAGAGCTTGCCGTTCTTGTTCAAGGTGTCGCACCACGCGGCAGCGACGGGAATCTTGCTTTGGCCCATGACGGTAAAGATCAGCATTTTAGCCTGGGTCTGGGCTTCAGGAAGGCCGGTGTTGGCTTGTTTGATGGTGGCGACGAGGTCGGGTTGGCGCCCACGTTTGAGGGACACGATGGTTCCCCCGACGAGGAGTATGAGGACGGCGGTGGCAGTGATGGTTTTCGTTTTGGTCCAGGCCATAATTTTTAAGGTTTGCTTGAGGAGGATCAGGAAGGGCGACGCGACGGCTGATCCTTTGAGGGCCGTTGCGGTAATCGTGGTGACCATCGCCGCTGGTGCCGCTTGTACCGAATGCGCGGACAGAACGGCGGCGAGCGTGGTGGTGGTTGAAAGGACGCCGCGCTTGACGAAAATCTGGCGCAGTTTTTCCAGGGCTCGATCGACGCGTTTCTGGGCGGCACGCTCGGCCACACCCAGGACCGAACCCGTCTCGGAGAGGGAACGATTCTCGAAGTAACGGAGGACGATGGCGTCCCGGTCGCTATCACGAAGAGTACCCATGGCTTCGTCGAGGATGGGGGCAAGGTCTTCCCACTCGGGTTGGGGTTCAGGTGTTTGGTCCACCAAGGATTGCATGTAAGCCTCCTGCTCTCGCTTGAAGCGACGGATTTCGGTGCGGCGATGGTTGGCGGCGGTCAAGCGGGCCGTGTGGTACAGCCAGCCGGAAACGATGATTTTGGTGGAAAGCGACGGCGCTTTCTTCGCCAAAAGAGTAAAAACGGCCTGCGCAATCTCCTGGGCGTGGCCCGGGTTCGCGGTATTCCGGACGGCAACCGAATAGACCAGGTGGACGTGCCGATTCACCAGCGCGGCGAACGAGGCTTCGCAGCCCGTGGCTACGAATTTAGCCAGCAGTTCGTTATCGTCGATTTCGTCCATCCAGCAGTGTATATCCACTGGATTGGATTGGAGACAAAGAATCGCGGGCCGAGGAAATTACGGCCCTTTCTGGCCTATTGGACGTGACTGGTGGGCCTGGGCAATCCGGTGAAACCTTGGCTGTGAGCGGTACCCTTCGTGAAGTTTTCCGAGTTGCGTGCGGTCACGTATCGAAACCTCGACTCCAACGGAGCGGTTCGATTTAGGTATCAGGCCTTGTTCGAACACCTCGTGGTTCTCAAGCGACACTACAACAGCTTTTGCATCAGACCATGAGCTTTAGATGATACCCGGAAGAAACCGGAGAAGAAGCCTAACCCGTGGCAATCTGGTAAAGCAACGTGGCGTTCAGTCCGGCAATAACCACCGCCAGGGTCCAGCCGACCATCTTCACGATGGGGCCGTTGACGAACTCGCCCATCTTCGCGCGGTTGCTCGTGAACATGACCAAGGGGACCACCGCGAAGCTCAATTGGAGGCTCAGGATGACCTGGCTTAGGACGAGCAGCTTGGCGGTGGCCCCGGAGCCGTATTTGACCGAGACGATCACGGCAGGGACGATGGCCACCAGCCGGGTGATCAGGCGCCGGATGGGCGGGGGCAGGCGCAACTTCAGAAAGCCTTCCATGACGATTTGTCCGGCCAAGGTGCCCGTGAGCGTGGAGTTCTGTCCCGCAGCTAGGAGGGCCACGCCAAACAGGGTGCTGGCGACGGTCACTCCTAGCAAGGGACTCAAAAGGCGGTAAGCGTCTTCCAACTCGGCCACTTCGTGGTGGCCCTTGGTGTAGAAGGTGGCTCCGGCGACGATCAGGATTGCGGCGTTGATGAACAGGGCAAAGGTCAGCGCCAGGGTGGAGTCGATGGTGCCGAAGAAGATGGCCTCGCGCTTGCCTGCGGAGGTGGGCTCAAACTTGCGCGTCTGGGCGATAGAGGAGTGGAGGTAGAGATTATGCGGCATCACCGTGGCTCCCAGGATCCCGATCGCCACGTAGAACATTTCCTTGGACCGTATGATATCGAAGGTTGGAACGCAGCCTCCCAGCACTGCCACCAAGTTGGGTTTCGACAGGAAGACCTGAATGCCAAAGCACACGGCGATAATGCCGATCAGCGCAATGACAAAGGCTTCGATGGGTCGGAAGCCTTTGTTCTGCAAAAACAGAACGATGAAAACGTCCAAAGCCGTCAGGCAAATGCCCCAGGTTAGCGGTATCCCAAAGAGGAGATTCAACGCGATGGCCGAGCCAATGAGTTCGGCCAGGTCGCAGGCAGCGATGGCTATCTCGCATCCGATCCAGAGGGCGAAGTTGACCTTGGGCGAAAAGTGGTCCCGGCAGGCCTGAGCCAGATCGCGACCGGTGGCGATGCCGAGCTTGAGCGAGAGGTGCTGCAGGAACACCGCCATGAGGCTGGAAATGATGACGACCGACAACAGCGTGTACTGGAACTGAGACCCACCCGCGACGTCAGTGGCCCAATTGCCGGGGTCCATATAACCCACCGCCACGAGGTAGCCGGGACCGGAAAAGGCGAGCAGCTTTCGCAGAAATCCCAGCCATCCGGCGCGGGCGGCAGGAATTTTGACTGACTGATAGGACTCAGGCAACGAAGGGGAACTGCGTGAGGTCCTCCATCCGCGATCCGGTGCGTGAACCGGCTCGATCGTTTCCAAATTCTCAGTAGATGACTCCATAGACTCCGTTTTGGCTGTCACCTGGTCCCGATCAAAACCGGGGTCGGTGATCAACCCGAAGTACTCTTATGGAAAACGTGTTTTCACGCAACAAAAAATTTAGTCGAGACTAAATTTTCTCCAACAACCAGTATTGCCGGGCATCGTTTTATTCCTAAACTCCATTGCCATGAGCCCTCCGCCAGACTCCAATCCGTCCCTTGGCTCAACGCGTCCCGAAGTTTCAAGTGATTGCCTGGCTGAGGTTAGCGAAAGCGTTGAGAACTACCTGGAGCGTATTGATGACCTGATCCGCGAAAAGGGTTACGCCCGGGTGAGCGACTTGGCGGAGACGATGGGGTTATCCCAGCCGAGCGTGTCCGTGATGATCAAACGCTTGGCCGAACGCGGGCTTTTGGAACGCGAACCTTACCGGGGATTCCGCCTGACCGAGCGTGGCGAGGCGATTTCCGTGGCTATGCGGCGACGCCACCAAACTTTGACGGAATTCCTGACGTTGCTTCGGGTTCCCAGTGAAGTGCGTGAAAGGGATGTGGAAGGGATGGAACACCATTTGAGCGCGGAAACACTGGCCCACATCGAGCGACTCGTGGCGCACTGGAAGAAACATCCCCAGGCGATGGAGGGGATCCTCGGGGCGGTAGATTGAATCGAAGGCGAGGGCAGGCCGCCGTCACTCGGCCGGTTTGGCTTCAGCCGTGGACCGCTGGCCCGTTTGGCTCAGGGCGATGAGCAGGTCGTTCTTCCCCAGAACACCGATCAGTTTTCCGTCGGAACCGACCACGGGCGCATCTTCCACGGTGGCATGGGTCACCATTTTGATTGCATCCAGCAGCGTAGTTCGGGGCGAGAGCTGGACGGGCGCGGGACGAAGAAGGTCCCCGGCGATGACGATGCCTTGGAGGTCGGTATCGCTTAGATTGTTTTCCACGTCGTCACGAAGGACGATGCCCAGGAACTGCCCTTCGATCCCAGAGACCGGAACCCATTCCGCGTGGGGAACCACGAAGCGCCGGGCTATTTCGCGAAACTCGCTTTCCGGCGACAGGGCGGGTTCCGGCTTCCGCATCAACTGTCCGACGGTGATGGACGTGACGGGACGACCGAACAGCCCGGCCGCCGCCTCGCGCAATTGTTCATTATACAGCGAGCCGCCGCCGAGGCTCCTGGCCACATAATATCCCAGCACCGAGGCGGTCATGACCGGGACGAGCACCGACGAATTCAAGGTCATCTCGAAGATCATTAGAATCGACATCAGCGGAGCCCGGGTGGCTCCGGCGAGGAAGGCTGCCATGCCGATCACCGCGCAACTGGCGGGTGGAATGGCCTCCCACCGATCCAGATGCCCGAGGGCCATGGCGAACAGGGAACCAATACAAGCTCCCATGAGCAGGGCGGGTGTGAAGACGCCGCCGACCGCCCCGGAGCCGAACGTCGCCGAAGTCGCCAGGAGTTTATAAACCAGGAGGGTAGCGATGGCATCCCAGGCAAGTTCGTTTCCGATAAGCGCATGGATGACCGTGGCGCCATTTCCGGTGACCTCGGGATGTGAGATGGCCAACAGACCCACAACTACGCCCCCCACCGCCAGTTTCAAAGGAAGCGGGAGTTTGAACCGGGAAAAAATCTGGCGGCCCGCCTGCAAGGTCCAGTGGAAGACGGGTACGACCGCGCCGCAAAGGGCTCCTAATACGGCGTAGGCCAGCAAGTCCGCCGTGCCCTCGAAACGAAACTGGGATAACTCATACAAGGGGGACGAGCCGTGCAGGGTCCGCATCACGAGGCTCGCCATAACGGACGCCAGCACCAGAGGGCCGAAACACTCCATGGCGATGCTGCCCAGGACGATCTCCGCCACGAACAGCGCGCCCGCGATCGGGGCATTGTAAGCCGAGGCAATCCCTGCGGCGGCACCGCAAGCGACCAGCAGGCGCAGTTGGGCCGGTGACACTCTCAGCCATCGTCCCAACAGTGAAGCAATGGCGGCGGCCATTTGCACCATCGGACCTTCGCGGCCAATCGCTTCGCCCGAACTGATCGAGAGCAGGGCGGACAGGGATCGGAAGATGCTTGCCCGCACTGGGACATGTCCATCTCCGATGGCGATGACCTCCATATAATCGGTGGCTTCGCCGCGCACCAGGCGACGTCCCAACACCAACGTCAGGCCAGCCAGCAAGCCGCCCACGGCGGGCACGGCGATACGTTCCCAGGTGTTGAGCCGGGCAAAGAGGGCGATGGATCCGGTAGGCGGATTTAGGAACCACAACTGGAGTTCCTCAATCGCGAAGCGGAATCCCAGGGCTGCGCCGCCGCCGAGCAGCCCAGCCACGGCAGCCCACACCAAGGTGCGCTTTTGGCCGCTAGGTCGCAGACGCTTCCCGGCCTGCAGGGCAATCCGCAGCCACTGCAGCCACCGGGCGGTTGGCGCGTTGTTAGTCACCGATAAAGAGGGGGGCCGCCCCGGGACGAAAGGCGGACACGCCACCGGCAGAATCCTCGCCTGAACTCACATGTCAATTCCTGGCATGGGTTTTGCAAACTCCTGACACACGGCCCGGGATAGTTCGGATATACCTTTTTCGTCACGCCATGAACGCAACTTCGAACCGTTGCCAGTGTTCGTTGTCGGATGAATGGGGCAAACCGGTGTCGTAAATTATTTGTCGGTGCGGTCTAAGAAAACGCGCGGATATTCGTTATTCCTTCGCCGGGTTGTCGAAAGATGGGGCGGGGAGCCGGCAGGCGCCTGGGCGGCGGGGTATTATTTGCTCTAAACGGGAATGGTTGTGGTTGGCGGGATGCGGTGAAACAAGTGATCCAAACATTCGTTTATGAAGTTAAACACTCTTCTTGGGATGATTCTGTGCGGATTATCCCTCCTGGTTTCGGGCCGGGCGCAATCCCTTATCAACATCGATTTCGGCGGGAGTTCGGTCAGCGCGGAGCGAGGGGCCGCGGGAACGGGGCAGGGGACGAATGACTTCTGGAATCCCTACACCCATTACACGCCCCGATTCACTCCGGGCATGGCGGAGGTGGCCAACGGCTTGCTGCGGGACTTAAAATTCGCCGACGGCACCGCCAGCAAAGTGGCGGTCGCAGTTACCAATGCTCCTGGCGTGTGGGGCAACGCCAGCGGCGACACGATGCTGGACTCCTTCATTTTCGGGGCCAATGGCTCCAATATCGTAGTCACCATCACGGGTCTGGAACCGGGGCGCTATCACCTCTATGCCTACGGTCACGCCGATGCCGACGGTGGCCCGGAGCAGAATTCCATTTTCTCTGTTCGCGTGGGCGATGCCGGTCCCAGGTTCGGGCCGCTGGCGGTGTCGAGCACTGCCGGTTGGCGCGCTGGGCAACCTTGGCAGGAAGGTCGGCACTACGTTGTTTTCCGGGATGTAAACGTTCGTGTCGGTGAAGCGCTTATCTTGGAGGTCGCGCCGGGTGCTGGAGGGATTGCGACTTTGAACGGCCTCCAGATCTTCTCCAGGGGCACCGCGCCGCCTCGGCTGACACCGGGTGAGGTGCCGGCGGGTAGCCTGGCCGTCACCAACCTCCTATTCCGCGAGATTCGTTATGAGGGCTCGGTCGCGGGCCTGGACGCCAAGATCCAGGCCATCGTCGATGTTGAATCGCTGTCCACCAATGAGTTATCGGCTGTGCTATTCGAGGGAGATTTGGCCCTGCTCGCGCCTACGTTACCGAATGGGTGGCGGATAGTTCCGGACGGCAAACGATTCATCCTCACGGCCAGTCTCCCAGGCGCGCAACGAATCGAGTTATCGATTCGGGCCAAGGTGATCCGTCGCGATCCCTGGAACGAAATCTCTTTTAACGGACCCTCGGCGGCGATTGGAGCTATCGCCATGAGTCCGGCCGCACCGGGCCCGGAGATTCATTTCACGACCGGCACTGAGTTGGAAGCCAGCCGCGACAGTGGATCGAACCAAGCCGCGATAAAAGGCGTGTTGGCATCGGATGGAAAGGTGGGTATTCGGTGGCAAAGCCAGACCGCGGAGGTCAACCGCGAATCGGTCGTCTCGGGCGACACCAGGGTGGCGGCGCGATTGACGCCGAGCGTGGCGCATTATACGAGCACCCTGCGGTTCGATGTGATCCAAGGCCGATTGACGCGGGCGCGGGTAGCCCTCCCGCCGGAACACGCCCTGACCAAGGTGAGCGGTGAGGTGGTGCGTGATTGGCGCGTGGACGCCACGCCGGAGGGTCCGATCCTGACGGTGGAGTTCCTGCGCTCCATCGAGAAAACTGCCACGCTGGTCCTTTTGACCGAGGTGGCTGTTCCTCCCTTGCCCACGGCTTTGGTTTTGTCGGTTCCGCAACCCTTGGGATTGCAGCGTGAGACGGGCCGTTGGAGTCTCGCCGAGGAAGATGTGGTAGCGAAGGTGGAATCCTTTGCGGGTTTGCGGCAGGTGGATGGCGAGAAGGGGGAAACAGCCGCGTTCCAATTTGCGGCCCGCCCGGCGTCGATACGAATTTCGCTGGGCCGGGTCACTCCCGTGGTGACCGTGGCAGATCGGGTGGGTGTCCGCTTGGAAGACACCCGACTACGGATCGGGCATCGGTTGACCTTGGCGATTGAGAAAGCGGGTCTGTACTCGGTGGAAACGGAAGTGCCAGCGGGCTTCACTGTGGCGGAACTAGCCGGCGATGGCGTGGACGACTGGCGCGTGACCACCAATCGCCTGAAAATCGATTTCAGCCGTCGCGCGATTGGCGGGGTCAAGCTCTCGATCCTGCTCGAAAAAGCCCTGACCAATCTGCCGCCGGAGATCGTGGTCGACCCTTTGCGAATTACCGGGGCGGAAAAGGAATCGGCGATGATCGGTGCCAGCGCTGCTCCGGGATTGACCCTAAAGACAGGATCGATGACCCGCGCCCGGGAGATTCCGGCGGGGTCCCTTCCAGATCGTGGCGATGACGTGTTGGGATATCGGGCGGATATTGGCGACTGGAAGATTACCCTGGCGGCGGAACGTCCGCCTGCGCGGGTGGTGGCGGAGATCTTCGATTTGGTAACGGTGGGTGACGGCCTGGTGGGCGGAAGTGCCACCCTGCGTTACGCCATCATCAACCAAGGACTGCAGGCCTTTCGCGTCCGGGTGCCCGCGCATTGGCGCAACGTGGAATTCATTGGCGCAAATATTCGCCGCACGGACCACGAGACGAATCTTTGGACCGTTTCGCTCCAGGACAAGGCCTGGGATGCCTATACCCTGGTGGTGACGTATGATTATCCCTTTGACGCCAACAAGGCCGTCCTTGATGCCGGAGGCGCACATCCGCTGGGGGTTGAGCGCGAGACGGGAACCCTGGCGGTCACAGCCGCCAGCGGGTTGGAAGTCAAAGCGGGCGCCTTTGTCGAGCCCTTGAGGCCCATTGACCCCACAGAACTTTCCCAAGTGGACCGGACCTTGATCACCCGGCAGGTGGTGCTGGCGGGAAGATACGAGGGGACAGCTTTTGACCTTAAACTGGAGGTCACCCGGCACGAGCAATTGAAGGTCCTGGATGCCATTGCCGATCGCGCCGAATTGCGCAGTGTCGTGACGGACCAGGGGGAGATGCTGACCCAAGCCTCCTTCATGGTGAAGAACAACGACCGGCAGTACCAACGCTTCCTGCTCCCGAACGGGGCAACCTTGTGGGGTGTGGCGGTGGACGGCGAGCCGGTGAAAGCGGACCGGGACGGCGATTGGGTGCTCGTTTCGTTGCCGCGCAACGTGGATCGGGACCGTGCGTTTGCGGTGGATCTTACTTATGCGCAGCAAATGGAACCGTTCAAGCGTTCCGGTGGATTCTGGCCCAGGTCCGTGGAATTGCGGGCCCCCAGCACCGACGTGCCTGGCACGTACGCCGAATGGGAAATCTACGCCCCGACCAGCCAGCACCTGGATGGCTTCGGTGGGAACATGGTGGCCGCCCGGGGAACGACCTATGGCTTGCATGAAGCCTGGGGACGCTTCACCCGGTATTACTCCGAATTTTGGCATAACTATGCGGCGCAACTGGTCTTTGGCACGGTGGCGGGTGCCTTGCTGCTCGGGATGGTAAGGGCCGTAAGAAAGGGGGGATTCCGGGGTTTTGCTCAGGTCATGGCCGTGGGTGCGGTGGCGTTCATCCTGGCTGGCATGTTATTGCCAGCGTTGTCAAAGGCGAAGTCCCGGGCCCAACGGATCAATTCGGTCAATAATCTTAAAAATATTGGATTGGCCCTCCGGACATTTGCGGGCGAGCACGATGGAAAGTATCCCCAATCCCTCGACGAGGTGAGGTCCGAGATAGGCAGTGAAAAAATCCTCCGCCACCCGGATACCGGCGAGTATTATATCTATCTGGGCGCGGGACATACGGAGCTCGAGCCGACCACCATCATGGCTTACGGTTCGTCGGTGAACGGCAGGATCGAGGTCCTGCTAGGCGACGGCAGTGTCCAGCAGATCAGTTCCGATTCCCTTGGTAAAATGCTGGCCAGCCAGCAGGCGCAATTGGTGGCGTCGGCGACCAATGTGATGGAAGGCAAGGAGCAGACGGATGGCGCGCTTCGGCGGCGATATAGTTCGCTATCCCCGATGGGCGGTGGCTTCAGGGGGAAGGTCGAAGCCGCCTTGGACGCCAAGAGTGAAACCAAGGATATGCCCGAACCATCGGCACCTCCGATTCAGGCAGCCCCCGTGACCAGCGCCGGGATAACGGGAGCGCAGGGAGCCCCGACGGCGGTGGGATTGCGTTCCTTGAAGATCGAGATCCCCAAGAGTGGCCGTCATTTCGCCTTTACCCGGACGTTGAATCTCAGTGGCCAGCCCGCCGCCATTCGTTTGCAGGTCATGTCCAGTAAGTCGTTCGTGATCCTGCGTAGCCTGTTCCAGGCATCCACGTTTGTTGCCGGCATACTGCTTATATGGTTGCAAGGGCGTCGGGCGTCGCCCCAAGCTTTTTGGTCCGCTGTCGGCTGGAGTCTGGCGTTGGTCGGTGCCGTCAGCCTTTTCGTGGCTTGGGAGGTCCTGCATTTGTTCCTGATCGCCCTGGTTCCCTTGGTAGGACTTATTGCGATGGCGTGGGTTTTGAAGCGGGTGATCGGACCTTGGCTCAAGACCACACCGGCGATCGAGCCGCCTCCCGTGCCGGCCTCCGTTGCGACGCTACTTTTGCTGGGGTGGTTTCTGATTCCAATTCCGAAACTTCAAGCGGCCGTGAGCCCAGTGGTTCGGCCGCTCTCCATCACCAGCGCCCAATTCGTAGGCGAGGCGGGTGAACGGTCCGCCGTTTTTGATGTCACGCTGGAACTCAGCGCCACCGGCACCAACCAGACGACGGCACTGTTTGGAAAGGATGTGGGATTGCAGGAGTTTACGGTGGGCAAGGGCGACGCCCGGCTGTGGCGCGAAGGGGATAGTGTGGGCGTCCTGATGCCGATGCCCGGTGCGGCGACGATCAAGCTGAAACTCATCGCGAAGGTGGGCGGC
>DATJII010000155.1:0-9272 GCA_035493435.1 Candidatus Limnocylindria bacterium | reverse complement strand
TCCTCGGGGAGGGAGTTCCCTTGGTCCAGGGCTTGAACGTGGCGCGCAAATCCATTGGCAACCAGATCCTGGTGGATGCCGTCGCGCGATCCATTGAACGTGTACAGGAAGGCGGGCGTCTGGGACAGAGTCTGGCTGACTGCCGTGGACTGTTTCCCAGCTCCATTCTCGAAATGGTTTCGGTGGCGGAAGAAAGCGGGCGCCTGGACGTGGAACTGATTCGCATTTCCACCGTCACGGAAGGGGATCTTGACCGGCAACTTAAGACTGCGGTCGCATTCGCCGAGCCACTCATGCTTTTCCTGATCGCCAGCTTTATTGGCACCATTTTCATCGGGATGCTGCTCCCGATATTCTCGCTACAAGACTATATCAAATGACGTTAGAAGCGCTATCCAGTATGACAACCCATCATTCATCGCCCGGCGCAAGGCGCGCCGACCGCAACCGGGGCTTTACCCTTATCGAACTGCTTCTGGTGCTGACCATTCTAGGCATCCTGGCGGCCATCGTGGTGCCCAAGATTTCCGGCCGCACCGAGGAGGCCCGCGAAAGCGCCGCCCGCACCCAGATTTCAACCTTCGGCACCGCCCTGGATGCCTTTGAAGTCGACAATGGCTATTACCCCAAGAAGAAGACCGGCCTCGCCGATCTCATCACGCAGCCCCGCGATTCCAAGAACTGGCGCGGGCCTTATATGAAGAGCGACGTGGTGCCCAAGGATCCCTGGGGCAACGACTATGTGTACGAGGCTCCCGGCCGCCACAATCCCAGTTCGTACGACCTTTCCTCGCCCGGACCGGATTCCCGGCCAGGTACGGAAGACGACATTTGCAACTGGACCACGAAAAAGTAATGCGACTTGCCGCCGACCTGGGGACCAAGACGGTCATGAAGGGGTTCACTCTCATTGAGCTGATCCTCGTCTTGACGATCCTGGCCATTGCGGTGGCCATGTCGGCCCCAATGCTGGCGGCTTTTTTTCGGGGCCGGGCGTTGGATTCCGAGGCGCGGCGCCTGCTCTCATTATCCCGTGCTGGACAAAGCCGGGCAGTTAGCGACGGCATGCCGGTTCTCTTGTGGATCGATTCCAGCCGGGGAAGCTATGGAATTGAAGAGGAGATGCCTTCCAAAGGCAATGATGCCAAGGCGACCGAGTTCTCCCTGGATAGTACCTTGCGGCTGGAAGCTCCCAATGCGGCGCCAGTGGCGGTCAATCGTCGAAAGCTTCCGGCGGTGCGATTCCTGCCAGACGGCACGATTGACGAATCCAGCCCGGTGGCCCTGAAGCTTCTCGCTTCGGACGGTAGCATGTTGTGGCTCGTGGCCGCCACCAACCGACTTTTTTATGCGATACAATATACCCGCTAACGGCCGGCGCCCGAGAGGCCGGCGGACGGCTGGGTTTACCCTCGCCGAAGTGCTGGCTGCCCTGATGTTCCTGGCCATTGTTATACCGGTGGCGGTGGAAGGGCTGCGTGTCGCGTCCGGTGCTGGCGAAGTGGGACAACGAAAGAGCGAGGCTAGCCGGGTGGCGGACCGGGTTTTGAATGAAGCCATCGTGACCACCAATTGGAACCAAGCGATGCAGTCGGGCACCGCTTATGAGAGCGGACACGAGTATCGTTGGACCGTCCGGAAGGAGCAGTGGCAGGTCGACGCGATGCAAACGCTCACTGCGGAAGTGAAGTTTTTGGCCCAGGGTCGGGACTTCGCCTTTCGATCTTCAACCCTGGTGAACCCACAACAATAACCGGTGAAACGCCCGCTTTCCTATAATTGCCGCCGGTCCGGATTTACCCTCATCGAGTTGATCCTGGCCATGGGTATTGCGGCAATCGTGCTGGCGGCGGTGAATGCGGCGTTTTTTAGCGCGATGAGGCTGCGCGAACGAACCACGGATATGATCGAAGAGGCGGCGCCCATTGATCGAGCGGTTGATATCCTGCGCCGTGATTTGCTCTGCGTGGTGCCATCCACGACGAATAGCGTGCTCGCCGGCGATTTCCGGGTGGGGGATGTTTCCACCATTGGGCTGAGCCAGAGTGTCTCCATCGAAATGTTCTCGGCGACCGGAGTCCTCCGGGATACCGAGCCCTGGGGGGAAATCCAAAGGGTGACCTATGGCTTGCGCGCTCCGACCGTCCAGTCTCCGCGTGGCGGAAGGGATTTGGTCCGAACGGTAACGCGCAACCTGTTGGCGACGGTCACTCCGACACCGGAAGAACAATGGATGATGGGCGAAGTCGATTCGTTCGACCTCGAATGCTATGACGGCACGCGGTGGCGGACCACCTGGGATACCACCTTGGGTGATACCAATATGCCGACAGCGGTCCGTATCCGCATCAATTTGTCGAAAAACCGTGGCGGCGATGCGCGTAGCCGCCAGCCCATCGAATTGGTGGTGCCCATCGATTCAACCCCTCGTGCCACCCAGATGGCGAGCCAGACCACCGGAAGCTGAATGATCCTTCACCCTTCCATTCAACCAGGCCACGCCCACCGAATGAAATCGGCCGGGTCCGTGCTGGTGATTGTTTTGTGGATCGGCCTGGGGTTGGTTGCCATTACCCTCTATTTCGCCCACTCCATGTCCATGGAATTGCGGGCCGCCGACAACCGTGTGGCGGGACAGTCGGCGGACCAGGCGATCGAGGGGGCTGCGCGGTATGTTACGTATATTCTGACCACCTATGCCACCAACGGAGCGATGCCCGATCCGTCGCTTTACCGGTCGGAGGCGGTCCCCATCGGCGATTCCCGCTTCTGGCTCATTGGACGCACGACGAATTCCAATACCCGCGAGACGCAGGTGACATTTGGATTGATTGACGAGTCGTCCAAGCTGAATCTAAATACCGTCACCAGCAACATGCTTTACTGGGTGCCGCGCATGACCACCGACCTGAGCCAGGCCATTGTGGACTGGCGCGACACCAATGGCACGGGAAGTACCCAGATGTACTATTCGATGGCCAAATCACCCTATAGAATGAAGGCTTCACCGTTTGAAAGCGTGGAAGAGATTCGACTGCTCTATGGGGCCGATCCCCTGATTGTGGGGGGGGAAGACTTGAATCGGAATGGCATCCTGGACGGAAACGAAAAGGATGAGGACGGCGACGGCAAGGCGGATGGTGGACTCATTGATATGTTCACGGTGTTCAGCCGGGAACCGAACATGCACTCCGATGGAAGTTCCCGCACCAACGTCATGGACAACGCTTCCCGCCTGCAACTTCTCCAGGCGAAGTTGGGGACGAGCCGCGGGATGGAAGTAAACAATCTTCTCGGAACCACCCAGATTCGAAGCCCCCTGCAATTTTACGTCCTGAGCCGGATGACACCGACGGAATTCGGGCTGGTATATGGCGACCTGGCCTTCAGCACTAACACCTTCACCGAGGGGCGGGTTAATATTAATACGGCCAGTGCTGCGGTGATCGGCTGCCTCCCGGGAATGGATGTCAACACTGCGCAGCAGGTGGTCGATTATCGCAGGAGCAATCCTGGCAGTCTGACCAGTCCGGGTTGGATCGTGGAAGCCTTGGGCGCCAATTCGGCCATCCTGCAGACCCTCCAGGCGGGTGATTATGTCACTACGCAGACGTACCAATTTACTGCGGACATTGCCGCTGTCGGGCCCTTCGGTCGAGGCTATCGACGGGTGAAGTTTATTTTTGATATCAGCGATGGCACGGTGCGGATTGTTTCCCGCCAGGATCTCAGCCGGCTCGGCTGGGCCTTGGGTGACAAGGTCCGCGAAACCCTATTAGCAAAGGATTTCCGATGATTGACCCAAAGAAATCGGCTCCCAAGAAGCGAAAACGCCCGATGACGATCCTGGCGCTTTCGTTCGATGGCAGCCAAATGGAAGGCGTGGTAGTACGCCGAACGAATGGCGCGCTGCAGTTGCTCCAGCAGTTTTCCGCCACGTTGACGCTCAACCTCCTGACGGCGGAACCCGAGCTCATGGGCCGGGAGATACGCAACCAGTTGGATGCGGCGGGAGTCCGTGAACGAAACTGCGTGGTGTGTCTGCCCGGCAAGTGGGCCTTGACGATCTCGACCGACATCCCCGATTTGCCCGAGGCCGACGTCGCCGATTTTCTCCAGGTCGAAACCGAGCGCGGCTTTGCTTCGGATGTCACTAGCTTGAGCGTGGCAAGTTCACGCTTTAAAAGCGTCACCGAAAAGCGATACGCCACCTCTCTTGGTATTCCGCTGGCGAATGTAGGATTGCTAGAAAAGGCATTGGAGCACGCCAAACTGAAGCCGCTCTGTTTTTCGCCCGGAATCTCGGTCCTGGAGGCGCCAAGTTCAAAGTTATCGGAAGGTGTCCTGGCCCTGGTGATTGGAGATTCCCAGGTCGACTTGCAGATTACCGCCGGAGGCGGTGTGGTGTCCTTCCGAACGATCGAAGGATGTTTCGAGACGGAAGGTGTTCGTCGCTCCATCCGCTCGGACCTCTTGTTGCGGGAAATCCGGATTACCTTGGGCCAGCTTCCAGCCGGCATCCAGGAAGCGGTGCGCTCTGTGCGTATATATGGGCCACGCGACCTCGCCGAACGATTGGCAGGCGACAGCCGGGCACGCATGGAACCGATGGGTATCGAGGTGATGGCGGTGACGGCCTATCGCCCAAACGAATTTTCGGTGCAACTCCCTTCCGGGGTGACGGTCTCACCCGCATTCAGCTTTGCCGCCCGCTGGCTGGTCCACGAGGAGATTCCCTTCGACTTCTTGCCGCCGAAGGTGACTCCGTGGCAGCAGTTGGTGCAGAAGTATTCCTCCGGACGGCTCCAGATGATCGGCGCACTCGTGGGGTTCCTGGTTTTAATCACCCTGGCCGCCTTTGGGGTGCAGCAGTATAAGCTCTCATCCCTCGAAGGGGAGTGGAGTCGGATGTCGGGAAAGGTGGCGGACCTGGAGTCCGTCCAGCAACAAATCCGCCAGTACAGTCCGTGGTTCGACGACTCGTTCCGCTGCCTGAGCATCCTCAAGTTGATGACGGAGTCATTCCCGGAGGAAGGTTCGGTTTCGGCCAAGATTATAGAGATTCGCAACACCTCAGTGGTGACCTGCTCGGGGGTGGCCCAGAACACGGCGGCCTTTTTGAAAACCCGTTCCCAGTTGCAGGGCGTGGACGGAGTCCTGAACCTGAAAGTAGACCAGATGCGCGGCAAGAGCCCGGTGGAGTTCACCTTTGATTTCCATTGGAACGACGGAGGCAACAGTGAAAATTGAAAATCGCCAGCAATGGCTCGTCATCGCAGTAATCGCCATTGGCGGACTGTTCGCCTTGGATAGCATCGTCATCAAACCATTGACCAGTGTCTGGCGCGCGCGGACCGACCGAATCGCAGCGTTGGAACAAAAAATCGCCCGAGGCAAGGGAATCATCGGCCGGGGACAGAATCTGCGGGATGACTGGGCCAGCAAGCAGACCAACACGCTGCCCGTGAATACCTCCCAGGCAGAACAGCAAATGTTGAAGGCCTTCGACAGTTGGTCCCAGAAGAGCCGGGTCACCATCACGGGCGTGACGCCCCAGTGGAAGCGGGAATCGGATGATTATATGACCCTGGAATGCCGGGTGGATGCGTCCGGCGATCTCCAGACTCTCACCCAGTTTCTCTACGACATCGAAAGCGATCCCATGGCTCTCAAGCTCGAGTCCGTGGAATTAAGCGCACACGACAACGCCGGACAGCAGCTCACCCTGGGGCTGCTGGTAAGCGGCCTGGTACTTTCGCACGAACAACAATGAATCTTCCCTCGATCCATTTGAAGATTTGCCGCTGGCTGCCGCTGTCGGCGGTTGCGCTTTTCCTCACGGCGACCGCCTACGGGGCGGACGAAACGCCCGCTGAGAAGCCGGTGCCGGTTGACAAACCTGCTTCCGCGGAGAAGTCCACGCCGACCACCAAGACTGAGAGTGGAAGCAAGCCGGTCACGGCGGCGAAAGGGGAATCCACCGAACCGGACGAGAAACCGAAGACGCCGGCCAACGATTTCAATTCGTTCCGGATTGTCAGCCAGCGGAACATCTTTAACCAGAGCCGCACGTCTCGTCGGCAGCGCGACCGAGAGAATCGCCCCGCACCCAAGACTTCAGAAACGATTACCCTGGTAGGGACGATGAGCTATCCGAAGGGCTATTTCGCTTTCTTCGATGGCACTTCGTCCTCTTACCAGAAGACGTTGAAACTCTCGGAAACGATCGCGGGATATACGGTTAAATCCGTGACACCCACGGGGGCGATTCTGGTGGCAGGCACCAACAAAATAGAACTTCGAGTCGGTATGCAGATGCGAAAGCAGGATGATGGGCACTGGACCCGTGTTGCCTCGGATGAGGTGGCGTCCTATTCCCACGCAAGTACCGAGTCTGGAACGAATGGCGGCGCAACACCCAGTGCGCCCACTGGAGAAGTGAACGACGTCCTCAAGAAACTCATGCAACAGAGAGAACAGGAATTGAAATGAGAACCCTGATCCTACGCACATTATCCGTTGGCTGCGTGTCGGGTTTGCTGGCGACAGCGATGGCCCAGACCGAGCCGCCCACCACCAATGACGTTCCCGCTGTCGTGCAGGGTGGGGGCGACACCGAGGCTGAAGAGTCACAGGCGGCAGCCAAACCACCCGCCACCACCGCCGTCAACAGCGTGGGCGAGCCCGTGGTGGAACCCACCACGCCCGATTCGTCGGCCACGCCGCCGGAGGACGCGGCCAGCGGCTCGCCCAAGGAACTCCGTCTGAACTTCCGGGGCGCGCCCATCGAGACCGTGTTGAACTACCTGAGTGACGCGGCGGGATTCATCATACAGCTAAATACCACTGTGCGGGGCAAGGTGGACGTCTGGAGCAATCATCCAGTGACGCAGGAGGAAGCCATCGATTTGTTGAACTCCGTGCTCAACAAGAATGGCTACGCGGCCATTCGCAACGGGCGCAAACTAACTATTGTCAACAAGTCGGACGCCATCCACGGGGACATCCCGGTGAAAATTGGGGCCGATCCGGCGAAGATTCCCAAGAACGACGAGATCGTGACCCAGATACTTCCGATCCGTTTTGTCGAGGCCGAACAGTTATCCAAGGACATTGCGCCGATGGTTTCACCCAACGCGACGATCGTGGCCAACGTCGCCGCCAATTCCATTGCCGTCACGGATACCCAGGCCAACATTCATCATTTGGCGGAAATCATCAAGGCGATCGATTCCAGCGCGGAGGATGAAACGGCTATCCGGGTGTTTCATCTAAACCACGCGGATCCGGTGGAGATGTCCAATCTTCTCGCCAGCCTTTTTTCCGACCAGGGTAGTTCCCAAGCCCAGACTCCCGTTCGATTTGGCGGCGGCAACGCTGGCCGGGGTGGTTTTGGTGGAGGTGGCTTTGGAGGGTTCGGAGGCTTTGGGGGTGGCGGATTCGGAGGCGGCGGCTTCGGAGGAGCTGGTGGTGGCGCTCGTGGCGGCGGTGGCGGGACTGGGTCTACGGCCCAGAGCCAGCGGCTCAAGCGGCGGCAACAGGTCGTCGCGGTGCCGGACCAACGCACGTCTTCCATCGTGGTGACGGCTTCCAAGGACCTCATCGGGCAGATTCAGGAAATGATCGACCAACTGGACAACAAGTCGCCCAAGGAAACGACTGTTCAGGTCTTCCATTTAAAGAACGCGGATCCGCAGGAAGTGCTCCCGGTATTGCAGGACATGTTCCAGAACAACAACACCAGCCGGAACAATCGCAGTTCCTCAACGCAGAACAGCGCGCTCATGAACCGGGTGCAACAGAGCCAGAATTCGACCGGCAGTTCCACCATCGGCTCGGGACTGGGAACGGGCGGCAATCGCGGCGGCGGGACCACATTCTAATCATTTTTTATCCAAGGTGCATCGCATGAAAATTCGATATAATAGCTTGGCCCGCGCGGCGGCCATCACAGCGGCCTGCCTCGGGCTGGCGGCCGGTGCCCAGGCGCAGCAGCGCCAGGGTGGTGGCGGCGGTTTCGGGGGCGGCGGCGGTTTTGGCGGTGGTGGTTTCGGGGGAGGCGGAGGCAACCGGGGTGGCAGCTCTTCGTCTCAGAACGTCTATAATCCCAACGGCGCCGTCGGCAGCGCCATCATCTCGGTCGATCCGGACACCCACAACATCACGGTGATCGCCGACGAAAAAACCATGCTGTCGGTCAACGAGGTGATCACCAGCCTGGATCGCCCCCGGCCGCAGGTATTGATCAAGGTCGTTTTCCTGGAAGTGCAGCATAGCGACGCCCTGGATATCGGTGTCGAAGGTGGCTGGGCGGGCAAGGTCAATGGTACGACGGGGGCCAACGCCGCCAACGTCTTCGGTGCTTCGGCGCTAAATCAGGGGGCTTCCAATAGCGTCCTCAATTCCCTCGGGCAGCCGGTGAGCGCCTTTAACCAGGTGCCCAGCGGCGCGGGATTATACCAGGTCTTGGGGAAGGATTTCCAAGCCACTTTGCGGGCGATTCAACAGGCGGGTAAATCCCAGTTGCTGTCCCGCCCGTCAGTCATGGCACGGGATGGGCAACCGGCCACCATCGTCATCGGCCAATCGGTCCCGCTCATCACGGGCGTCCGTTATGACTCGTTGGGTAACTCCATCAACTCGGTTACTTATACGGATGTCGGAATCATCTTGAAAGTAACGCCCTACGTGACCTCCGATGGATTGGTCCAGATGATTGTGGCGCCGCAAATCTCCTCGCGCAGCACGGATTCCACCGTGCAGATTTCGGCGGCGGTGAATGCCCCGGTCATCGACGTTCGTTCCGCCGACACGGTGGTTATCACGCCGGATTCCCAAACCGTCGTCATTGGTGGTTTGATGAAGAACGACAATGCCACGAGCGAGAGCAAGATCCCGTTCCTGGGCGACATTCCGTTGCTGGGCAATTTGTTCAAGCGCAAGACCAAGTCGAGCGACAAGAACGAACTCTTGATCTTCCTTACACCCTATATTGTGCGCTCGCCCGGAGAATTAGCCGAGATGTCCGAGAAGGAAAAGGCGCGGTCCTGGTCACACGAGCCGACCACCGAAAAGGAGCTTGATCGCTTCCTCGACAAGGTTCCGGTGAAACCTGACGATGCGGACGACAAGAAAAAGAAGAAACGCTAAACCCATCCACCCATGACGCTCGAACTCGCCCGCCGAAGCCAGTTGGTGTACGGCCTATTGGGGGCCGCGTGGGTCTTGCTGGCAGCATGGCAGGCAATCGAGCATGTGCGGGTGGATAAGGC